>JAISYG010000003.1 GCA_031270075.1 Dysgonamonadaceae bacterium
AGGAGAAATCACATGGAAACGATATTCGACAATCTCGTTAAGCGGATGGTAGAATATGAACCAACAAGAAGAATATAAACCCGTTAAATGGTGCGCTCTAAGCGCCTATACCGATAAAAAAAATCTGGCAGAAATAAAAAAGCCCGTCCGGTATTCTTCCTGTTGGGAAGAAATACCGGACGGACTTGTCGTTACTCTTGCGTTTGCTTCAATCGTTTGAAGCAGAGATGCTTTTGTATAACTTATTGAATCGCAACTACATGGGGGGGGGATTTTAGGAGTTCCATTTTGTTATATACCCCGATAACAAGGGGGTGAACCTCCTTGCCGGTATATCTATTTCTTTTGCTTCCGTACATGCCCTTCTTGCGTTGCTTTTGTAACTATTATTGTAAAATATTTTATATAATTCGCTGATTTCCAGCAAATTTCACGAGGCAAAGATAAGCCTTCTTTTTTATACTATCAACTTTTATGCCAAAATTTTCAGGAATAACACCGGTTTAACCGGTATTCCCGGTTGTTCTATATAAAAAAACCCTTTCATCACTGCGATGAAAGGGTTTTATTCCTTAACAAAATAGTACGCCAAGCTGTTTATTTCATAAATTTCTTAACGATAATACAAGCGTTGTGTCCTCCAAACCCGAAGGTATTGGAAAGAGCCGCCCGCACTTCCCGTTTTTCCGCCTTATTAAAGGTAAAATTCAACCGGTAATCAATTTCCGGATCATCATCGCCCGGTTCATGATTGATGGTTGGGGGAACGATATTGTCTTGCACAGCCAACACGCAAGCCAAAGCCTCAATTGCACCGGCAGCACCCAACATGTGGCCGGTCATTGACTTAGTTGAACTGATATTCAAGCGGAAAGCATGTTCACCGAACACTTCTTCAATGGCTTTCAATTCGGACGGATCGCCCACCGGAGTAGAAGTACCGTGGAGATTGATGTAATCGATAGCATCCGGCTCCATACCGGCATCATCCAAAGCATTGCGCATCACTAAAATAGCACCTAAACCTTCCGGATGGGAAGCCGTCAAATGATAAGCATCACCGGAAGCGCCGCCTCCAACGATTTCGGCATAGATTTTAGCGCCGCGCGCCAAAGCATGTTCCATTTCCTCCAACACCAAACAGACCCCTCCTTCGCCCATCACAAACCCGTCGCGACTGGCGCTGAAAGGGCGCGATGCTGTTTCCGGCGAATCGTTCCGTGTCGAAAGGGCGTTCATAGCATTGAAACCACCGATACCCGAAACGGTTACCGCCGCTTCGGCGCCACCGGCTACTACCGCATCCGCTTTTCCCAAACGGATGATATCGAAAGCCGACACCAAACCATTGGTAGAAGAAGCACAAGCCGACACCGTACCAAAATTAGGCCCACGAAATCCGTACAAAATGGAAATATGACCGGCTGCAATATCGCCAATCATTTTCGGAATAAAGAACGGATTCAGCCTCGGCCCCATCTCTTCGTGCTGGTAATAATAACCGATTTCCTGCTCGAACGTTCCGATGCCTCCGATACCGGAAGAGAAAACAACGCCTACGCGGTTCGGATCAACGGCTTCGGTATTTAATCCCGCATCCTCGATGGCTTCCTGAGCCGAAACAAGGGCAAATTGGGCATATCGATCCATTTTCCGGGCTTCTTTCCGGTCGAAATGTGTATTCGGATCGAAGTGCTTGACCTCGCATGCAAAACGGGTCTTGAACTTGGTGGCATCAAACAAAGTAATAGGTCCGGCCCCACTCACTCCTTTCGTCATGGCTTCCCATGTCGTTTTCACATTGTCGCCCAATGGAGTAATGGCTCCCAGACCTGTTACTACAACTCGTTTTAATTCCATACGGTTTTAATAGAGTAAATCGTATGCTTAGGCTTGACCTTCGTTAGCATGCGCTTCGATATAAGCAATAGCATCGCCTACCGTCTGAATGGATTGAGCCAAATCGTCGGGAATCGGCTTCATGTTGAATTCTTTTTCAAAATCCATGATCAGTTCTACAGTGTCCAAAGAATCCGCACCTAAATCATTTGTAAAGTTTGCTTCGGGTGTAACTTCCGATTTTTCCACACTTAACTTGTCTGCGATGAGATCTTGAACTCTTTCTGCAATTTGTGACATAATTTTTAATTTTTAATTAATTATTATAAAAGATTAGTTTACTTTTGCGCCTGCAAAGGAAAGCATTTTTCCTGAAAGAAAAAAGGATTTTAGTAAAAAATTGCACAGTTAATGAATTAATGTGCATCATAAGGCGTAGAAACAGGTATGAAGAAAATTGCATTATTGGCTTCGGGTTCAGGTTCAAATGCGGAAAATATCGTCCGGTATTTTTCCGGCAAAGCGGGATGGGAATTTCCGCTAATTATCAGCAACACAGCGGATGCATACGTGCATCAACGGGCAAAAGATCTGCAAATTCCATCGTTTACTTTCCCGAAAAACGGATTTGAGAACGGCGATGTTTTGCGATTATTACAGGAGTATGCTATTGATTGGATTGTTTTGGCCGGATTCCTTTTGAAAGTGCCCGCCCGTCTATTGCAGGCCTATCCCGGTAAAATCATCAATATTCACCCCGCCCTGCTTCCGAAATATGGCGGCAAAGGAATGTACGGCAGATATGTGCATGAAGCGGTGGTTGCCCATCGCGAAACCGAAACGGGGATTACGATTCATTACGTCAACGAAAATTACGACGAAGGGCAGATTATTTTTCAGGCGCGATGCGAAGTTTTGCCTGCCGATACACCGGATGAAGTAGCGGCTAAAGTACATGACCTGGAATATCGTTATTTCCCGAAAGTAATTGAAAAGTTGTTAAATCGGACAGAATAGTATAAACTTATGGCCTTTTTCACTAATTTTGGGCGCAAAAAGTTTCAAATCATGAAAGATACGATACTGACACTGACAGTCCGCAGAAAAAAGTACGAACTAACTATCCTGGCGTTTTGCTTTGCAGTCGCCAACACAGTCAATCTTGCCGCCATCATTTATTTCGATACGGCGTGGGTGGAACTGTTCTCCCAGATCGGTTATGTCGTTACTATCACCATCGTCTTGTACATCCTGATAGTAGCGTTCAGGCTCTTATGGAAGTTTCTATTTCGTAAATTGCGCCGCAGTGTTTGAGTTTGTCTTTAGCCGGAAAAATCCCGAAACGCCTGTTGCTTATGCTTCCGTCGAAGCGATGCACACCGTTCTGGAAATGATATTGGTTTCACCGGATGAAGAATTTTCCAAACAAATCATTGAACAGGCGTTCGCTATGGTTAAACAAATGGACAGCCTGTTTAACCGTTTCGATGCAAACAGCGAAATCGGAAAACTAAACCGGCGGGACACGCCAACCTGTATGATTACGGATAAACAGGTATATACGCTCCTTGAATATTGCGAAAACAGCAGGAAAAAGACCGGGGGCTATTTTGACGTAACGGCACTCTCCCGGTACGAAACGCATCCTCCGGCCATACCTTATCGTTTAGATAGAAACACAAACGCCGTTACCTTTAGTAATTGCCATACGCAGATAGATGTAGGTGGAATTGCCAAAGGTTTTGCATTGGAAGCGGTAAACCAACTATTAGCATCCCATGCCATCGGCCGGGCGCTTGTCAATTTCGGCAATAGTTCGGTGCTGGCTGTCGGTACGCACCCATACGGCGATTACTGGCCGGTGGCGGTCGAGCATGTGGCGCAATCGGGCGTGGCCGCCTGTCATTTGGAGTTGGCCGATAACGCTCTTTCCGTTTCGGGATTGACTCCGCAACGGGAAGGACATATCAAAAATCCGTTAACGAATGCATATTGTGCCAACGAAGAACTTGTCGTCGTTAAAGGCGTATCTCCGCTCATAGCCGAAGCGCTTTCCACCGCCCTATACGCCGCACCCGATAACGAACGTCCACGTATTTTGAGCAACTACGAAAATTACACAGCCTACACCATAAGGTGTAAAAAAGGAACTAAAGCAACAATTAGCGAGATAGGAAATACAAACAAAAGAGTATGAACAGAAGAGAATTTATTAAAGAAGCCGGAATATTCGGCGCGGCAGGATTGACGTTGTCGCTTTTCCCATGGCTGGAATCATGTACCGATTCGGCAAAGAAAGAAATAACCGGTGAAAAAGCCCGATTGGCCATTATAGGAACCGGTTCGAGGGGACTTTTCCACTTGAATAATCTATTGGCTCTGCCGGAGGCGGAAATAGTAGCCTTGTGCGATACCTATCAACCCCATCTCGACCAGGCGTCAGCGCTTCTTCCCCATGCGAAATGCTATACCGACTACCGTAAATTACTCGAAAATCCCGATGTAAAGGGTGTAATCATTGCCACACCTTTGAACAGCCATGCTTCGATAACCATAGACGCACTGAATGCCGGCAAACCTGTTCTCTGCGAAAAAGCGATGGCCTATACCATAGAGGATTGCAAAAGGATGTATGATGCCTGGAAATCGTCGGGACTTGTAATGATTATCGGGCAACAACGACTCTACGACCCCAAGTATGTAAAAGCCATGGAAATGATTCACAGCGGGGAAGTCGGAAACGTGGTCAATGTCCGTAATTATTGGTTCCGCAACAACAACTGGCGTCGTGAAACGCCCGAACCCAGCCTCGAAAGACAAATCAACTGGCGACTTTACCGCGAATATTCGCGCGGATTGATGACGGAACTCGCCTGTCATCAATTACAGAATGGGACATGGGCTATGCGCCTGCTGCCCGAAAAAGTGATGGGACACGGCAGTATCGTTCACTGGAAAGACAATAGGGAAGTTTTCGACAATGTATCGGTTATCTATACTTATCCCAACGGCGTTACGATGACATTTGAGTCGGTTATATCCAATAAACATTTCGGTATGGGCGAACAGATCTTATGCTCGAAAGGAACGTTTGAACTCTCCAAAGGCCGTTTTTACAGCGAAGAACCGCGTCCGCGCAGTGGAATCCGGCAATTAATCGGCCAGATAGAAGCCGGCGTGATGAACAATGCCGTTTTTGCCGGCACAAGCTGGAATGCCGAAACCGCCTCCAACGACCCGGGCGTTCTCCTGTTGCCGAATATCGTTGCCGGCGACGGTTCCAGCATGATTGGCGCAGCCGGCGACGGTTCCATCGAAATGACACAAGCCTTTTGTCACGGCGTTATTACCGGAAAGCAACCGGAAAACGTGGTCGAAGAATCGTACTATGCCAGCGTTTTCTCACTGCTGGGCGATGAAGCTATGCTGCGGGGCGAAATCCTCTTTCTGCCGGAGGAGTACAGGATTGATTATTTGTAATAAATAGTTGTTACCTTTGCAAAATAGAAACAATAAAAACAAACTGATGATAGTAGAAGAATGGACTTCCGAAAACATTGAAACCGTTATTATATAATGCAAGACAATACAAACGATATATTAAACGAATTTACCAACAGAGAATACGAATACGGCTTCTCGTCCGATATTCACACCGAATGTATTCCTAAGGGTCTGAATGAAGAGGTGGTACGAATCATTTCCACCAAGAAAAACGAACCGGAATGGCTGCTTGATTTCCGCCTGAAAGCCTACCGGCACTGGTTGACCCTGCCGATGCCCGTCTGGGCGCATCTTGACATTCCGCCCATCGATTATCAGGATATTATTTACTACGCCGCCCCGAAACCCAAAGAAAGTCCGAAAAGCCCGGACGAAGTAGACCCGGAACTCCTGAAAACCTTCGATAAATTAGGTATTCCCCTGCAGGAACAGAAAGTATTTGCTGGCATGGCGGTCGATGCCGTGATGGATAGCGTTTCCGTTAAAACCACTTACAAAGATACATTGGCCGAAAAAGGGATTATTTTCTGCTCCTTTAGCGAAGCCGTGCAAACCCATCCCGATTTGGTCAAACAGTATTTGGGAAGCGTCGTTTCCTATCGCGACAACTATTTTGCCGCCTTAAATTCGGCTGTGTTCAGCGACGGATCGTTTGTGTTTATTCCCAAAGGCGTGCGCTGTCCGATTGAATTATCGACTTATTTCCGTATCAATGCCCGAAACACCGGGCAATTTGAACGAACGCTGATTGTGGCGGAAGAAGATGCCTATGTAAGTTACCTCGAAGGATGTACCGCCCCCATGCGCGACGAAAACCAGTTACATGCCGCCATCGTGGAAATCGTTGTGTTAGACCGCGCGGAAGTCAAATATTCGACGGTGCAGAACTGGTATCCGGGCGACAAGGACGGCAAAGGCGGCATCTACAATTTTGTAACCAAACGCGGACATTGCAAAGGCGAACACGCCAAACTGTTCTGGACACAGGTCGAAACCGGATCGGCCATTACATGGAAATATCCGAGCTGCATCCTGTCGGGCGATTATTCGACGGGTGAATTTTACTCGGTAGCTGTAACCAACCATTACCAGCAAGCCGACACCGGCACGAAAATGATTCATATCGGAAGAAACACCCGTAGCCGGATTGTTTCCAAAGGCATTTCCGCCGGGAAAAGTCAAAACAGTTACCGCGGACTGGTACGTGTCAACGAAAGAGCGGAAAACGCCCGCAACCATTCGCAATGCGACAGTCTGCTGTTGAGCGACGTCTGTGGCGCCCATACCTTTCCCCGCATGGATATCCGGAACCCGTCGGCCATTGTAGAACACGAGGCTACTACATCTAAAATCAGCGAAGACCAGTTGTTTTATTGCAACCAGCGGGGCATTCCTACAGAGGCGGCCGTTGGCCTAATTGTCAACGGCTATGCCCGGGAAGTGTTGAATAAACTGCCGATGGAGTTTGCCGTTGAGGCGCAGAAACTCCTGCAAGTCAGTCTGGAAGGCAGCGTCGGATAAACGCTGCCTGTGCTTTTTTATCGGATAATTATCTTCGTTTTCTCTTTGCCGGCGCTCAGGATGTACATTCCCGCCGGAAGCCGTACATTCATCTTCGTTTCTACACCCGTAGCTTGCTGCTGTTTTACCAGCGTTCCCGAAAGCGAATAGATGCGAATAAGCGTATCCGGCGTTTCCGTTCTTACATAAAAATCCTGACCCGGTGTTACCGGATTCGGATAAAACTTCAATGCAGCGGCATCGACAGCATGTATACCGTTTACTCTGGACGTAGTCAACTCTATGCAAACGTTTTCCGACAGATTATCACCGTAAACGGCCGAAACACAATAGGAATAGGTAGTGCCTGAGTTTAATTGGCCGTCTTCAAATGCAGTGGTGGTGGTTTCACCTATTGCCGCGCCATCGCGGTAAATCATGTATCTGATCAGCGCCGGGGCTTTATCCTCGTGGGTGTTGACTTCTATATCGGCAACTTTCAACCGTTTGCTTTTCTTTGCTTTTTGAAGGAAAGGGGTATGGGCTATTGCGTCTTTCAACAACAGCGCCGGATGTCCCGAAGAATGATTTTCCAGCGTTGAACTCAACACTGCCGGGGTGCCGCTTGCACCGTCGAGATAAGCCGCCAGGCAGAAATTTCGACCTGTCGGAATACCCAAATCTTCAAAAGTGTACCAGCCATCTTTATCAAAGAATAGATTTCTTCCCTCGTGAAACGTACCGTTATCCACACTAATATACCATCCACCCATCGAATGAATTTGCAGACCCACAATTAAACCTTCTGCCGGATTCCATTCAACCGGAGTATTCAATGTGATTTCATTATAAATTTGGTTATAATTCAATGAAGCGGATGGAACATTTTGCCTGTAAATCGCCACCGGATCTCCCTCGGTGGGAACTTTGAAAATCATCACTTCATACGTTGCTTCCTTTTCGCTGGGTACAAACTTTATCTTGCTAATTTTGTAACCTGCCAATCCCATCAAATCGGCAGGACTCCAATAGGTTCCCTGAAATGATTCCCATTCTTGTTCAACACCGTAAGATGTATAATAGTTGCCGGAAATTCCCATCCATCCTCCACTGAAAGGCGCTGTCCAACTCAGCGAAACTTTATCGAGCGTAGCGTTTCCTTGCAAATTACTGACAGGCAGGAGGTACGTGCCGGATCCTTCGCTCACGGTAACAGTTACGGTTTCCGTTTCCGATTCGGACGCTTCGTAGAAAGCCCGCACTCCATACTCGTACGTTCCGTTAGAAACATTGCTTTGCGTATAAGTAGTTGTCGACGAGTTGTTGATAGTATATTGCAACACATCGTTGCGATAGATTTTATAGCCCAGCACCGCCTCGTGGAAAGGCGCCGTCCAGCTCAGCGCTACAGTGCCGCCCGTTACCTCCGCCTGCAGGTTGGTAACCGGAACGGTTGCTCCGTCCATAAACCGGAACGAAACGGTCGTGCCCGTTTCCTTGATGGAGGTCAGCGGCTTTGAGATGGTTTCCATGCCCGTCCACGTAAACATGGCCGGCGTGGTCCGGCCGGTAAACGCATCCTTGCCGGCGCTTCCGGGGAAGGGTGTCCCGCAAGAATTGATGCTCCCGTAAGAGCTTACACTTCCGTCCGGTATCTGTGAAGAAGAAGACGCTACTACGGGATACATTTGCTGCGGATGCCCGGCATTGCTCGCATAACCGCTCAAAGCCAGGGGATGCACATGCCACACCAGCAGTCCGGTGCCGGGTACCATAGAGTCGAATCCCAACTTCTGCCGGTTTTCCAGCACATACTGTTCACCGTTGTCGTTCACCCGGATGGTGTAAGCCACCGGTTCTTCGGCCGAAGGCGGCATGGCGGTTATTTCCGCAAAGGAAGTCAATTCAGTGGGTGTTACCCATCCGTAAAGTATTTTCTGAAACATGTTGATGTGAGCCGGCTGGCGGCCTGAATCGTTCCAGTTGCCGCCGGCCATCAGGTCCCAATTGCCGGCGCCTATATACGCGCCGTCTGTATCGCCATTGGTATCATAATAATCGGGCGCTCCGAACACGTGGCACAATTCGTGGCAAACCACCCCCACATAAGTGGTGTTATTTCCGCTGCTACCGCGTAATTCCGGCGAACAGGAATAAACAGAAACGCGGACGTCATCCAAAGTAATAGGCGCTATTTGCCATTTATGCGACCAGATTTGTTTTCCGTCGACGATGGCTTCATCACCGTATCCGGCAAAAAGGATATGGAAAGTTTCCAGAACGCCGTTGTCTGCAAACTCATTGAGATTCAATTCGGCTGCAGCTTTTTCTGCCGCTTCCTTCGCGAACCAGTGATAACCGGCGTCGTTAGATTGACCGACATAATGACTCATGTCATAATCGGCAATATAGGGGCCGGCGATTGTTACGGTAAAGTCTAATTGCCCGTAGGAGTTTTCCTTGAAAAAGTCGCGCACGCTGCCTTTGGCAGAGCCGTTGGGAGGATAATAATTCAGTTGGTTGAAGAGGGCTTCAAACTCCTCCCGGCTCTTTCCGAAGGGCCGGTCTTTAAATCCCATCAATACGCAAAGCGCTTTTCTTTGGCCGGTAGTACTGCCGACCTTCTGCGGCCCGGACGAGCGGAGGGGCGCGTCGCCGGCATCGGAAACGACTGTCCAGATTTCTTTCAAAGCCTGCACTTGCGCCGGACTGTAACGCAGTCCTTTTTTCAAGCCCTCCGTTTGAGCCGATTGACTGCCAAACTTCACTTTGGAAGGCACCAGATTTCCTTGCGCATCCTGTTCGGCATAAACGATGTATTTACCGGCACCGTACATTAATGTGTATCCATCCGGCGATTCCATCCAATGCACTTTTTCATCTCCACGGAGATAAACGGAAATTTTACTGCCGTCCGGTTGGATTTTTTCCACCGGCCAAGGAACAGCCGGCACTGCCGAAACAGGAGATGTTGTAACCAATAGAAAACCGATAAGCAATAAAAATGCAACTTTCTTAACCATTGTTTTTTAGATTTTGAATCATTCAAAAAGAACAAACCCCTTCAAGTGGCTATTTGTACTATTTGAAATACAAAGGTATGGAATTTATTCAAAAAATAGAGTTATAAGCCGAATTTAATAAATAAAATCCATTGCAGGAGTTTTTTGCAGGAATGCATAAGGCAAAAAGGGTGAGGCTGTAACTTTTGACAAGATTTTTTGGAAAAAAGTTTGAAAAGTTTTGTCATTTCAAAAAGAATTCCTACCTTTGCATCCGCTTCAATTTACGCCTCTTTAGCTCAGTTGGCCAGAGCACGTGATTTGTAATCTCGGGGTCGTTGGTTCGAATCCGACAAGAGGCTCAAAGAGCCAAAAAACAGGATCGACCGGGTTCAATCCGACAAGAATTTCGGGGAAGCACAAAAGAAAGCGAGAACTTCAAAGTGTTGAAAGTTGCTAAGTTTAAAAGGAAAACGAAATACTCAGGGCAGATACCAGAGTGGCCAAATGGGGCTGACTGTAACTCAGCTGACGTACGTCTTCGGTGGTTCGAATCCATCTCTGCCCACGATAAAAGAAACCGCGGAAGTAGCTCAGTCGATAGAGCATTAGCCTTCCAAGCTGAGGGTCGCGGGTTTGAGTCCCGTCTTCCGCTCTTTTGTTGCCTGTGTAGCTCAGCGGTAGAGCACTTCCTTGGTAAGGAAGAGGTCCCGAGTTCAAGTCTCGGCACCGGCTCTAATATTTATTTATTTATTTCAAGTCAGTTATTCAGTAATTATTAAAAATAAAGAACAAGTACAATTATGGCAAAAGAAAAGTTTAACCGGTCGAAACCTCACGTTAACATCGGTACGATTGGTCACGTTGACCATGGTAAAACTACTTTAACAGCTGCTATTACTACCGTATTAGCAAAAAAAGGTCTTTCGGAAATTCGGTCATTCGATTCTATTGACAATGCTCCGGAAGAAAAAGAAAGAGGTATTACGATTAATACCGCTCATGTTGAATATGAAACGGCTAATCGTCACTATGCTCATGTAGACTGTCCGGGACATGCCGACTATGTGAAGAACATGGTTACAGGTGCCGCCCAAATGGACGGTGCTATCATCGTCGTTGCTGCTACCGATGGTCCGATGCCTCAAACCCGTGAACACATCCTTTTGGCTCGCCAGGTAAATGTTCCGAAATTGGTGGTTTTCATGAACAAAGTAGATATTGTAGACGACCCCGAAATGTTGGAACTCGTTGAAATGGAAATGCGCGAATTGCTTTCATTCTATGAATTCGATGGCGATAATACTCCTGTAATCCAAGGTTCCGCCTTGGGTGGCTTGAACGGCGACCCGAAATGGGAAGAAAAAATCATGGAATTGATGGACGCTGTGGATACTTGGATTCCGCTGCCTCCACGCGACGTTGATAAACCTTTCTTGATGCCTGTTGAAGATGTATTCTCCATCACCGGTCGGGGTACCGTTGCTACCGGTCGTATCGAAACCGGTATCATCAAATCCGGCGAAGAAGTTCAAATCATCGGTTTAGGTGCAGAAGGAAAGAAATCGGTTGTAACCGGTGTGGAAATGTTCCGTAAAATTCTGGATGAAGGTCAAGCCGGCGATAATGTAGGTTTACTGCTTCGCGGTATCGACAAAGACGAAGTGAAACGCGGTATGGTCATCACTCACCCGAACAAGGTGAAACCCTATACCAAATTCAAAGCTTCGGTTTATGTATTGAAGAAAGAAGAAGGCGGTCGGCATACTCCGTTCCACAACAAATACCGTCCCCAATTCTATATTCGCACCTTGGACGTAACAGGTGAAATCACGCTTCCCGAAGGAACCGAAATGGTAATGCCGGGCGACAACTTGGAAATTACCGTAGAATTAATCTATCCGGTAGCTTGTAGCGAAGGTTTGCGTTTTGCTATCCGTGAAGGCGGTCGTACCGTAGGTTCCGGTCAGATTACGGAAATCATAGAATAAATGAAAACATCGTGTCATGGCGGGCTTGTCCCGCCATCTCATGATAATAGTTAATTGCTGTTAGAAGGAGATTCCGCGCTTGACGCGGAATGATAGTTGTTAAGCATACGGGTTTAGCTCAGTTGGTAGAGCGACGGTCTCCAAAACCGTAGGTCGAGAGTTCGAGCCTTTCAACCCGTGCATAATAGTTGATAGTATGAACAAAATTATTAATTACATAAAAGAAGTATACAGCGAACTGGTACATAAAGTTTCGTGGCCTACCCGTCAGGAATTGTCCAGTAGTACAGTCGTTGTCATGTCCGTTTCCCTTGTTATGGCATTGGTGGTATTTGCCATCGATTACAGTTTTGAACGGATAGTTTCACAGTTTTACAACATTATCTTTAAATAAAGGTATGTCGGAACCGGAAAAAAAATATTACGTTCTACGAGCTGTTAATGGTAAAGAGAACAAGGTAAAGGAATATCTTGAAGCGGAAATCCGAAATAATAATCTACAGGATTATATTACCCAAGTCATTATTCCCACTGAAAAGATTATTCAAAATCGAAATGGCAAAAAAGTGCACAAAGAACGCGCTTTTCTTCCGGGTTATATTATTATTGAAGCAATCCTGGTAGGAGAAGTCGTGCATTTTCTGAAAAATATCAACTATATTATCGGTTTTCTCGGAGGCAACGAACCGGTTCCTTTGCGTCCTGCGGAAGTAAGCCGCATTTTGGGACAGGCAGACGAACTGCAGGAACAAGCCGAAGAATTTGAAATCAATTATATAGTAGGTGAAACCGTCAAAATCAACTATGGCCCATTCACCGGCTTCCACGGTGAAATCGAAGAGATTTATCCCGACAAGAAAAAACTCAAGGTCATGGTGAAAATATTCGGACGGAAAAGCCCCTTGGAATTGGGGTTTTTGCAAGTTGAAAAAGAATAGTTCGAGCAGGTTACGCTTTTCGATCTTTCCTTTTTTAATTTTATTCGTGAGTTATAAACTAAATTATTAAAACAATGGCAAAAGAGATTGCTGGACAGCTAAAATTACAGATTAAAGGAGGAGCAGCAAACCCTTCTCCACCCGTCGGACCGGCTTTAGGTTCCAAGGGTATTAATATAATGGAGTTTTGCAAGCAATTCAATGCCAGAACCCAAGACAAAGCAGGTAAGGTATTGCCCGTGGTAATTACTTACTATGTTGACAAGTCTTTCGAGTTTATCGTCAAAAATCCGCCGGTAGCTATCCAGTTGCTGGAAGCCGCGAAACAGAAAAGCGGGTCGGCCGAGCCGAACCGTAAGAAAGTGGCCGAAGTAACGTGGGACGAAGTGAAGGCGATTGCAGAAGATAAAATGAACGACCTGAACTGTTTCACGGTTGAATCGGCTATGAAAATGGTGGCCGGAACAGCCCGTAGCATGGGTATAGCAGTGAAGGGAACATTCCCTGTAAACAATTAAACTTCAATAGAGATTATGAGTAAACTTACAAAGAATCAAAAGTTGGCTTTAAGCAAAATTGAAGCAGGGAAAACATACACCTTAAAAGAAGCGTCTGCTTTGGTGAAAGACATTTCGACCACCAAATTCGATTCTTCCGTGGATATTGATGTCCGCTTGGGTGTTGATCCCCGTAAAGCTAACCAAATGGTAAGAGGCGTGGTTTCATTGCCTCACGGAACAGGTAAGCAAATTAAGGTTCTCGCATTGGTGAATCCCGACCAGGAAGCTGCTGCCAAAGAAGCAGGGGCCGACTATGTGGGTCTGGATGAGTATATCGACAAAATCAAAGGCGGATGGACGGATGTGGATGTGATTATCACCCAACCGGCTATCATGGGTAAAATCGGCGCTTTGGGACGTGTGTTAGGCCCCCGTGGCTTGATGCCGAATCCGAAAAGCGGTACGGTTACCAACGATGTGGCTACGGCCGTGAAAGAAGTAAAACAAGGTAAAATCGACTTCAAAGTGGATAAAGCCGGTATTGTACATACTTCGATCGGGAAAGTGTCTTTCGCTCCCGAACAGATTCGCGACAACGCCAAAGAATTTGTCAATACATTGATGAAGTTAAAACCAACTGCCGCTAAAGGTACGTACATTAAAAGTGTTTATCTTTCAAGTACAATGAGTCCGGGTCTGAAAATCGATCCTAAATCGGTAGAAGAAAATTAAAAGATTTGAATCATGAGAAAAGAAGATAAAACTACTGTTATTAAACAGATTACGGCTACGCTTGGCGACTACACGAACTTCTATTTGGCGGATATCGCTACGTTGAATGCAGCAAAAACAAGCAATCTGCGTAGGGAATGTTATAAACAGGAAATTAAATTGGTAGTTGTAAAAAACACCTTATTTAAGAAAGCCCTGGAACAAACAGGAGAAGATTATTCTGCCTTGGATCCCGCATTGAAGGGGAATACGGCTATCCTGTTTTCGAACAATGCCAACAGCCCCGCCAAGCTGATCAAAACATTTGCCAAAGGAACGGATATCCCGAAACTGAAAGCGGCTTATGTACAAGAAAGCTTTTATGTGGGCGCAGAGAATCTAGACCTGTTGGTATCTATCAAGAGCAAGAACGAACTGATTGGCGATGTAATTGCCTTGTTGCAATCGCCCGCCAAGAATGTTATTTCGGCTCTGCAATCGGGTGGACAAACCATCCATGGTGTGTTAAAAACTCTCTCGGAGAGATAAAGTATTAAAAGTAAAATTACAAACAATTAAAATTATACAAAAATGGCAGATTTAAAAGCTTTTGCTGAACAATTAGTAAATTTGACCGTAAAGGAAGTGAACGAACTGGCTGAAATTTTGAAAACCGAGTATGGTATCGAACCTGCAGCAGCCGCTGTGGCTGTGGCTGCCGGTCCTGTTGCCGGAGGCGATGCCGAAGCCGCCGAAGAAAAAACATCTTTCGATGTGATTCTGAAAGGCCCCGGTGCAAACAAATTGGCTGTCGTTAAATTAGTAAAAGAATTGACCGGTCTGGGTCTGAAAGAAGCAAAAGACATCGTTGATGGTGCACCCGCTCCTTTGAAAGAAGGGATAGCTAAAGATGAAGCGGAAGCATTGAAGAAATCATTGGAAGAAGCTGGAGCAGAAGTTGAACTTAAATAATGCGTGCTTCTCTCGTTGAAGAAGAGAATGAAAATAATGGAGGAAATGAAGAACTATTTTTTCATTCCTTTCATTATTTTCGTTCTGTTCATCGTATATGTTAATTTCATTCATTCAGTTCCAAATTTCGCAATCCATGTCTTCAACAGCAAACAATAATCAAAGAATCAATTTTGCTTCGATTAAAAATCCGTATCAATATCCGGATTTCCTCGAAGTACAACTCAAGTCGTTTCAAGACTTTTTACAATTAGATACGCCTCCTGAAAAAAGGAAAAACGAAGGTCTGTATAAAGTGTATACGGAAAATTTCCCGATAGCGGATACTCGTAACAACTTTGTATTGGAATTTTTGGATTACTATATCGATCCGCCGCGTTATACCATTGATGAATGTATCGCACGGGGATTGACCTATAGCGTTCCTTTAAAAGCCAAATTAAAATTGTATTGCACCGATCCCGATCACGAGGATTTCGATACAGTCGTTCAGGATGTGTATTTGGGACCGATTCCTTACATGACTGAAAAAGGAACTTTTGTTATCAACGGCGCCGAACGGGTCGTTGTATCCCAATTGCATCGTTCGCCGGGGGTTTTCTTCGGGCAAAGTTTGCATTCCAATGGGACCAAACTGTATTCAGCCCGCATTATCCCCTTCAAGGGTTCGTGGATTGAATTTGCGACCGATATAAACAATGTAATGTACGCTTATATCGACCGTAAAAAGAAATTGCCTGTAACAACGCTTTTGCGGGCCATCGGCTTTGAAAGCGATAAAGATATTTTGGAAATCTTCAATCTGGCGGAAGAAATCAAGGTTACCAAATCCAACTTGCAAAAATATGTAGGCCGGAAATTGGCCGCCCGCGTCCTGAAAACATGGGTCGAAGATTTTGTAGATGAAGATACCGGCGAAGTGGTTTCCATCGAACGGAACGAAGTCTTTATCGACCGTGAAGTCGTATTGGAAGACTCGCATATCGACGATATCATCGAATCGGGCACACAAACCATTTTGTTGCATCGCGAAGATCAGAATCAAACGGATTACGCAATTATTTACAATACTCTGCAGAAAGATCCGAGCAATTCGGAACGCGATGCGGTAGTGTATATCTATCGCCAGTTGCGGAACGCCGATCCGGCCGACGACGCCAGTGCGAGGGAAGTAATCCAAAATCTATTCTTCTCGGAAAAACGCTACGATTTAGGTGAAGTCGGACGTTACCGGATCAATAAAAAACTGAATCTGACCACGCCTATCGACGTCAAGGTGCTGACGAAAGAAGATATCATCGAGATTATCAAATATTTAATTGAGTTGATTAACTCGAAAGCCAATGTGGACGATATCGACCACTTGAGCAACCGCCGCGTCCGTACAGTCGGCGAACAGCTTTACAACCAGTTCGGAATCGGCTTGGCGCGTATGGCGCGTACGATTCGCGAACGAATGAATGTGCGCGATAATGAAGTGTTTACGCCTATCGACTTGATTAATGCAAAAACCATTTCGTCGGTAGTAAATACCTTCTTCGGAACAAATGCCTTGTCGCAATTCATGGATCAGACCAATCCGCTGGCTGAAATTACGCACAAGCGTCGTATGTCGGCCTTAGGCCCCGGCGGTTTGTCGCGCGAAAGGGCGGGTTTTGAAGTCCGCGACGTACACTATACGCATTACGGACGCTTATGTCCCATCGAAACGCCGGAAGGACCGAATATCGGTTTGATTTCGTCGCTTTGCGTCTATGCTAAAATCAACGACCTGGGCTTTATCGAAACACCTTACCGCAAAGTGGACCATTCGGAAGTGGATTTAACAGACGAAGGCATCATTTATCTGACGGCAGAAGAAGAAGAAGGCAAAATCATTGCACAGGGGAATGCGCCTCTAAACGACAAAGGCATTTTTATCCGCAACCGCGTTAAGGCGCGTCAGGATGCGGATTATCCGGTGATAGCGCCCGAAGAAGTAGAATTGATGGACGTTTCGCCCACGCAAATCGCTTCGATTGCCGCTTCGCTGATTCCTTTCCTGGAACACGACGATGCGAACCGCGCTTTGATGGGTTCAAACATGATGCGGCAGGCAGTACCTTTGTTGCGTCCCGAAGCTCCGATTGTGGGCACCGGTCTGGAAGGACAGTTGATTCGGGATTCCCGCACGCAAATCACAGCCGAAGGAGCGGGCGAAGTGGTATTTGTGGACGCTTCTCGCATCGATATCAAATACGACCGGACAGAAGACGAAGAATTTGTCAGCTTTGAACCGTCCGTTAAAAGCTATCAATTACCGAAATTCCGGAAAACCAACCAGAATACTTCCATCGACTTGCGTCCGATTATCCGTAAAGGCGACCGCGTCGAAAAAGACCAGATTCTGACCGAGGGCTATTCGACCGAAAACGGCGAACTGGCTTTGGGTAAGAACCTGAAAGTAGCGTTCATGCCCTGGAAAGGATACAATTTTGAAGACGCTATCGTCATCAGTGAACGGGTGGTACGCGAAGATATTTTCACTTCCGTACATGTGGACGAATATATTCTGGAAGTTCGCGAAACGAAACGCGGAGTCGAAGAATTGACCAACGATATCCCGAACGTCAGCGAAGAAGCTACTAAGGATTTGGACGAAAACGGTATTATCCGTATCGGAGCGCGTGTGGAGCCGGGCGACATTCTCATTGGCAAGATTACGCCGAAAGGCGAATCCGACCCTTCGCCAGAAGAAAAATTACTCCGCGCCATTTTCGGCGAAAAAGCCGGCGATGTGAAAGATGCTTCATTGAAAGCTTCCCCATCGTTGAACGGTGTGGTAATCGGCCGGAATTTGTTCTCGAAAGCAGTGAAGAAAAACAAAGCGCGCTTGACAAATAAAGCAAGACTTCCGCAATTGGATGACGAATTCGATGAAAAAGTAGCCAAACTGAAAGGCGTCTTGATTGATAAACTGCTGACTTTGACGGAAGGACGCGCTTCGCAAGGCGTGAAAGATTTCATGAATGCGGAAATAATTGCCAAAGGCGTGAAATTCAGCCGTAGCGAATTGAGTAAAATTGATTTCAACACCGTACAGTTATCCAAGTGGACTACCGACCCGGCGAAAAATGAAATGATACGCGACTTGATTGTCAATTATCTGAAAAAATACAAGGAATATGACGCCGAACTGAAACGGCAGAAATTCGATTATACGATTGGTGATGAACTGCCCACGGGAATTGTTCAGATGGCGAAAGTGTATATCGCTAAAAAGCGGAAACTGCAGGTGGGCGACAAGATGGCCGGCCGTCACGGGAACAAAGGGATTGTTTCGCGGATTGTTCGCGACGAAGACATGCCTTTCCTCGACGACGGAACCATTGTCGATATCGTGTTGAATCCACTGGGTGTGCCTTCGCGTATGAACCTGGGTCAGATTTTTGAAACCGTTTTGGGTTGGGCAGGCCGAAATCTGGATGTAAAATTCGCCACCCCTATCTTCGACGGCGCTTCGCTGGACGATTTGAACGAATGGACGGACAAAGCCGGCGTTCCTCGCTACGGAAAAACCTATTTGTACGATGGCGGAACCGGCGAACGTTTCGACCAACCGGCTACGGTCGGCGTGATTTACATGCTGAAGCTCGGCCACATGGTCGATGACAAAATGCATGCCCGTTCGATTGGACCGTATTCGCTGATTACCCAACAACCGTTGGGAGGTAAAGCGCAATTCGGCGGTCAACGTTTCGGGGAAATGGAAGTCTGGGCGTTGGAAGCGTTTGGAGCCTCTTATATCTTGCAGGAAATTTTGACGATTAAGTCCGACGATGTAGTAGGTCGTGCAAAAGCGTACGAAGCGATTGTGAAAGGCGACCCAATGCCGAATTCGGGTATTCCCGAATCGTTGAATGTATTGTTGCACGAAATGCGCGGTTTGGCGTTGAATATTACTCTTGAATAAAAAATCAACTTATTATGGCATTTAGAAAAGAAAACAAGGCAAAAAGCTTTACTAAAATATCTATCGGTTTGGCCTCCCCGGACGAAATTCTGGCGCAATCCAGCGGGGAAGTCCTGAAACCGGAAACCATCAATTACCGGACATACAAGCCCGAACGCGACGGTTTGTTTTGTGAACGGATTTTTGGTCCCGTAAAAGATTACGAATGTCATTGCGGAAAATACAAACGGATACGCTACAAAGGGATCGTGTGCGATCGCTGTGGTGTGGAAGTTACCGAAAAAAAGGTACGCCGGGAGCGCATGGGACACATCCATTTGGTAGTGCCTGTGGCGCATATCTGGTATTTCCGTTCGTTGCCGAATAAAATCGGTTATTTGTTGGGATTGCCGACCAAAAAATTGGATTCGGTCATTTATTATGAACGTTATATCGTTATCCAACCGGGCGTAGTTCCCAATCGGGACATCTATGATTTACTTTCCGAAGAAGAATATTTGGAAATCATGGATACCTTGCCTGTCGGAAACCAGCAGTTGGACGACACCGACCCCAATAAATTCATTGCAAAGATGGGCGCCGAAGCCATTTACGACCTTTTGGTACGCTTGGATTTGGATACGCTTTCCTTCGACTTGCGCTATAAAGCCAGTACAGACGCTTCACAACAAAGAAAAAACGAAGCATTGAAACGGTTGCAAGTCATCGAATCGTTCCGTATGTCGAAAGGAAAGAACCGTCCCGAATGGATGATTGTGAAAGTAGTACCGGTCATTCCGCCCGAATTGCGTCCCTTGGTACCCTTGGATGGCGGACGTTTCGCCACTTCCGATTTGAACGATTTGTACCGCCGGGTGATTATCCGCAACAACCGTCTGAAACGCTTGATTGATATTAAAGCGCCTGAAGTGATTCTTCGGAACGAAAAACGCATGTTGCAGGAATCCATTGATTCGCTGTTCGACAATTCGCGGAAATCGAGTGCCGTAAAAACCGACGCCAACCGTCCGCTGAAATCCTTGTCCGACAGTTTGAAAGGAAAACAGGGACGTTTCCGTCAGAATTTGTTGGGTAAACGTGTCGATTATTCCGCCCGTTCGGTGATTGTTGTTGGGCCGGAATTAAAAATGCACGAGTGCGGTATTCCCAAAAACATGGCGGCTGAATTATACAAACCGTTTATTATCCGCAAATTGATTGACCGTGGTATTGTAAAAACAGTGAAATCGGCCAAGAAAATTGTTGACAGGAAAGAACCGGTTGTCTGGGACATCCTGGAATACGTAATGAAAGGGCATCCGGTGTTGCTGAACCGCGCTCCGACTTTGCACCGTTTGGGTATTCAGGCATTCCAGCCGAAATTGATTGAAGGGAAAGCCATCCAGTTACACCCACTGTCGTGTACGGCTTTCAATGCCGACTTCGATGGTGACCAGATGGCGGTGCATCTTCCGTTGGGAAATGAAGCCATTCTCGAAGCGCAAATGCTGATGCTGGCTTCGCACAATATATTGAATCCTGCCAACGGCGCTCCGATTACCGTTCCCTCACAGGACATGGTATTGGGGTTGTTTTATATCACCAAATTGCGTAAAGGCGCCAAAGGTGAAGGTCTGCGATTTTACGGACCGGAAGAAGCGATTATTGCCTACAACGAAAGAAAAGTCGATGTCCACGCTCCTGTTTACACCTATGTGGATGATATTGATAAAGATGGAAATCCCATTAAACATACGCTGGAAACATCGGTAGGCCGCATTATGGTCAATGAATTTGTACCGAAAGAAGTAGGTTACATCAACGAAGAATTGTCCAAGAAATCGTTACGCGATATTATCGGTAAAGTCATCAAAGTGTGCGGAGTGGCGCGGACGGCTCAGTTCCTCGACGATATTAAGAATCTGGGGTATACCATGGCTTTCAAAGGCGGATTGTCGTTCAATCTGGATGATATTATTATCCCGAAAGAAAAAGAAAGTATCGTACAGGAAGGCTATGATGAAGTGGAACAAATCATGAATAACTACAACATGGGGGTTATCACTTACAACGAACGGTATAACCAGATTATTGATACCTGGACGCACGTCAACTCTCGTTTGTCCGATATTTTGATAAAACAGCTTCGCGAAGATAATCAAGGATTTAATTCCGTATTCATGATGCTGGAATCGGGTGCGCGCGGTAGCAAGGAACAAATCCGTCAGCTGTCCGGTATGCGTGGTTTGATGGCCAAACCGCAGAAAAGCGGAGCGGAAGGCGGTCAGATTATCGAAAACCCGATTTTGTCGAATTTCAAGGAAGGCCTCTCGGTGTTGGAATACTTTATTTCGACTCACGGTGCCCGTAAGGGTTTGGCCGATACGGCTCTGAAGACAGCCGACGCCGGTTATCTGACCCGCCGTCTGGTCGATGTTTCGCACGATGTGATTATCAATGAAGAAGACTGCGGCACCTTGCGCGGCTTGGTAGCTACCGAGTTGAAAAACAACGAAGAAGTAGTCGCTTCGCTTTACGAACGCATCCTGGGACGTGTTTCCGTGCATGATATTCAACATCCGATTACCGGAGCGTTGCTGGTATCGTCCGGCGAAGAAATTACGGAAGACATTGCGCAAAAAATTCAGGAATCGCCTATCGAACGGGTGGAAATCCGCTCGGTATTAACCTGCGAATCGAAGAAAGGCGTTTGCACCAAATGTTACGGACGCAATTTAGCTACGGGCAGGATGGTACAGAAAGGCGAAGCGGTGGGAGTTATCGCCGCCCAGTCTATCGGCGAACCGGGAACCCAGTTAACTTTGCGTACATTCCACGTGGGGGGTATTGCATCGAACATTGCCGCTGAAAATAATGTTACTTCTAAATACGATGGTATTTTGGAAATCGATGAATTACGTACGGTAACGGCGGAAGATGAAACCGGAAAACTATCCCAAATTGTTATCAGCCGCTTGGCGGAATTGCGTATCATCGACCCGAATACGAAAATTGTTTTAGCCACACACAATATTCCTTATGCTGCCAAATTGTTCTTCAAGAGCGGCGACAGGGTGAAAAAAGGCGATGTTGTCCTCGAATGGGACCCGTTCAATGCGGTCATTGTATCGGAAGTGGGCGGTAAGATCGAATTTGAAAATGTGGTCGAAAATATTACATACAAGAACGAATACGACGAACAAACCGGTTTGCGGGAAAAAATCATCATCGAATCGCGCGATAAAACCAAAGTGCCCGCCGCTCATATCGTAGATGCGGACGGTACGGTGCTGAAAACCTACAACCTCCCGCTGGGAGCGCACGTAGTGAAAGAAGAAGGCGATACGGTGAAAATAGGTGAAGTCCTGGTAAAAATTCCTCGCGCTGTGGGTAAAGCAGGCGATATCACCGGTGGTCTTCCTCGTGTAACCGAGTTGTTTGAAGCGCGTAACCCGTCTAACCCGGCAGTGGTTTCTGAAATCGACGGAGAAATTTCGTTCGGCCGTATCAAACGCGGAAACAGAGAAGTAACCGTAACTTCGCGTACAGGCGAATACAAAACCTATCTGATTTCCTTGTCGAAACAGATTCTGGTGCAGGAAAACGACTATGTGCGTGCCGGTACGCCGCTTTCCGATGGGGCGATTACTCCTTCGGACATTCTGGCTATCAACGGGCCGACCGCCGTACAGGAATACATCGTGAACGAAGTACAGGACGTTTACCGCTTGCAAGGGGTGAAAATCAATGACAAACATTTTGAAGTCATCGTTCGCCAAATGATGCGCAAAGTGGAAATCGTTGAGCCGGGCGATACCCGTTTCCTCGAACAACAGTTGGTGGATAAAAACGAAGTGATGGAAGAAAACGATCGTATCTGGGGAAAGAAAGTAGTAATGGATTCCGGCGATTCGCCCAACCTGAAACCCGGCCAGATTGTTACCGCACGGAAACTGCGGGACGAAAATTCGGCATTGAAACGTCGCGACCTGAAATTGGTAGAAGTACGCGATGCGGTTCCTGCAACAGCCAACCAGATATTGCAAGGTATTACGCGAGCGGCATTACAGACCACCAGCTTTATGTCGGCGGCATCGTTCCAGGAAACTACGAAAGTGTTGAACGAAGCGGCTATCAACGGCAAAGTCGACCGATTGGAAGGTATGAAAGAAAACGTGATTTGCGGACACCTGATACCGGCCGGTACCGGCTTGAAGGAATACGATAAAATTATTGTCGGAAGCAAGGAAGATTTTGAAAAAGTGCAGGCCACTCCGGGTCGTGCGCGCACCTTTGCCATCATGATGAACAACGATTGATTCGGTTGATTTACCTTCATTGGAAGGACGTTAATAAAAAAGCAATCCGGTGATATGGGATTATCACCGGATTGCTTTGTGTTTTGTACCTTGCAGAGGATTAACCCCTAAGCCGTCTTACAACGGATACTCGTCGAAAGCGTAAAGAATAGTAGAAAGGTAACGCTCGCCGGTATCGGGTAAGATAACCACAATGTTTTTCCCTTTGTTTTCGGGTTTTTGAGCCAATACGGTTGCCGCATAAGCCGCTGCTCCGGACGAAATTCCCACCAATAATCCTTCGCTTTTCGCCAGTTCGCGGCTGGTACGGATCGCATCGTCGTTCGATACCTGAACAATTTCATCCACCGTGCCGGCATGATAGGTTTTAGGCACAAAACCGGCGCCGATACCCTGTATTTTATGCGGACCGGGAGTGCCGCCCGATAACACAGGAGAATCTTTAGGCTCTACCGCTACAATTTGAATGTCAGGATTGTGTTTTTTGAAGACTTCACCTACACCGCTCACCGTACCGCCCGTACCTACGCCCGATACAAAAATATCGACTTTTCCGTCGGTATCCCGTAAAATTTCCTGAGCGGTAGTGCGTCTGTGCACTTCGGGGTTGGCCGGATTTTCGAATTGCTGCAAGATGATGGCACCCGGCGTTTCATCGCGCAAAGCCTGGGCTTTAGCAATAGCGCCCTTCATTCCTTCAGCGCCGGGAGTCAATACCAGATGAGCGCCTAAGGCTTTCAAAAGGTTGCGACGCTCCAAACTCATGGTTTCGGGCATGGTAAGAATCAGTTTATACCCTTTTGAAGCTGAAACGAAAGCCAATCCAACGCCGGTATTACCGCTGGTAGGCTCGATAATGGTAGCGCCGGGTTTTAAAACGCCGCGCTGTTCCGCATCTTCAATCATCGACAAAGCGATACGGTCTTTCACGCTGCCCGCCGGATTGAAATACTCTAATTTTGCAATAATGTGCGCTTCAATGTGCTTGGATTGTTCGTAAGCGCTCAACTCCAACAAAGGAGTATTACCGATCAAATCCGTCAATTTTTTTACAATAGCTGCCATATACAATTACTTTAAATAAAATATTGGCTGCAAAGATAACGCTGAAAAAAGAATTTTACAATAACACATTTATGGTATTTTTATTCTTTCATTTGCCCAAATCATTCTTTTGAATTACTTTTGCAGACAATTGTCGTTTATTACTTATCTATCATTATGCGTCTATTTATCATAGCTGATAATCAATATATCACAGGAGAAGGAATTATTTCGTTGCTCCGGCAATTGGCGTATAGCGACAAGATTATCCAAGTAAGTTCCCGTAGCGAATTGAAAGAATATCTGAATGCCTGTCCCGATGCGATAGTAACGCTGGACTATACTTTATTTGATCTTTCCGATGTTCAATTAATGAATATGAAACAGCGTTACCCGCAATCGCTCTGGTTACTCTTTTCCGATGATTTATCGAAACCTTTTTTACGACAAGTATTACAGTCTGACCAGTCGTATAGTGTCGTGATGAAAAACGACAGCCGGGAAGAAATTGTATCCGCTTTTCAAAACCTTATTCTCGGGAAACCCTATCTCTGCGAAACGGCGGTGCATGTGCTTCGCGAAGAAGTGCCGACTTCTGTTCTCGATTCTCCGCTTACAACCAGCGAACGGTTGGTATTGCATGAAATTGCTATGGGTAAAACCACCAAAGAAATTGCTTACGAAAAAAACCTGAGTTTTCATACGGTCAACACCCATCGCCGGAACATTTTCCGTAAATTGGACATCAATAATGTGCATGAAGCTACTAAATATGCTTTGCGAGCCGGATTGATTGATTTGGAGGAGTATACTATTTAGGGGATAGAGCCGAAAAACCGTTTTTTTTCAGTGTCCGGCAAGACGCCCAATCAATCCAATCAATCCAATGAACAGAAACAAGTGCCGCTCTATTCTTGGAGAACGCACCGCACGGACAATCCGTACTTCCTATAGCAGTTGTTCGTGGCCGGCACGTAGCCAGAGCTGAAGCGCATGTAGTACGCACTGGGCCCCATACTGTAGGCCGAACTGCTCCAGTAGAAGCCGTACTCGCTAATATGTTTCAGCAGACCGACGTTTTCACGTTGCCCCGACGCGGGGAAGCGAGAGTAACCGCTATAATTACCACCAGACGGTATATCTTCGTATGTACCAGCAGCATTATTAGCAATAAGACTGGTAATATCCTCCCAATCATATGTCGAATACGTTGTACGTGACCAATAGCCATTAACAAGGGGTTTGGCATTCAACCAATTACCGCTAGAAGGATTAATAGTTTGATAAGCAGATCCTCTACTATCTCCGTAATGAGTTTCATTCGCAGTTGGCATACGGTAAGTACCCGACACTACTCCGGTGCCTCCCGTTCCACTACTCAGGTAACGGCAGATGTCGCCTTTCTGACTTACATAATTAGCGGAAGTGCTTGCTCCAGAAAGATTATCGGTACTCACATCAGAAGCAGCAATATTATCAGAAACGTAAGGAATATCATTCCAAAGCTGATTAGTTTCAGCAGTCCATGAACTGTTACTCGGTGTGATCGCATTGTAGACTGGAACGTAAACAGTATTACCGGTGCCCCATGCAACAGCATTATTATACCGACTAGGATCAATCCCTACCAGCGAACCCCACTGAAAAAATACACCCTGGTATTTCTCCTTACTCCTGTCACCATGCGGGGCAAACGTAAGCGTTTGTCCAACTTCATCCCAGTAAATGTTTGATCCCGCCCACCGAACGCCTTTTTTGATTTCCAATTGAATGGTATAATTGCAATTGAGCGCCAATCGTTTCTTAAACACAGCTTTCAGGTTGAAATTGTTCAGGGGGATTCCATTGATAGTTATCGACCCAATCGTTACCGTCGTAGTATCCGTTTCATTCGCCTGGTTGGTAAATACCAGACGGGAGGCGCTCGTAATCACTGTAGAATTAGCCGGTATGCTTCCGAAAGAAACGTACTGGGCTATAAAATTCGGATCGGAAAAAGTTCCGCCTTTTATACTCATCGTCGCCGTGTAACCCGGACCTACCCGAACATCGCTGATAGAGGTAATGTAATAATTCGATGCTTCAGGCGATGTCGCAACTTCTACGTTTACTTTCGACATCCGGCGAGCCATCGTGATAGACACCGTATTTGGATTGCCCCCTGCTATCACTACCGGTGTAGCGGTCTTGCCCCACAGGAAATTTTCTTCGTTATTGCTGTTTGCCGGCGACAAGGTTACTTCACTCAGCGGCGACAACGATGTAACGGCATCGTAGGCATAAGCGACAAATGTATACGTGCCGGCCGGAACCGATAATTCGGGATTGGAAACGTGTGGAGCAATAGAGCCGCCGCTGCTTACCTCGTAGACGGCGATGTCCGTAGCGGTCGTTTCGCTGTCTTTATAGGCCGCTACAATAATTTGCGTGCCACTGGTAAAAGTCAGTGCATCGCGGGTCGGTTCCGGTGGCACTACTTCCAGCGACGCATGAAGATACAGATTATCGCCCAACGGCACTACCGACAACGCTTCTTCCTCTATCCCGGAGGCCGAACTGCGCGTTAGCGATTCTCCTTCGCCGTAAGGCGCCTGTTGCAACAGGAAACGGACGGGGATTGTTTCGCCTGCTTCCGGCCATTCTTTTTCGCACGAGCCTACAACCAAACCCAGGCTCACAAGCAGGAGGCTCGCATAAAATACAGTTTGTTTACTTGTTTTCATATTTGGAAACTAAAATTAAAAACTAAAAATTAATCACTAATTAAATCGGTAGCCAGATCTCGCCGAATTCGTCGGCGGCGGCGCCTACTGTGCCGCCGT
>JAISYG010000071.1 GCA_031270075.1 Dysgonamonadaceae bacterium
TACATTTTTTTCATTACCGGCATTACTGGATTGCTTCGCTCCGCTCGCAATGACGGGAGGGTCGTCATTGCGAGCGGAGCGAAGCAATCCAGGTTTTTGTAACGTTTATTTCCTGACAACGCCTAAGCCGTCAGCCATCAATCATCCAAATCAGTCATATCCTGATAAAATATTTTTTTTTTGGCGAAATTGAACGAATACAGCTTGGTAGGATTATATATTTTGGTGCTTTTCTTTTCATTCAACGGAACAATAAACCCTTCGGAAAATACCTTCCGTTGAAAATTCCGGCGATCCAGCGCTTTTCCTATAAAACATTCATATACTTTCCGCAATTCCGACATGGTGAATTTATCCGGAAGCAATTTATAAATTACCGGAAAAACCGGCAACATGTTCCGGATTCCCTTGATGGACTTTTCGATGATTTTCTGATGATCCGAATAAAGGTCCGGCAGTTGGTCAACGTCGTACCATTGGAAATCTTCTCTTTCTATTTCAGGAAATTCCACTTCTTCGTATCTGACAAGCGCATAATACCCCAAACTGACAAATCGCTGCAAAAGCCATTTTCCCTCTTCTTCATTCGTTGCATTCTGATGGACAAAGCGGATGTTTTGTTCCATAATCGTTCGCTGTGGGTCGCTGAACAAGTAAAATTGCTTCAAAAAGACATCCGACAAACCGGTTTGGGATTTTAATATCCGGTATGCCGCCTGATCCGCATCTTCGTGTTTCAACATGAACCCACCCGGAAGCGCCCAATATTTTTTCAAACTAAACTTATACAATAGAACTTTTAAATTTCCCTTGTAAAAGCTTAATATTACGCAATTTATGGAAAAACCGGGATGAATGTTTTCCGATGTATATAAACCAAATACCTTGCTTGCCATCTCAGTTGAAAGACTTTTGTTTATGATTTTACTTATAGTATGGTACAAAGTTAAGCAATTAAATATAAATCATGCGATTCGTCGGTTTTCTTCTTAATCGTTTTTTATCCGGCAGTTGCATCAAAAACATGTTTCACAACACAAGTGCGTTATTTTAACACATAAAACCATTCAAATATAAAAAATCAAAAATACATTTGCGCCTTGCGTCAAACTAACGCATTTGTCTTTAAACTTTAAATATAATGAATAAAAACGGAAACCAGGGATTGGAAAGGAATAATACAATATAACCGTACTGTAAAAATATGGAAAACCCTGATTGTTTAATTTAAATTTTTTACAAAAATGAAAAAGAATTTCTTCAAATGGGCTTTTTTGATCACAGCCCTTGCTTTGACGACGGGATCAGGAACCGTCGCAGCACAAAATGTAGCGTCAAAATCCGACACAGACACAACAAAAACTTCAGCTCCCAAAGCTGGAGAAACGGCGAACGTGATGCTCAATGCGTCTTCCGAAAGCGGACCACGAAGTGTGAATATCGGTTTGCCTGCCAGCGTGGGCGGCACTACGATTCTGGAAAACGGATTACCTGTAACTTACGACTACATGGGACAGTCGCCGACTGCCGTATGGAGACAAGATGCCGGTATTGCCAGATTTTCCGTACTCAATGTGGCCGAAACCGCCATTTTAGCCAGTGACATAGGCGTATCGGTCAGTACATTTACCAACCGGGGAAGCGAAAAATTCAAAGGTTCAGCTGCTTTTGCCACAAACTCTTACGGTCTGCTCAGAGGAGATATTGGCATCAGCGGCCCTCTGAAAAACGGATTTTATTACTCTTTAACCGCCTTCATCGATATGAATCCGGGAACTTTTCGGGCTAATTTTTCTTCCTTCTTAGACAAAGCCCAGATGTACAAAGGAGTTTTGAGTAAAAAATACGCAAACGGACAAATCGCTATTCAGTACAAATTTGCTTATAACGAGGTCATAAGCGGCAAACAAAGCCCTTACACTTACCGGAAAGACGGAACAGTGGAGCAAATACCCGGATTCCGCATCGGAAACGATTCCTATCTGGAACAATCGGGGCTGTTGCATGTCGTTAACCCCCTGACCGGAAAACAAGAAACCTGGGACGCTATGAAAGACTTGGCGAGCACATCGCATGTCATTGATTTGATGGGAGATCACAAGCTCTCCAATGGCACTGTACTGGATTATACCCTCCGTTATCATTACGCCAATTCAGGGATGTACAACCCGTATCTTACCACTATTATACAAGGTATCGGAAAGGATGATACACCCAAAGCCGGAAACAACCGCTATTTCTACGCCGATAATCCCGATGCGCCTTATACCGGTCCGGTACAAAACGGGATGATGATTGCCGCTCCGAGCTCGGAGAAAAATACGCTGATGGCTCGTCTGGAATTGAGTAAAAAATCGGACAATCATCATTGGATGGTCGGCCTTCACAATTGGTATTACAATATCGATAAAGCCACTATGGCTACATACAGCTATCAATTTGAAGCCGCTCCCAATCCCCGCGCTTTGATTTATGAACAGTTTGACGGGACAAAATGGGTGAAAAAAACCGACGAATACGGCAACAGAAACTACAATGCCGCCATGCAATACTACAATGGTATAGACAACAAAATGGCTTTGGTCGGAAGTGAAAAATGGACAATCAACAATCAACTGTCTCTCGATCTGGGAACCCGGCTGGAATGGCAACGGATCGATGGCGACTGGTATTCGGCAGACGACCGGAAAGCCGGTGGAACCCAATGGGTTTCAGGCAACACATCTCCCATCAAAAAAGACTGGTTCAATATTACCGGAACGGCAACCGCTACGTATAAAGCGTTCAGAAATGCAGGATTCCTTGCCGATGTAATGTACATCCAGCAAGCTGGTAAATTAAGCATGTATGCCGGAGCGGACGACCCGGCTATCGAAACCTGCGAAATCCCCGGATTCTCTGCCGGCGTGTATTTCAACCATCCGATAGTGAGCTTAGTTTCCAAAGTAACCAAAATCAAACGCACCAATTTCAAGAACAATTCGACATTCAATAAGGAAGTTTCGCCGGGAGTTATCGAAACCGATAAACAAACCAATGGCTACGACGTGAACACCATCGGATGGACTACCGACCTCTTGTTTACGCCGTTCAAAGGATTTAAGTTGCACGTTTTACTGACATTGCAAAATCCGAAATACGAAAACTACTCTTTTTCAACGAAATGGGGCGAGCATTACGACTTCAGCGGAAATGTTGCCCGCAGTGTATCCAAAACACTGGTCGAAATCGATCCGAGTTATACCTATGGTAAATTCAATATATGGGCGAGCGCCCGTTATTTCAGCAAAGAATATGCCAACTATCCCAACACCTTGGTTTTTGCAGGACGCTGGGAAACATTTGCCGGCTTGAATTTCAAATACGACAAAAACATCGATTTCGGAATCAGCGCCGTGAATCTGTTGAACCAAAGCGGTGCACAGGGTTCTATCTCCGGAACAAATACGACTACGGCTGAACAGGCGAAAGCGCTTTACGACAATCTTTTGTGCGGAACTTACATCCGTCCGTTCACCCTTGAATTTAAAACAAAAATCAGATTCTGAATAAACATAATTCTTTTAATCGTTAATTATCAAACTTATGAAACGGGTATTTTTATACTTATTTATAACGCTTTTGTTTCCGGGAAATCTTCTTTCCTGCACCGGAACTAAAACAGAACAGGCAGAAGAAAACAAAAGCAAGGAAGTCGTCTTGTACGTAACCCGCCACGGTAAAACCATTTTCAATACGATGGATCGTGTACAAGGCTGGGCAGACAGCCCGCTCACTCCCGCCGGAGTGGAAGTGGCAGAAGATCTGGGGCGTGGCCTGCAGGATACGGTTTTCACCGCTATCTACACCAGCGACAGTGGTCGCGCCCGTGAAACCGCCGATTTAGTGATGACTTTCAATAAACACAATACGAATGTCAGGCGATCCGAAACAAAGGACTTGCGGGAATGGTATTTTGGCTCATTTGAAGGCGATTTCAACAAAGTAGCGATTGCCGCATCGGCAAAATCGGCAGGAGACAAACCGATGGATAAACTGACAATTCCTGAAATGGCAGACAACATCGCAGCTTCCGATCCGGAAAAGCTGGCGGAAAACTGGGAGGCTATCGAAACCCGCCTCAAAAGAGCCATGGAGACAATAACCACCGAAGCTGTCGAAGCCGGTGGAGGTAACATCCTGGTGGTTTGCCACGGATTAACCATTTCCTCGATTGTCCAACTTCTCGATCCGGATCAGGCTAAAGCTGGCCTGCACAATGCCAGCGTAACTAAAATAATTTACAAGGATGGAAAATACTCCGTCGTTTCCTTCAACGACATGCAATATGTTGAAAAAGGGAAATCATTAAGATAATTTTAATTTACAACTTTTAATTTTTAATATATCTCTTATGAAAACATTTAGATTCTTAAGCATTACAATTGCATTATTAAGTATCATGGGCGCTTCTTTTGCTCAGGAAAAAACAAGTGACAAAAAAGACAATACCGTTACTTTCTATTTTGCCCGTCACGGTAAAACCATGCTGAATACGCTCGACCGCGTACAAGGCTGGTCGGATACGCCGCTTACTCCAGCCGGCGTAGAAGTAGCGGAATATTTAGGTCTGGGATTGAAAGAAATCGAATTTGAATCCGCTTATTCCAGCGATCTGGGACGTGCCCGTCAAACCGCCCGGATCGTATTGAACAGTAAAGGGCAGGAAAACCTGAGCATCACGGAAATGCCTGCCGTACGCGAAACCAATTTCGGCAGTTACGAAGGCGACCTGAATCCGAAAATGTGGGGTGACGCCGCTTTATATATGCATTTCAGAGGACTGAAAGAGTTTATGGATGCCTTGTCCACCCAGCCGACATTGTTGCAAGACATGCTGGGAGCAGTGAAAGAACTGGATACATTAGGAATGGCTGAAAATTATTTCGATGTAAAAGCACGTGGTCAAAAGGCGATTCGTGAAATAGCCGAAAAAGAGGCGGCAAACGGAGGCGGCAACATTCTGCTGGTATCCCACGGAATGGCTCTCGGCATCTTTTTGTCCGATCTCGACAGTTCGGGCAAGAACCCCGGCTCCAGCCACATGGGCAATGCGGCTGTATGCAAAGTTACATATAAAGATGGGCAATTCACTCTGGAATCATTCGGCGATATGAGCTATGTAGAAAAAGGAAAAGCGATGGCTCATAAAAAATAGTTTTCGGACGAACCTCCATACGTTTTTTTGTTGAAGGCTGTTTCAAATGTTTTTTGAAACAGCCTTGTTATTTATTAAGAGGTGTTTGATTTTATTTTACTTCTATGGCAATTTCCGCAGGTTTCAACCACGGAGCCTGAATGTTTATCTTTAGATCCGCTTTTTCTCCGGTTGCCTGTATATAGGCGACGATACGTCCATGAAATACCCGATGCGTATTGTCTGTGTAATCGGTCATATCGTGATTGTTACTTGCCTCCAATCCTAAAAGACGAGCCGGGCCTTGAATGTTGCAGGTTATTTCGTCGTCGGAAAGCATGACGGGAATGCCTTTTT
>JAISYG010000104.1 GCA_031270075.1 Dysgonamonadaceae bacterium
GAGGCGCCGGCGTCGTTGCTTCCCAGGCCGTAAAGTTTTCCGTTTTCTTCCGCAGGGGTAAAAGGATCGCGGGTCCAGCCGGCAACGGGTTTCACGGTGTCGATATGCGAATTGAGGAGGATGGTTGGTTTCCGGTTATCCCACGGGGAGGAAGTTAACCAGATGTTATTCCCTTTTCGGCGGGGATGTAATTGACTGTTTAGCAGATGGGATTCTAACAGATCGGCGGCTTCCTTCTCTTGCCGGCTGAGGGAAGGGGTAGCGATGAGGTGTTTTAGGAGGTTGTAGATCATGATTGTATCAATTTATAAATCCTTAAAGAATTTGGTATTTTCCCATATCCGGAATCCTGCCAAAGCATCACCTTCATAGTAATAAATGTTTCCGTAATCGAGCAATCGAAGCCACGAATCCAATTTTTGAGTTCGCCTGTACAGAAGCGTTCCCGTTTCATCAATAAAACCCATAGAAGAAGAATAAAAAATGCTCCCATTCGGATATTGGCGATACAATTCCACGATCTTTTCCACGCAATCGAGATAAAGAATATCATCCGATGATATTTTTATGTTGTCATTCATCTGTTTCAATCTTTTTATTTTAGCAAATTTGCCATAAAAAATTCCACATTGACTCCTAAACGGAAAATTAATTTCTTTTTTATAAAAGAATTATTTAAATCGGTATAACTTGTCAGTAATGATTCCATCGGATAAACTGTTTTAATGTAAATTGGAAACTTCTCCTTCCTGTTTTTTTATAAGCGAATAACTTATAAGCGGCACTATATATGTTGTCGGAATTAGTAGATTACTGGAGAAAAAAGATACCACAAAAGACATTATCAAAAAGAGGAAAGATACTAATCCATATTTGTTGTTTCGTTTTTTGTAAAAAAATACAGCTAAATAAATTAATATTAACAGATACAATGCAACTCCTATGTAACCGAGTCGAAATGTCATTGAAGAATAGGATATATCGCCCGAATCTATTTGTGTAGGATTTCCTGTTATCTCATCTAATAACCCTATTTTAAAATCGAATTGTTGTGCTTGAGGAGAATCTTCATGAATTAATCCTGCTCCCAAAAGCAATGTTTTAGGGTGTTCCCAGAGGTATTGGTTGCGCTCAATTAGAATAGCCATTCGAAAAGAAAAAGATGACGTTTGAAGTTTTTCCAAGTCTATATCATCTATGTTAGCTAAATCGCCGCTAACGATATATTGTAAATCCTCAAAAGTTCGCAAACGCATGAATTTTATGCCTGCAACAGATATAACGAATAGCATTAGAAAACCAACTACTGGCAGAAGATAGATTTTTTGCTTCCGGGTCATTTTGAAAGCATAAGCTATGCATATTACCAAAAAGAAAGCGCCTATCAAATTTCGATGGAAAGCACCTAATAAAGCCAATATAAGAATCAACCTTGTTATTATTTTTAGTATTCCTTTGTGTGGATTATTATAGATAGCTAAAATCGTAAAGAACTGTAACATTTCCGGTTGATTATAATATCTTGGAATCTTTAATCCGAAAATTTTAACATGTGATAGCGTATTTTTATTTAAGAAAGTTTCGTTCAGGACAATTTGCAGAAGGTATATAACGGAAATGATAACAGTGATATCAAACAAATACTTCAATAATCTTTCTAATTGTTTATGATCCATGCTCCTGAAAACGAAATAAGCTATCCAAAAAAACTGATATCGGCAAGTACGGATAATATCCGTCCAGCCCAACTGGATGACAAACTTATTATATAGAATGCAGATACATAGAAATAAACCAAATACGATCAGATATTTGGTAAAATCATCTCTTGCTATATAATTTTTAACACATAAAATATCAATAAATATAATTCCCACCAAAATAAGAAATGCATAATCCGATCCTTTAGATATAAAAGCAAACTGTGTTATTTCTTCTGGAATCAGGTTAAAACCGGAAGTCAGAAAAAAGAAAAAAAACAGGAACGCAGGAACTTTATATCCCAAAATATACAAAACAATTGCTACTATTACTATTGCAACAAAAACCATATCCTATTGTATATAATCAAACAAAGTTATTCTCCAAATTATTTATTCCAAATACCTTTTGCCGTTAGATTCATCAATTTATTTAATTGCAAAGGTGCCCAAATCATTCGGGGAATATAAATGATAACCGGCGACCATATAATTCCAACAGCTCCCCAGTAATGACTCATCAAGAATGCTACCGGAATAAGCAAAATCATTTCTCCAATAGAAGAATACACTTGCAACCGTATTTTTCCGATACCATTGAGCGGGTGTATGTAGAGCGATATCCAACACGTTACACACATATATATACATACAGCCATAGACATGGAAAAAGGGATTGTCAGGATATCATTTTCATTGTGTAACCAGTAGTTAACCCAAACATAATAAATAGTCGGCGCTAAAATAAGAAAAGCGAACTGAACAATTAAAAAGATGGTGAATAAACGATATAACTTAGACATGGAATTTTTCATCCACTCGAAATCCTTTTTTGTATACGCATCGGTAAACGAAGACCAGTAAGGGATAAAAATAATACACATAACATTAAAGGCCATGCTGAATAATCTGAAAGCCATATTATAATTTGTAACCTCTATTGGGTTTGTCGTTCTCAATATCAAAAAAGGTAGCGTTTGATTAACAATAACAAAAGCTACAGATGAAATGAAGAATTTGATACCTAAACTCATCATATTTTTTGCTGCATTGAAATCGACATACTTGAGAGATGGACGCCAGCATTTATATCTGGTATTAAACAGAATATAGCTTGCTATCATATACACAAGTACGGGAGCAAATCCGGTAACCCATCCTAAATAAATCAATGATGGGGACGTGGTTTTATATAGAATAAAAATGCCGATTAAGGTAAGACCTTGTCCCAACAGGTCTAAAAAAGAACCGATTGCAGGGCGTTGGTCGGCAGCGACGATGGATTTCAGTAGATTAAGGACAAAGGTAAAGCAAAAAGAAACCATGATGATCCATAGAAGACCGGAAATCTCTTCCTGATATGAATATAAAGCCGGATTAGAGCCCAGTATATCCAACCAGTTCAGATGCGGAGTAATCAAGCAAAAGACAAAAAAAACGCCCAAACAGATCAAACAGACAGCAGCATAAGTCGAACTGACATATTTTTTTGCTAAATCTGTATCGCCATTCGCTTTGGCTTCTGTCAACCGGTTTTTCATTCCGTTCCCAAAACCAATATCAAGCAAATTGAGCCAGATGACCATTGAATATAAAGTCAGCCAAATGCCGTTTCGTTCGGAGTTAACGTAATTGATAGTCATCGGGATCAATACCAAAGAAATAAGTATAGTTATACCTTTAATTACAAACGATGCAGCTATGTTTTTCTTCGTCAAAATCGTTCTTTCGTGTCCTTTGGTAAAGAAATCCTGTGTTTTTTTCCGCAACCGGGCAATCATTCCTCTTTCCGTCTAATCGTCCGAATATAAGGCATCCCGTAAATCCATGCCAAAGGAATAACCACACCACCAAAAAACAAGGCTGTTAATAACGTTTTGAGAAGTTTCGGAGAAACCAATTCGTTGACTACAAACGGCTCATTAATCACTTTCAACTTAGGTACTAACGATACCGATCGGATGCCCAACTCCTCCTTTTTTTCCAGCAGGAAGATATAAATGCTTTGCTGTAACGCCTGTTCCCGCTTCAGACCGATATATTCTTGTTCGATAGAAGGAACGTTGCTTATACGGGCATCCAGTTCTTTTTCTTTTTTACGGAGTTCGGCAACGGAAGTCTGCATCCCTTTCTTGATATTATTCAAAGATTGTAACAGGTTTTTTCGTTGAATACCAATATGTTCATCCAGCAACGTCATGGCGCTCGTTTGAATGGTCGATTTACTTAACTCGACTCTTTTCAATAATTCCTGATTGTATTTACCGATGACATCCGCTATGGACGGGTCTAAGGTCGTTATGCTGAACGGGATTAAAGCGTATTGATTATTTTCGTCGTTTATATAGTCCAGAATAATATCGACCAGTTTCGATTGGGTTTCGGCTTCAATGAGTTTAGCCTGAAGTTCCGCATTTACCGTATAAGAATATGTGATATCCGCTTCTATATCCGTTAGATTATTCCGGTCTTTGAATTGCTGGATTTTCCGGTCGGCTTCCGACAGCATCAGTAAGTTTTCTGCCAAACGCTGATTCATATAGTTAACCGTATTTGTATAAACATATTCTTTATCGGCATCCCAGTTTTTATTGTAGCTGTCAATCGTTGTCCAAAGCAATTGCTTCGATAGATCGGGATTGGGACTTTGAGTTACCAATGAAATCATGTCGGAATTTTTCTTATGGAAATCAATCTCAATCAAATCCCTGTAAATCTGCGCGATGTAATCATAATTCGTATAGAGAATTTTTATATCAAACGGTTTTTTACAAACAGCGTATTCCGGAGAAAGCGAAAAAGAAAAATCGGCAATCGGAAGCGAAACCGTAGCCGGAAACACATCGATGGTAAAACGATTTTTATAAAAATCCCCGTATTTCACTTTCAGCTTGCCTCGCCCGTCTTTATCGACATGCAGTTTAAATTCGATTATTCCCATCAGCGTATCCGCCAATGTCGGATGAGTGTTTATCAATACGGGCGAATGGTCGTACAAAGGTGTTTTAGACAATCCCCAACATTTGACGAGCGTATAGATTTTATTCAAATCCAAAGTCTTAACCACTTGCTTTATGTTTCCTTGCGAAGACATTTTTATCGTTTCGTCTTCAATATTTTCTGTTCCCCGACTCAATCCGATAGCGTTAAGCAATCCGCCGGATTGTTTGCTGACCGAACCGGTCAGAGATTCGTCGTGCCGCAAAGCCACACTCGACTCCACCTGATAGACCGGCGTTTTCACTTTCAGGTAAACAACAGCCAATGCCAGACATATCACCCCACTGATAAGAAAAACATACCAGTTTCGCAAACACAATAGCAAAAAGGCTATTATCTGTTCTTTTTCGCTTTTATTCTCGGTATTCATAATTTATTTATTATTATTAGAGAGAGAAATGATTGTAATAACGGTTGTTGTTACTAACGAAATCGATCCCATAATGGTCGAGATCACCGATAAGCGGTAATTGTCCTGCATGCCGAACTTGCTGTCTTTCTTGCGGGTTTCGTTAGGCTCTACAATCACAATATCGTTTTGTTGTAGATAAAAGTAAGGCGAGGCAAAGACATCCGTCGATGTTAAGTCCAGCACGGTGGCTTCCATTTCCTCCTTTTCGGGATTTTTCCTCAGCAATTTGATTGTCTTCTTATCCCCTGATAACGTAATATCGCCTGCATTAGCAATAGCATCCAGAATAGAATACCGTTTCTCATCTCCCATCACATAGATACCCGGCGACCGGACTTCTCCCAATACCTTTATTTTATTATTGGAAAACGATACATTAACCACCGGATGGGTGATGTATTGGGTTAATTTTCCGGTCAGCAATTCCTGTAATTCAAAGGATGTCATTCCCTCAACCTTTATTTTTCCTAAAACAGGATACGTTATTTCGCCATTTTTATCGACAAGATAATTTTGAAACCGCATGTCGGTAGACGAAGTCGTTGCTGAAGCCGGAGTGAGAGCGACCAAAGGCATCAGGTTGAACTGTTCCCGCACTTCGCTGTCCAATACGTTGGCCGAAGAAACTGTTATTCTCAATATATTATTGGGAAAGATTTTAGGCTCTTCCATGTATTCATGTACCGGAATTGCCGGCATATCTTTTCCCTTTTCTATATTATTGAAAAAACTGATATCAGTAGGGATCGATTTACAGGAACAGAAACAAACAACAGTTAACAGAAGAGATAAACACTTGTATTTCATACGCAAAAATTATTATTTATAAAACTCATATATATCTATAATAATACAGAAATAAAAACGGAAAGAAATAAAAAATAGTATGTATCCGGATATATTTTTTCGTCAGACTCGAAATGTTTTTGAAAGTCTTATTCAACATGTTTATGGATCGAAATATATTACCCAATGGATTATCTAGTATAACAAAAATCGCCTTCTATTTTATTAATATACAGGCGATTATTGTTTGAAAAATGTGGTCCCACCAGGGCTTGAACCTGGGACTCCCTGATTATGAGTCAGGTGCTCTGACCAACTGAGCTATAGGACCTGTTATTTTTTCTTAAAGCGACTGCAAAATTACTACTTTTAATGAGAACCGCAAAAAAATATCAAAAATATTACGTATATTTGCACGCAATAAAAATTTAAAGCATTTTCTTTATGTCATTTATTGCAGATAAAATTGTCATGGATGGATTAACTTTCGACGACGTCCTGTTAGTTCCCGCTTATTCCACTGTTTTACCCCGTCAGGTCGATCTCACGACTAAGTTTTCACGGAACATTCCGTTGAATATTCCCATGGTTTCGGCCGCAATGGATACGGTTACCGAAGCGAAATTAGCTATCGCTATTGCCCGAGAAGGCGGTATCGGCGTGATTCATAAAAATATGAGTATCGACGAACAAGCCAAACAGGTGCGTTCGGTGAAACGGGCCGAAAACGGAATGATTTCCAATCCGGTAAGTATCAAACGGGGAAAAACCGTTGGCGACGCCCTGGCCTTGATGAGCGAATATAAAATCGGTGGTATTCCCGTCGTGGACGACGAATATCATCTCGTGGGAATCGTTACCAATCGCGATCTGCGTTTCCAAAAAGATCCCGCCCAACTCATCGACGAAGTGATGACTTCCGAAAATCTCGTCGTTACCGATCAATCTACTAATTTGGAAGCAGCTGCCGAAATTCTGCAAAAGTATAAAATTGAAAAACTGCCCGTAGTTGATGCACATAATAAACTTATCGGCTTACTCACCTATAAAGATATTACGAAAGCAAAAGACAAACCCTACGCTTGTAAGGATGTCCAGGGCCGCCTGCGCGTTGCCGCAGGGGTTGGCGTAACTTTCGATACCTATGATCGCATCGCCGCTTTAGTCGACGCCGGAGTCGACGCCATTGTTATCGATACGGCTCATGGCCATTCACGAAGAGTGATCGAGGTATTGAAAGAAGCAAAAAAACGATTCTCTACCGTCGATATGGTCATCGGCAATATCGCCACTGCCGAAGCGGCCAGAATATTAGCGGATTCCGGAGCCGACGGAATTAAAGTCGGCATCGGTCCGGGTTCGATTTGCACTACCCGCGTCATTGCCGGCGTAGGCGTTCCGCAATTGACCGCTATATATGATGTAGCAAAAGCATTGAAAGGCAGCGGTATTCCCATTATCGCCGACGGTGGATTACGCTATTCAGGCGATATTGTCAAAGCCCTGGCTGCCGGCGGATGGTCGGTCATGATGGGTTCCTTGCTGGCCGGAGTCGAAGAATCGCCGGGTGAAACCATCCTCTACAATGCACGGAAATTCAAATCCTATCGCGGTATGGGTTCGTTGGAAGCCATGCAAAAAGGTTCCAAAGACCGTTATTTTCAGGATGTGGAAGACGATATTAAAAAATTGGTTCCCGAAGGCATTGCTGCCCGCGTACCTTACAAAGGTTCGCTCTACGAACTGATTTACCAGATGGCAGGCGGATTACGTGCCGGTATGGGTTACTGCGGAGCCGCTACTATCGAACAGTTGCATAATGCCAAATTTACTCGCATTACCAATGCCGGTATGGCCGAAAGTCATCCGCACGATGTATCCATTACACAGGAAGCACCGAATTACAGCAGGGGCTGACTTCACGCCGGCTCTCACAGACACACAATAAATAACACATAATTTCGTTTATTGTGAATGGAATAAACAAGTATTTATAACGGAATGAAATGCAATAATATGAAAAAGAATTTGATTTCTTTGGTTTTAATTTTATCGGGCGGCATACTGTTCGCCCAAACTTCCGATCCGACAGTAATGAAAATTAACGGTAAAAACGTTAAAAAATCGGAATTTGAATACATTTACAATAAAAACAATGGGGAAGATGCCATCGACAAGCGCTCGTTGGACGAATACATCCTCCTTTATAAGAATTTCAGACTGAAAGTAGCGGAAGCCGAAGCCCAAGGAATTGACACCACAGCTGCTTTTCTGATGGAATTGAATGATTACCGGACCCAATTGGCTCAACCCTATTTGGAAACGAAAAAAAATGAAAACTTAGTTCAAGAAGCCTACGAACGCTCGAAAGAATCATCGGAAGTGAGCGTCCTATTGATTGCTTTCGCCGGAGGAGGACAAGTAAAGCCCATCCTTCCCGCCGATACCTTGGCCGCCTATCAAAAAGGATTGGAAGTATGGAAAAAAGCGAATCAAGGAGCGGATTTCGAAACCTTGGTCAAAGAATATTCCGACGATGAACGCAGCAAACAAAGCGAACGTCCCGGTTATATCGGTTGGTTTTCGCCGGTAGATCTGATTCCCCTATTGGAACTTCCTCTGAGCAATACGCCTGCGGGAAAAATATCTTCACCCATTCGTTCTTCCGCCGGTTACTATCTCTTGAAAATTCATGACAAGAAAGCCAATCCGGAAACTTCGTACGACGATTTACGTCCGAAATTAGAGAATAAAATGGAACGAACCGGCAGTTTTTCCCAACTGCATCAACCAGGTATCGACCAATGGAAAACGACTCATCAATACACTTTGAATGCAAATGCTTATCGTGCGTTGTATGAAACCGCTAACCGGATGCATCCTTTCGACAGCCTTTACGTGGCCACATTCGTCAACAATCAGGAAACGTTATTTACCATCGACCAACAGCCGGTTTCGATAGCCGGTTTTATCGACTACTTAAAAAACAATCCACAGGCATACGTCAATTTATCAACAGAATATCTTTCGGATAAATTCAATGATTTCGTGTATGAAAAATTGAAAGAGGCCGAAAACAACCAGCTCGAAGACAAATATCCCGAATTTAAAAACCTCATGCAGGAATATCACGATGGAATTTTGCTTTTTGAGGTCAGCAATCGGGAAGTATGGGATAAAGCCTCGAACGATACGGTGGGACTTATTCAATACTTTGAAACCCATCAATCCAAGTATGCGTGGAACGAACCGCATTGGAAAGGGTACGTGATATTACTGAAAGATGCCAAAGCAAAGCAAGGCATACAAAAGGAAATCAAGAAAATGCAACCCGACCAAGCCGTTCCCTATTTACTGAACAAATACAATACGGCCGACTCTACCTTGATTCAGGTAGAAAAGGGTTTGTTCGTCAAAGGACAAAATCCATACGTAGATGAAGCGGTTTTCGGTGGCGAAAAAGCGATTCTATTCTCTCCGTATGTTTCCTTTATACTCTTGGGGAAAATGCTTCCGAATATGCCGGAAGAATATACCGACGTCAAAGGATTGGTAATTACCGATTACCAGGATTATTTGGAACAAGAATGGGTGAAAAGCCTGAACGAAAAATATCCGGTAGAAATTTATAAGGATGTTATTGCAAAGGAAATTAAATAATTCCATAGGTTTTGTCGTAACAGGATATATCTTATTTTTTTCTTTAACGGCTTGCATCCATCCATCTGAAGAAAACGATGATGTAGTGGTTCGGGTGGGCAATCGTATGCTCACACGAAGCGAATTGAGTGAGAGTCTTCCGTCGTTCCATACCCCGGAAGACAGTATCCTGTCCACCGAACATTTTATTCGGGTGTGGGTGAACGACCAATTGTTGTACAACGTCGCTCAAAAGAATATCGCCGACAAAAACGCCATCGAACAGTTGGTTGAGAACTATCGCCGATCATTAATCATTTATCAATATCAGGAACAGTTAGTCAATGAGAAAGTAGTCAACACGATCAGCGAACAGGAATTACGTCATTATTACGAAGAAAACAAAGATAAATTCAAATTAGATAAGCCATTGATTAAAGGGATTTTTCTGCGTGTTCCCATCGATGCACCCACTATCGACAAAGCGAAATCGTGGTGCAAAAATCCTTCGTCTGTTTCCATTGGTAATTTGGAAAAATACAGCATGCAAAACGCCGGCAGTTTTGATTACTTTGAAACCCAATGGGTCGATTTCAATGAATTAATGCATAATTGGCCGGTACAAGAGTTGAATCTTCAGGAAGCGATCAAAAGGACAACTTTTTTTGAACAAAAGGACGACAAGTATTATTATTTCCTGCACATCAGCGACTATTTACTGCCGGGCGATAACTCGCCTTTCCAATACGCCGAACCGGTGGTAAAAGAACTGTTGATCAACCGGAAAAAGATTGAATTTTTACGAAAAACAGAAAACGATTTATACAACAAAGCGCTCAATAGCGGGCAAATACTATTTTACAATGAATAAAATAATTCTTTTCATCTTCTGCCTGGTGGCATTTTCGAGTTTTACTCAGGCGCAAGACAATGTGATTGACGAAGTGATCTGGTTAGTAGGCGACGAAGCCATCCTCCGTTCCGATGTGGAAAATATGCGCTTGAATATGCAGGCTGAAAAGCAACGCATCGACGGCGACCCTTATTGCGTGCTTCCCGAACAGATGGCCATTCAAAAACTGTATTTGCACCAGGCCAAATTAGACAGTATCGACGTGCAGGACTCCGAAGTATTCCGTGAAGTGGAATGGCGGATTAACAAAGTGATTGCCCAGATAGGTTCGCGGGAAAAAATGGAAGAATATTTCGGAAAAACCACAAGCGCCATCCGGGAAGAATGGCGACAAATGGTGAAAGAACAAATAACCGTTCGGGAAATGCAACGGAAATTGATCGGCAAGGTCAAAGTAACGCCGGCCGATGTCCGTTCGTATTTCAACCGCATTCCGCAGGACAGTCTGCCTTTTATTCCAACCACCGTAGAAGTAGAAATCATTACACTCGAACCGAAAATCGCCTTGGAAGAAATCGACGACATCAAACAACGCTTACGCGAATACACCGAACTGGTTACCTCCGGTAAAATGGGGTTTTCGACTTTGGCGCGCATGTATTCCGAAGATGTCGAATCGGCTAAACGGGGCGGCGAGTTGGGTTTTCAGGGAAAAGGTTTTTTGCTTCCCGAATTTGCCGCTGTTGCTTTCGAACTCAACGACCCCAAACGGGTTTCCCGTATTGTGGAAACGGAATACGGCTACCACATCATCCAACTGATTGAAAAACGGGGCGATCGCATCAATGTCCGCCACATCCTTTTAAAACCCCGGGTGACCAAAGATGAACTTGCGGAAGCAACCCAACGTCTGGATTCGGTTCGCACGGAAATCCTGAATAATAAATTCACATTTGAAGAAGCCGCTACCTATATTTCGCACGACAAAGATACGCGAAACAACAAAGGTCTTTTAGTGAATACTGTGCAATTGACGCAAATGGAAACCGAACGCACCGGCACTTCCCGTTTTGAAATGGAAGAACTGCCTCCCGAAATCGGAAAAGCGGTTTACGGCATGAAGGTCGGCGATATTTCCCAACCATTTACCCTGATGAATTCCAAGCAGAAAGAAGTCGTGGCCATCGTCAAGCTCAAATCGCGAAGCGAAGGGCACAAAGCCAGCCTCACGGAAGATTATCAATCACTGAAAGCCATTGTAGAACAGATTAAGCGTGAAGACATCCTCGATAAATGGCTGGCAAAAAAGCAACAGGATACTTACATCCGCATCAGCGAAAACTGGAAAAAATGCGATTTTCAATCAAAAGGCTGGGTCATTGAATAAAACTCCGAAAACGGCGCTTTTCTGCCTGCTTTTTATCTTTTCCGTTGTACTTTCGGGAATGCAGCAGGCGCCTCCTTCCCCGCTTCAGGAAGGAAAGAAGACCAAAGTAATCATGGAATATGCCGATTCCACCGTTTTTGAAAAAGACAACAATCCCGATATCCATGTTATGCGGGGCAACGTCCGCTTCCGGCACGACAGCGCTTTTCTGTACTGCGACAGCGCCTATTTTTACGAAAAAGACAACTCGCTCGAAGCATTCAACAATGTCCGTATCGAACAGGGCGATACCCTGTCTATCTACGGCAATTACCTGATATACGAAGGCAATCTCAATTTAGCTAAAATGCGGGAAAACGTCCGGATGTACAACCGCAACAACACTCTTTTCACCGACAACCTCGACTACGACCGCAACCGCAACCTGGGATATTTTTTCGATGGCGGTATGCTGGTGGACTCGGTCAATGAATTAACCTCGGTTTACGGCGAATATTCACCCACGACCAAAATGGCATCGTTCAACAAGGAAGTTACGCTGACGAATCCGCAATTTATCCTCCATTCCGATACGCTTTTATATAATACCTCCAACCGGATGGCGACGATTGTAGGCCCTACCGTCATCGAAGCCGATAGCGGCACGATTCATTCTTCACGAGGCCATTACAACACCGAAACGGAAGAAGCCACCTTGTACGACCGTTCCATCGTAACATCCAAAGATAAAACCCAAACGATGACGGCCGATACCCTGTTTTATAACCGCAACACCGGTTTTGGCGAAGCGTTCGGTCATATGATACTGAACGATACGGTCAAAAAAATAATTCTAATGGGAAACTACGGCTATTTCGATGATGTGCGGAAATGGGCTTTCGCTACCGATTCGGCCCAGTGCATCGAATATTCGTACGCCGACTCACTGTTTTTGCACGCCGATACGCTTCAAATGCTAACCATTGGCGAGGAACGGGAATTGAAGGCCTTTTACGGCGTCCGTATTTACCGCGTAGATTTGCAAGGCGTATGCGATTCTTTACAGTTCAATACCAACGATTCGATGCTTTACCTCACCAAAAATCCGATTCTTTGGAATACAGGTTATCAACTCACGGGCGATACCATTAAGGTACTGTTCAACGACAGCACCATCGAACACGTAGATGTTATCGACCGCGCATTTGCCGTAGAAGAACGGGATACCACCTATTTCAATCAGGTAAAAGGCCGTAATCTGGCAGCCTTTTTTGCCGGAGGAGAACTGTACCGGATTGATATAGAAGGCAACACCGAATCTATCTATTACCCTATCGAAGAAAAAGGAGTGGAATATATCGGCCGCAACAAAACGGAAAGCGCTTACATGACTATCTATATCGAAAGCCGCCAACCGGTTAAAATTGTATGGCCGTCTGCTACAACCGCCGAACTGCTTCCGATTCCCGACTTAAATCCCGAACAAAAATTCCTGAAAGATTTTGTCAATTATAATTACCTTCGTCCCAAGAGTAAAGAAGATATCTTCACCCAGACAGCTATCAAAGTGGAAGATATCCCGGCTCCGCGAAAACACCGGACCAAGCGGTAATATAAAAATATTTATTATCTTTGCATCATCGACACAATACATAAAAAATATGAATAACTACACACATTTTCAAAAGTATTTGATGGACGAAATCCTTGCCATCCGGTCAGCGGGTTTGTACAAGGAAGAGCGTATCATCGCCTCTCCGCAATCCGCAAAAATCCGTTTGCAAAACGGACAGGAAGTGTTGAATTTCTGCGCTAATAACTATCTGGGATTGGCCGATCATCCGGAATTGATTGCCGCCGCCGAGAAAGCGATGAAAGAACGCGGTTACGGCATGTCGTCGGTTCGTTTTATCTGTGGTACGCAGGATTTACATAAAGAATTGGAAAAAACCATTGCCGATTTTTTCGGCACGGAAGATACGATTCTTTACGCTTCCTGTTTCGACGCCAATGGCGGCGTTTTTGAACCTTTATTAACGGAAGAAGATGCCATTATTTCCGATACGCTCAATCACGCTTCCATCATCGACGGTGTTCGCTTATGCAAGGCGGTTCGTTACCGTTACGCCAACGCCCATATGGAAGATTTGGAAACTCAGTTGCAAACGGCTCAAGCGCAGCGGTTCCGCCTGATTGTTACCGATGGTGTATTTTCCATGGACGGCAATGTCGCTCCTTTGGACCAAATATACGGATTGGCTCAAAAATACAATGCGATAGTTATGGTCGACGAATCGCATTCGGCCGGCGTAGTAGGAAAAACAGGAAAAGGAACAACCGAACAATTCAATCTGCGGGGAAAAATCGAAATCCTGACCGGCACGCTCGGAAAAGCTTTCGGCGGCGCTATCGGCGGATATACTACCGGAAAAAAAGAAATTATCGAGTTATTGCGCCAACGTTCGCGACCCTACTTGTTTTCCAATTCTCTACCGCCCTCCGTGGTAGGCGCCGGAATTTATACCCTCCGCATGTTAGAAAAATCCAACGAATTACAGGATAAATTGCACGCCCATGCGACCTATTTCGTCAATAAAATGCTGGAGGCAGGTTTCGATATCAAACCGACGCAATCGGCTATTTGCGCCGTGATGTTGTACGATGCCCAATTGTCGCAAACCATGGCCTCCCGGATGTTGGATGAGGGCATTTACGTTACCGGATTCTCCTATCCCGTTGTCCCGAAAGGTCAGGCACGCATCCGGGTGCAGCTTTCCGCCAAGCACGAAAAAGCGGATTTGGACCAATGCATTGAAGCATTTACAAAGATTGGAAAAGAATTATCTGTTATTAAATGAAAAAAATATTAGTTATAGGTAGCACCGGCCAAATCGGCACGGAGCTAAGTATGCGTTTGCGCTCAATTTACGGAGAAAACAATGTAGTATGCGGTTATTACGCCCCACCTTATCCCGAAGGGTTTTTCGAGGCAGGTCCCACTGCCTATATTGATGCGCAACAAATCAATCCCATTGCCGACACTGTCCGTAAGTACAACATAGATACAATCTACAATTTAGCCGCCATACTTTCGGCAACAGCTGAAAAAAATCCAAAATTAGGATGGGAAGTCGGCGTAGGAGGTCTGATGAATTGCCTGGATGTAGCGCGGGAATACAAATGCGGACTTTTTACCCCCAGTTCCATCGGCGCCTTCGGGCCTGATACCCCCAAGGATCATACGCCGCAAGACACCATTCAGCGTCCTAATACTATATACGGCATTACCAAAGTGTTGGGCGAATTGGTCAGCGATTATTATTTTAAGCATTGGCAAGTCGATACCCGTTCGGTTCGCTATCCCGGACTGATTTCCAATGTCGCTCTGCCCGGCGGAGGAACGACCGATTACGCAGTAGAAATTTTCTACAAAGCGGTGAAAGGCGAAGTCTTTGAATGCCCGATTCAAGCAGGCACTTTCATGGATATGATGTACATGCCCGATGCCTTAGACGCCGCTATCAACCTAATGGAAGCCAATCCCGCCCGGTTGGTTCATCGAAATGCATTCAATATAACGGCTATGAGTTTTGACCCGGAAATGCTATACAACGAAATCAAAAAGTATTATCCCGATTTTCAAATGGTCTATAACATCCATCCGCTGAAACAACACATAGCCGATTCCTGGCCCAATCACTTGGATGATACTTGTGCACGGGAAGAATGGGATTGGCAATCGCATTACAATTTGGAAAGTATGACCAAAGATATGATTGACAAATTAAAACGAAAGTTGTTATGAGCGATATCATCCATCTGTTACCGGATTCGATTGCCAACCAGATTGCTGCGGGTGAAGTCATCCAACGGCCGGCTTCCGTGGTCAAGGAGTTGATGGAAAATGCGGTCGATGCGGGAGCCGATACCGTTCAGGTCTTTATTAAAGATGCGGGACGGACGCTCGTTCAGGTAATAGATAACGGCAAGGGCATGTCGGAAACCGATGCACGGATGTCTTTTGAACGTCATGCTACATCCAAAATCCAGACAGCAAACGATTTATTTGCCTTGCGTACAATGGGTTTCAGGGGAGAAGCCTTGGCCTCCATCGCTGCTGTAGCTCAAGTGGAACTCAAAACCCGCCGGAAAGAGGATGAAACCGGTACGCTTATCCGAATCGCCGGTTCCCAGCTCGAAAAACAGGAAACGATTGCCATGAATGTCGGTAGCAATTTTGCCGTCAAGAATCTTTTTTTCAATATTCCCGCACGACGAAAATTCCTCAAATCCAACGAAACGGAATTTAAGAACATCCTTACGGAATTTGAACGGGTGGCTTTGGTTTATCCGTCAATCGCTTTCAGCCTCCGGCACAACGATACGGAAACGCTTTCGTTACCGGTTTCCAGCTTGAAGCAACGGATTGTGAACGTGATGGGTAAAAGAATCGCTCAAAAGGTATTGCCGGTAAATATTCACACTTCGTTCATTACAATTTCCGGTTTTATCGGAACGCCCGACTCGAGCAAGCAAAGGAATGCCGCACAATATTTTTTCGTCAACGGACGATACATGCGCCATGCCTATTTTCATCGCGCCGTAATGCTGGCTTTTGAACCGTTTATTCCGGCCGGTTATCAACCCCATTATTTTATTTATCTGGAAGTAAATCCGTCCGGCATCGATGTGAATATTCATCCTACCAAGACCGAAATTAAATTTGAAGACGAACAAATGCTTTTCCAGGTGCTTACATCAGCTGTGAAGGAAGCTATCGCCGTTCCCGGATTGGAATTCGATTGTGAAGAAGCGTTTGATATACCGGTTTATACCGGACAACCCTCCACTGTCGAACCGCCCAGAATTTCCATTCGTACGGATTACAATCCTTTTAAGGAAAACCGTTCGTACGAACGTCCTCCTGTGGACTGGCAACAGTTATACAATAAACAAACCATTCCCCCGCCACCTGCCGCCCCAAAGGAAGATGCCGTTAACCACGAAGTTTTGCAGTTCAAAGACCGTTACCTGATTACTTCCCTGAAATCGGGTTTGGCTATCATCGACCAACGCAGGGCGCACATTCGCGTTTTGTACGACGATTATCTGCAACGAATGGACAGGCAACAAGGCGTATCGCAAAAACTGATTTTCCCGGAAATCATTACTTTTACATCTAAAGAAGCTACCGTATTGCCTTGTCTGTTGGACGATTTGGCTTTTATCGGTTTTGATTTGGCCGACTTAGGCGGCTATTCTTACTCTATCAACGGTATTCCTGCGGGATTGGAAAATGTGAATCCGATCGAAACGCTCCAAGACATGGTAGACAAGGCGATCGAAACCGGATGCGAAGTACGGGAAGAAATCGTGGAGGCCTTAGTTCTGACGCTGGCGCAAAAAACAGCCATTCCCTACGGCAAAAGTCTTTCGGACAACGAATCGCAATCGTTGATAGCCCGGCTGTTTGCTTCTTCATCACCGAATTATACACCGGATGGAAAAGGGATTCTATTCATTCTATCCGAAGATGATTTGGTAAAGCGATTCAAACATCCCTATAAATAAGGATAATATTATCCTATATTCATTATTATTCGGGATTGCACCATTGCGATGAAAGATGTAATTTTGCAACCGATATCCAATAACATGTCAACTCCTCAAGAAGAAATTCGATATCTATCCGACTTGGCCATTGGCGAAACAGCCATTATTACCAAGGTGAAAGGCTATGGGGCATTCCGTAAACGAATTTCCGAAATGGGGTTTGTCCACGGAACGCGGGTGAAAGCCATTAAAAAAGCCCCTTTCCCTTTTCAAGATCCTATCGAATATGAATTGATGGGGTATCGTGTATCGCTCCGGCTGAGTGAAGCGCACATGATTGAGGTGGTTGGCGAAGAAAATACGGCTTCATCGGAAAACACTCCTTCCGAACGAACTTTGTTGGCCGACGATATCGTCCGGAAAATAAAAGAAAAAGGTAAAACCATTCAGGTGGCTTTGGTCGGTAATCCCAATTCCGGTAAAACATCGCTTTTTAATTATGCCACCGGCAAACAAGAACGGGTAGGTAATTACGGCGGAGTAACGGTGGATATAAAAACCGCTCATTTCCAACAAGACGGCTATCGCATCGAACTGACCGATTTGCCCGGAACGTATTCGCTGTCGGAATATTCGCCGGAAGAACGCTTCGTTCGTCAACACCTGACCGAAACCCTGCCTGACGTCATTATCAACGTGGTCGATGCTTCCAATCTGGAACGGAACTTATTTCTTACAACGCAACTCATCGACATGAATCTCAAGGTGATTATCGCCCTGAATATGTACGATGAACTGTGTAAGAAAGGCGACCAATTCGATTACGAACACTTGAGCCGGATGCTCGGCATTCCCATTATTCCTACTGTTGCCTCCAAAGGCAAAGGCATCGACCGCTTGATGGAAACAGTCATCGATCTCTACGAGGAAAAAGAACCGGTGTACCGGCATATCCATATCAATTACGGGGAAGACATCAATCGCCAAATTGAAAAGGCCAAAGCGGAAATTAAAAAGAATCCGGCGCTCACCGACCGGTTTCATTCCCAATATGTAGCCATCAAATTATTGGAAGAAGATAAAGCGTTTGCCGAACAGATTACCGATGCTAAATATGCTTTTATCCGGGGAGCGCTGAAAGAAACCTATCGCGCCGCCTCGTCGGAAAATTCCGAAATGCGGGGGTATAAACCAGACCAATTACTGACGCACAAATGGTTTGGTATCCCCATCTTCCTGTTTCTGATGGGATTGATGTTTGAAGCCACTTTCCTCTTGGGCAATTACCCGGTAGAATGGATTGGCGCAGGCGTTGATGCGCTCAATCAATGGATACAAAACCGGATGCAGGAAGGCATCTTGCGCGATATGCTGACCAACGGCATTATCGGCGGAGTGGGAAGCGTCATTGTTTTCCTGCCCAATATCCTGATACTGTTTCTGTGCATTTCGTTCATGGAAGATACCGGTTATATGGCGCGCGCCGCTTTTATCATGGACAAAATGATGCACAAAATCGGATTGCACGGCAAATCGTTCATCCCGATGTTGATGGGTTTCGGTTGCAACGTGCCGGCAGTTATGGCCACTCGCACCCTCGAAAACCGGAAAGACCGTTTACTGACCATGTTGATTCTCCCTTTTATGTCGTGCAGCGCCCGCTTACCGGTGTATGTTCTGTTTATCTCCGTTTTCTTTACCAATCACCAAGGGCTGGTGTTGCTCAGTATTTACGCCATTGGTGTATTGGTCGCTATTATCATGGCCAAACTGTTCAATCAATTGGTGTTTAAGAAACAAACCATTCCCTTTGTCATGGAGCTGCCGCCCTATCGCTGGCCGACTGTCCGGAATATATTCAACCATACATGGAATAAAAGCGTACAATACCTTCAAAAAATGGGAACAGTGATTCTGGTCGCTTCCATTCTGATTTGGGGATTAAGCTATTTCCCCCGGAATACGGAAACCGACGACCCGCAAGCGCAACTGGAAAATTCGTATATCGGCCGGCTGGGACACTGGATCGAACCTGCTTTAAAACCTTTGGGATATAACTGGCAAGCCGGCATCAGCATCCTCACCGGTATGGCAGCCAAAGAAATCGTTGTCAGCTCGATGGGTGTGATGTATCAGGCCGGTCCCGATTTGGATGAAAATTCCACTGCATTGAAAACCCAATTACTGGAACAAAACACATTTACACCGCTCACCGCCTATTCGTTCATGGTATTTATCCTGTTGTATTTTCCCTGCGTAGCCGTATTGGCGGCCATTCGTCGCGAAGCCGGATGGCGATGGGTATGCTTCACCACATGCTACACCACAGCCATAGCCTGGTTGGTGGCATTCGGCATTTACCAAATCGGGATTGTTTGGATATAATAAAAAAAGAATTACATTGCACGGCTGTATTACGGTAATAGGTAAGCCGCCCTTACACGCTCGGCGAATCCGTTTCCTCGAAACTTACCGCGGCGCTTTCAAATACAAATAAGCAGCAATCAGGATATACACAAAATTGGGCATCCAAACGGCAATGAAAGGACTTGTCAGGCCGGAAATAGCGAACGAAGAAGATACCTGCATAAACAGGATATAAGAAAAACTGAGCAGCATACCGATACCGATATGTAATCCCATGCCTCCTTTGACTTTCCGGGAGGAAATCGAGGCGCCGATAACGGTCAGTATAAAAGCGGCAAAGGTCATGGCATAGCGTTTATGATATTCGATTTCAAAACTCTGGATATTGCCTATTCCCCGCTGTTTCTGCCGGTTGATATAGGTTTTGAGTTGGGGCGTAGTCATTTGTTCAAAATCGAACCGCGATATCATAAAGTCGGATGGGATAATGGTCAGCGTGGTGTCGATCTGTTCCCCGCTAATAATTTCTTCCTTCATGCCAACAAAGTTCCGTATCATGTAATTCTTCACCGTCCAATGGTAAGCCGAATCCCAAACGATTTGCTGGGCGGTCATGCGCGATTTCAGTTCCTTGTTTTCAAACCGTTCCAGCGAAAACCGGTAGCCGGTGGACATATCGGAATCGAACCGGTCGAAATAAGCGATGATTCCGGGTTCTACTTCCAACTGGATGTTATTGGAATAAGTTGTCTTGATGGGGCGCACATATTTATCATGAAAATCATTACGGATACTGTTGGCCGGTGGAATAACGAAACTGTTGAGCAAAAAAGTCAGGCCGGCGATTAACGTTGCCGATAGCATGTACGGCCGCATCAGGCGCTCGAAACTAATGCCGCCGGACAGCATGGCGATGATTTCGGAATGGTCGGCCAGGCGCGAGGTGAAGAAAATGACCGCAATAAACACAAACAGCGGGCTGAAAAGATTGGCAAAATAAGGAATAAAGTTGAAGTAATAATCGAAAATAATGGCATGAGTAGGAGCGTTGTTCCGGATAAAATTGTCTACTTTTTCATTGAAATCGAACATCACCGAAATAGAAAGAATCAGCAGGATAGCAAAAGCATAAGTCCCGATAAATTTCTTGATAATATACCGGTCGATGGTTTTCAGAAACTTCAATTCCAGTTTCATTGTTTATTTCCCGAGTAACTTGTTATATTCTTTTGCATCGTTTATAATCTTCACCGCATGTTGCAGCGCGTTGTTTTCCCGGTTGATGATTTGGTAATACTCGTTCATATCCCAAAAATCGCGGGCAATGAGCGCTTTTATCTGCAACTGGATAAGTGGCGCCGATTTCCGGAAGTCCTGCAAGTTTTTCCGGTCGATAACCAGTACGTCTGCCGGCAGGAAAAATTCGTCGTCGGAATTGGCTTTTGCCTCGCTTTGGGTATCGCCGGACTCATAGAGATGCAGTAAATCTTTCATCATTTCGCCGCTGACTTTGAAATTCGCATTGAAGGTATCGAAATCGGGGTATTTTTTTTTCAGTTCCGCACGCTGCTTGTCAATATAACTCATGACAAATTTATTGACGGTTCCGGAATTTACCAGACTTCGGTGAATATTTGTGTAATAGGAAGTATCGATCGGCACAAAATAGTCGGGCATAATACCGCCGCCGCCATAAACCGTTCGTTTGTTGACTAAGGTTTTATGTTTCAACGAATCGGGGAAATGGATGCTGTCGGCGCTTATCATCTCTCCGTGATTGTAACGGTCTATCACTTCCATATTATATGCATCGCTGTTCCCTTTTTCGTAGGGTTTTTGAATGGAGCGACCGGCCGGAGTGTAATAGCGCGCCGTGGTCAGTTTCAGCATCGAGCCGTCGGGAAGCGGCAGGGGACGTTGCACCAAGCCTTTTCCGAAAGAGCGCCGCCCGACAATCACTGCACGATCCCAGTCCTGCAAAGCGCCGGTTACGATTTCGCTGGCCGAGGCCGAGGCTTCGTTAATCAAAACAATCATTTTACCGTCTTCAAACGAGCCTTTCATCGAAGCGTATGCATCTTCTCGTTTTTGGTGCAGGCCTTCGGTGTAGACAATCAGGTTTCCCCGTTTCAGAAATTCATTGGTGATTTCGATGGCCGAATTGAGGTAGCCGCCGCCGTTGTTCTGCAAATCCAGCACTAAATTTTTCATCCCTTTGTCGCGCAATTCGTGAAGAGCTTTCTTAAATTCGGCATAAGTGGTTTCCGCAAAGCGATTGAGGGCGATATAGCCGGTTTCGTTGTCCAGCATATAGGAAGCATCCAGACTGTAAATGGGTATTTTGCCCCGTTCGATGGTAAACGGAATCAACTCGTTTTTTCGTTTTACCAGCACTTTCACGAGGGTGCCTTTCGGCCCGCGGAGGCGCGACACGATGTCGGTATTTTTCATTCCTACGCCGGCAATCAGCGTATCGTTCACCCGGAGGATGCGGTCGCCGGCCATCAATCCCACTTTTTCGGACGGGCCGCCGGAGATGACCTGCACCACATACAACGTGTCGGTCAACATATTAAATTGGATGCCGATACCGTCGAAATTACCCTGTAAGGGTTCGTTCATTTCCTTGACTTCTTCGGGAGAGAGGTAGCCGGAATGCGGGTCTAACTTTTGCAGCATAAAGGTAATTGCCTCATCTGCCATTTTATTTTTGTTGATGCTGTCGATGTAATAGTTTTCGAGAGCCGCCAGAGTCAGACTTAATTTCCGGGCTGCCGGATCTCCGCCGATGTTCCATGTACCAGGTCCCTGTCCATACGAACACGAACTTAAACCGATGGACAAGAGAACCGAAAGAAAGATATTTTTCATCATGTCTAATTATATGTTTAACTGTATAACGTTTAATTCTTCATTCTTCATTCTTCATTCTTCATTCTTAACTATATGTGTCGGCACAAAATCCGATACCTCTTTCCCGTACGACAGCAATTCGCGCACAATCGACGAACTGATATGCGTATGCTTCGGCTCGGTAAATAAAACAAATGTTTCGATGCCGGACAGTTGCCGGTTGACGTCGGCAATGTTTTTTTCGTATTCAAAATCGTTTACGGAACGAATGCCCCGCAGGATAAAGCGGGCGCCTTTTTTTTGAGCAAAATCGACCGTGAGTCCGTCGTATGCTTCGACCGCTATGCGCGGATTGTCCCGAAAGAGTTCGGAAATGGTTTCCAGACGCTGTTCCATGGAATAAAACGTTTTCTTGTTCGGATTGGTTCCGATAGCGATAACAATTTCATCCACCAATTCCAGGCCGCGTTCTATCAGCGACAGGTGTCCGATAGTAAACGGATCGAAAGTGCCGGGGAATAAGGCGATTTTCTTCATATATCTTCTTCTACAACCAAGTTATTGATGATGAAGTTTTGCCGCTCCATCGTGTTTTTTCCCATATAAAATTCGAGCATTTCCTTTACCGCATCCGATTTTTTCATGCTCACCGCATCCAGTCGCATGTTTTGGCTGATGAAATGTTTAAATTCGCCCGGCGATATTTCTCCCAAGCCTTTGAAGCGGGTGATTTCGGGATTTGGCCCCAGCTTATCGACGGCATTCAGGCGTTCTTCTTCCGAATAGCAGTAGATCGTTTCTTTTTTGTTGCGCACGCGGAAAAGCGGCGTTTGCAGGATAAAAACATGATTGTTGCGTATCAGGTCGGGGAAGAATTGCAGGAAAAAGGTGATAATCAGCAGGCGGATGTGCATCCCGTCCACGTCGGCGTCGGTGGCGATAATCACTTTGTTGTAACGCAAGCCCTCCAAGCCTTCTTCGATGTTCAGCGCAGCCTGCAAAAGGTTAAATTCTTCGTTTTCGTAAACGATTTTCTTGGTCAGTCCGAAAGTATTCAAGGGTTTGCCCCGCAGGCTGAATACGGCCTGGTAGTTCGGGTCGCGGCTTTGCGTAATCGAACCGCTGGCTGAATCGCCCTCCGTGATAAAGATGCAGGTTTCATCCAGTCTTTCCCCTTTGGCGTCGGTGTAATGCAGCCGGCAGTCGCGCAGTTTCTTGTTGTGCAGATTGGCTTTTTTCGCCCGTTCCTTAGCTAATTTGGCAACGCCGGCATCGGCTTTCCGTTCTTTTTCCGAATCGGTAATCTTTTTGAGCAGTATATCCGATATGTCCTGATTTTTATGCAGGAAATTATCCAATTCTTTCTTAATAAAGTCGCCGATGAACTTGGCTACCGTAGGCCCTTCCGGCCCAATGTCTTTCGAGCCTAATTTGGTTTTGGTCTGCGATGCAAATACCGGTTCCTGCACCTTGATGGCGATAGCCGCCGTAATTCCCATGCGAATGTCGGGATATTCAAAATTCTTATTGTAATATTCCTTGATGACCCGCGAAATAGTTTCCTTGAAAGCCGACAGATGCGTTCCGCCCTGCGTAGTAAATTGCCCGTTCGCAAAGGAATAGTATTCTTCGCCGTACTGGTCGGAGTGGGTGATGGCTACTTCAATATCGTGCCCCTGCAAGTGAATGATAGGGTAGAGTGATTCCGAAGTCATGTATTCGTTCAACAAATCGACCAGTCCGTTTTTAGAAAAGAACTTCTTCTCATTGTAATTGATGGTCAGTCCCGAGTTGAGGAAGACGTAATTTTTCAGCAGCGGCTCTACGAAGAGGTCTTGGAAGTGGTAATTCCTGAAAAGTTCTTCGTCGGGGATGAAGTTGATAAGCGTCCCGTTCGGTTCGTTGCTCTTTCTAATTTCCGGGTTGTCGACCATTTGGGCGCGACTGTATTCCACGGCTTTCGTTTCGCCGTCGCGGAAACTCTGCACCAGCATGTACGACGAGAGCGCGTTGACGGCCTTAATCCCCACGCCATTCATCCCGACAGACTTTTTAAAGGCTTCCGAATCGTATTTCCCGCCGGTATTCATTTTGGAGGAGGTGTCCACCACGCTTTTCAGCGGAATGCCCCGGCCGTAGTCGCGAACCGTTACTACTCCGTTGTCGATGCTGATGTCGATGTGTTTACCGAAGCCCATCATGTATTCGTCGATGGAATTGTCCATCACTTCTTTCAGGAGGACATAAATACCATCGTCGGAATAAGTTCCATCGCCTAATTTGCCGATATACATTCCGGGGCGGAGGCGGATGTGCTCCCACCATTCCAGGGTTTTAATATTGTCTTCGTCGTATTTAACCGTTTGTTCCATTTACAGCTGTTTAATAAATGCGCGGCGGGTGCGTACATGCTTGGCATCGAAATCCTCCCACTGCGACTGCATTTTCCGGTTGATTTCCAGTTCGGGATTGCTTTCCGCATACTTGATGCCGGCTTTATTGAAAATCGGAATCAAATCGTAAAAGATGATGGCGTTCACTCCCTTGTTCTGGTATTCGGGCAATACGCCCATGATGTATAAATCCACCACTTCGCCTTTGCCGTACAGCGCTTTCAGCAGGTAGTACCAGCCGAAGGGAATCAGCGTGCCCTTCGCTTTTTTCAGGGCCGGCGACAGGCTGGGCAAAGTCAGTCCCAGACCGACGATGGCATCGTCCGATTCCCGTGCAATAAGGGTAATAAAGTCCAGACGCAACAGGGGGATATACATCTTGATGTAATATTCAATCTGGCGGGGCGACAATTCCGAATAGCCATAAATCGGTTTGTAGGCATCGTTGACTAACTGGAAGATTTTCCGCGCATAGGGCCATATTTCCCGTGTGTGTTTGAATTTCAAGACTTTCAGTCCGTAGCGCCTCAAGGCGATTTCGGCAATCCGCCGGTATTTATCGGGCACAGTTTCGGGAATCTGTATTTGAAATTCCTGCCAATCCTGCTCTTTCACGTATCCCAACTTGGCCAGATGTTGTTGGTAATAAGGGAAACTGTAAGCGGTAGCCATCGTTCCCACCCGGTCGAATCCCCAGATAAGCAAGCCCTCGTGGTCGAGGTCGGTAAATCCCAGGGGTCCTTGAATGCCGTTCATGCCTTTTTGTACAGCCCACTTTTCTACCGCATTGAATAAAGCTTTCGACACTTCTTCGTCATCAATAAAGTCGAAAAAACCAAAGCGGGCGTACTTCTGCTTCCAGATTTCGTTGGCGCGGTGATTAATGAGGCCGGCTATTCGCCCTACAATCGTATCGTTCCTGTACGCAAGGAAATAGATGGCTTCGCAAAAGTCGAAAGCCGGATTTTTGTCCCTGTCCAGCGTCATGATTTCGTCGGAAATCAGTCCGGGAACATGATAGGGATTGCCTTCGTACAATTCAATATTGAATTTCACAAATTTCCGCAACGCGGTTTTATTTGTTACTTCTTTAATGATTACAGACATGTATATTCTTTTTTTAAGGGTTTCAACGCGCAAAGATACGGTTTTTTTTTGTATTGCAAGCAAAACCGTCCTGTATGGATGCGCTTAGTTTCTATCTCAGGCGTTTGGAAAACCCGGGCTTTTCATGTACTTTTGCACAAATTTTATCACATTGAACACTTCCCTGTTACAAAGCCTTTACGCCGAACATCCGGGTGTAAAAGCGCTTCTTTCAACGCTTCATGAACCCGGAAGGGATATTGGCCTGAAAGGATTAACCGGTTCGGCGGCGAGTATGGTTTGCGCTTCGGTGTTTGCTCAATCGAAGGAAAACCACATCCTTTGTATTTTAAATGATTTGGAGGAAGCCGGATATTTTTACCACGATTGTTGTCAAATTCTCAACGAAACGGACGTGCTGTTTTTTCCTTCGCTCTTCAAACGGAACATTCGCTACGGGCAGAAAGACGCCGCCAACGAAATCCTGCGCACCGAAGTGCTGAGCCGGTTGAATAATAGTCCGCAACCTTGCCTGCTGATTACTTACCCGGAAGCGCTGGCCGAGAAAGTGGTTTCGGGAGAACGACTGAAAAACAATACGCTGACCATTAGCGTCAACGAAAAAATCGACACGGCGTTTGTTTCCGATGTCCTGGAGTCCTACGGGTTTGAATGGACGGATTATGTGTACGAACCCGGACAGTACGCCGTGCGAGGCTCGATTATTGATGTCTTCTCGTTTTCCAACGAATATCCTTACCGGATTGATTTTTTCGGGGATGAGGTGGAAAGCATTCGCAGTTTCGATGTAGAAACGCAATTATCCAAAGAGCGACTGGAAACGGTTTCGATTCTTTCGGCGCAATCGGACGAAGGCGATGCCACCCTGCTTTCGTATCTGCCGGACAGCACGAAAATCGTTTTCCGGAACGAAGAATGGGTCTACGACAAACTGCATTCGCTGTGGAACGAAGCGCCCGTTTTGACGAACGAGGAAGCTTTTGCATCGCTCGAACAAATCCGGCTTTTGTTGACGCCGGCGGAAATCATGAAAGAAACGCTTGCCCCATACACGCGGATCCATCTCTCTGCCTGCCATGAGGGGAGCGTCGTCGTGCCCTTTTCTACCGAACTGCAACTGTCGTATCATAAAAACTTTGAATGGGTCGCCACCTCTTTCAGGGAAAAGATGGACGAGGGCTATACGCTCTATATCTTAAGCAATAACGAAAAGCAAATCAAACGCATCCAGTCGATTTTTGATGACCGGGGCGATAACATCCGGTTTACTCCGACGCTGCAAACCCTGCACGAAGGATTTATCGACAAAACCCTGCGCATCTGCCTCTTTACCGATCACCAACTCTTCGACCGCTATCACAAATACAACCTGAAATCCGAGAAAGCGCGTTCGGGAAAAATTGCTTTGTCGCTCAAAGAACTGCAACAGTTTCAGCCGGGCGATTTCTTAGTGCACTTAGACCACGGCATCGGCAAGTTCGGCGGATTGCTTCGCACGGAAATGAACGGCAAGATGCAGGAAGTGATCAAAATGACTTTTTTGAACGACGATATGATCTTCGTCAGTATTCATAATCTGCATAAAATCTCGAAATACAAAGGCAAAGAGAATGAACCGCCCCGCCTCAACAAACTGGGATCCGGCGCATGGGAAAACCTGAAAGACCGAACCAAGAAAAAAGTCAAAGACATTGCCAAAGACCTGATTTTGCTCTATTCGCAGCGGAGGGAGGAGCAGGGTTTTGCGTTTTCGCCCGATACCTATTTACAAAGGGAACTGGAAGCCTCGTTTATTTATGAAGATACGCCCGACCAGTTGAAAGCCACCAACGATATTAAGCAGGACATGGAAAGTGCGCGCCCGATGGATCGGCTGGTGTGCGGCGATGTGGGTTTCGGTAAAACCGAAGTAGCTATCCGTGCGGCCTTCAAAGCCGTTGTCGACGGCAAACAGGCGGCGGTGCTGGTTCCGACTACATTGTTGGCTTTCCAGCATTACAATACCTTCCGGGAGCGCTTGGCCGATTTTCCGGTAACGGTCGATTACCTTTCCCGCGCCCGCACGCCTAAAACAACCAAAGAAATGCTGCAAAAACTGAAAGACGGGAAAATAGATATCCTGATAGGAACGCATCGCCTTATCGGCAAAGACGTTCGATTCAAGGACTTGGGATTGCTGATTGTAGACGAAGAACAAAAATTTGGCGTCAGTGTGAAAGAAAAGCTCAAACAGTTGAAAGTGAATGTCGATACGCTGACGCTGACGGCTACGCCCATTCCCCGGACGCTGCAATTCAGCCTGATGGGCGCCCGCGATTTATCGAATATTTCCACGCCGCCGCCCAATCGCTATCCCATTCACACCGAGGTGCACCGTTTCAGCAGCGATATTATCCGCGAAGCCGTGAACTTCGAGATGAGCCGCAACGGGCAGGTTTTCATCATCAATAACCGCATTTCCAATTTGCAGGATCTGGCCGCTCTGGTGAAGAAAGAAGTCCCGGACGCCCGGATTGCCGTCGGCCACGGACAAATGGAGCCGTCGGTTTTGGAACAGATCATTCTCGATTTTGCCAATTATGAATACGATGTGCTGGTGGCGACTTCCATCATCGAAAACGGTATCGACATCCCGAATGCCAATACCATGATTGTCAACAGCGCCCATCGTTTCGGTTTAAGCGATTTGCACCAGTTGCGGGGCAGGGTGGGGCGCAGCAATCACAAGGCTTTCTGTTACCTGCTTTCGCCGCCGCTGTCGGAGATAACGCCCGAAGCCCGCCGCCGTTTGCAGGCCATCGAGAATTTCTCGGAACTGGGTAGCGGCATCCACATTGCCATGCAGGATTTGGATATCCGCGGCGCCGGCAATATGCTGGGAGCCGAACAAAGCGGCTTTATCGCCGACCTCGGATATGAAACCTACCGGAAAATCCTTTCCGAAGCCGTTCAGGAATTGAAGAACGAAGAGTTTTACGAACTCTATAAAGATGAAAACGAAATAGATACCGGCGAGAACTATGTTACGGAAACCAATATCGAAAGCGATTTGGAACTCTTGTTTCCTGCAACGTATATTCCCAGCGATTCGGAGCGCATCCTGCTCTATCGCGAACTGGACGGCATGGAAGACGAAGCCGGTATCGAACATTTCCGTGCAAAACTGCAAGACCGCTTCGGCCCCATTCCGGAAAAAGGCGAAGAACTGATCCGGATTGTCCGCTTGCGCCGGATAGCGAAGAACCTGGGAATTGCTAAAATCATTCTGAAAAACGGCTCTATGACCGTTTACTTAGTTACCAATCCCGAATCGCCGTATTACCAAAGCGCCGCTTTCGATAAGTTGCTGGAATTTGCCAAGAAGAACAGTAAAACTTGCCGCTTGTCCGAGAAGAATAACCGGCGCTTGCTGAGCATTCAGCGTGTGGATACCGTCGGGAAAGCCGTGAGTGTTGTTGAGGAAATTTCGCAGCAATAGAAAAACCCCACAAAACAACTCTATTCTTGCAAGATACACCGTACCGGAAGACCGTTATTACGATTGATGCTGGCGCTCGCGGCAATGCTGTTATTGTTGGAGAACAGACTTCCCCCGTTGGTTGAAAGGTGCATTGAGCCACTCCAGTAGGAGCAGGATTGACCCGTATCGTTCACCGCATTGATGTTGTACGCAGAACGACTCCCCGAAGCGGGGAAAAAGTTCTCCGTCCAACCCCACTTGACACCGGTATTATCTGTATTGATGTAAGTACCATCCGCCTTATCAGACGTAGCAGTATTCCACATGCCCACCTTTGTCCATCCAAAAAGAGTGTTTGCAGTCTCCCAATTAGTGGAATGGAACCTACCAAACTCATACGCCACCGGCAACCGGTAAGCCGGATCGATATACTTACAAATATCCCCCTTAAACTCGACTAAACTATCCGCCGGCATGTTGATGACGTAACGATCTTGACGAGGATCGGCCATTTCCATATAACCTCTCGCGTAGGGAATAGCGGCATAATTCGTACCTGTCCAAAGAGTTCCTTGTTCGTTTGTATGACTATAGACGGGACTACCGATAAGTTCAGTGGGCAGACCAGCATCTGTAAGCGAGCCATCAGCCGAAGTAATGTACCACTCTCCATGCCCTCCTGATAGTGTTGGCGGAACAAACAGAGGAGTAGTAGAATTATTCCAAGCATCCGCACCCTTAGGAGAAATCCCTATCAACGAACCAAATTTGAAAAAGACACCCTGGTATTGGTTTTCGGGAACCGACGACGGAGTTTCGCTGTACGGAACAAACGTAAGCCGCTTAGTCGTATTATCCCAGTAAATATT
>JAISYG010000014.1 GCA_031270075.1 Dysgonamonadaceae bacterium
AGCTAACATAGGTTATTTTCATACGTTACTATTTATTATTTGCAATTAATATCGTACCTTTGCGCCCGATTTAATAAATTCGATCTTGAAAACATTTGAAGAATTAGGAGTTGCCCCCAATATTGTGCGGGCAATTACAGAAATGGGTTACGAAAACCCGATGCCGGTACAGGAGGAAGTGATTCCCTGTTTGCTCGGCAGTGGAAATGAAGTCATTGCCTTGGCGCAAACCGGAACCGGCAAAACGGCCGCTTTCGGACTTCCCATCCTCCAGAAAATCCGTATAGACGACTTTCAACCGCAGGCTGTGGTTCTCTGTCCCACGCGTGAATTGTGTTTGCAGATAGCCGGCGACCTGAACGATTATTCCAAATACATCGACCATTTGAAAGTGATTCCGGTTTACGGCGGCTCGAGCATCGAAAGCCAAATACGGGCTTTGCGACGCGGCGTGCATGTGATTGTAGCTACTCCCGGACGGCTGATCGACCTCATCAACCGCCAAACGGTGGATTTGCAATTGGTGAAAAATGTGGTCTTAGATGAAGCCGACGAAATGTTAAGCATGGGTTTTTCCGAAGACATCGACGAAATCCTTTCCCACATTCCCGCAGAGCGAAACATGCTGCTCTTTTCGGCCACCATGCCGACCGGTATCGCCCGGATTACCAAAAAGTACATGCGCAATCCGCACGAAATTATCATTGGACGCAAAAACGAAGGCGCACAGAACGTCCGGCACATGTACTATATGGTCAATGCCAAGGATAAATATTTGGTGTTAAAACGACTGGCCGATTACAATCCGAATATCTACGGTATTGTTTTCTGCCGCACCAAAAAAGAAACACAGGAAATCGCCGATTTGCTTATCAAAGACGGCTATAATGCCGATTCGTTGCACGGCGATCTCTCGCAAGTGCAACGCGATTATGTGATGCAGAAATTCCGTTTGCGAAACATCCAATTGTTAGTGGCAACCGATGTGGCTGCTCGTGGCTTGGATGTCGACGACCTGACTCACATTATCCACTACGGATTGCCCGACGATGTGGAATCGTATACCCATCGCAGCGGACGAACAGGACGGGCAGGCAAAACCGGAACTTCTATCGCTATCGTCCACCTGAAAGAAAAACGCAAAATCAAAGATATCGAAAAAGGCATTCTCAAAACGTTCGAGCAAGGCCTTGTCCCTTCCGGTAAACAGATTTGCGAAAGACAGCTGTTCAGTTTTATCGACAAACTGGAAAAGGTGAAAGTCAACGAAGAGGAAATCCAGGACATCCTGCCGTCGATTTACCGCAAATTGGATTGGTTAGACAAGGAAGATATTATCAAACGCTTGATTTCACACGAGTTTAACCTCCTGATTGATTACTACCAGGAAGCCAGCGAAATCGAAACGCCGCAGGAATATCAAAAGAACCGGCCGGACAAATTCCGGAATGAAAACCGAAACGAGTTCCTTAAACGAAACGAGAAACGGGATTCCGGTTCCTTCAAAGGAAGCGGTCGCGCATCGGAAAAAGGCTATACCCGCCTTTTCATCAATTTAGGGAAAACGGACGGCTTAACCCCACACAGCCTTATCGGTTTGATGAACGATTCGATCAAGGGCAGGAAAGTAACCGTCGGCCGCATCGACCTGATGAAGAATTTCTCGTTTTTTGAAGTGCCGGATAAAGAAGCCAAACGGGTGGTGCAAAGCATGAATGGCGTGAAAGCGTTCAAGCGGGTGGTGGCAATAGAAGCCGCCAAAGCTTCGTAGCATTCTCCGTCGTTTTTGCCGCTACCTTTTCTACCGGAACACCATACACTTCCGCTACTTTTTGCGCTATCAACGCCACGTAAGCCGGTTCGTTCCGTTTACCACGGTAGGGTACGGGCGGAAGATAAGGCGCATCCGTTTCCAAAACCAATCGTTCCAGAGGCGCCATTGTGAGATATTCGCGGATATCCGTATTTTTATAGGTTACTACCCCGTTGATGCCCAACAGAAATTGCGGATAACGCAGAATCTCTTCCAACTCCTCGCGATGGCCGCCAAAACTGTGGAATACGCCCCGGAGTTTGTCTATCCCAACCTTATGCAGACTGTCGAAAACCTGGGGAAATGCTTCGCGCATGTGAATGGCCACCGGCAAATCTTTCTCGATACTCCAACGGAGCTGTTCTTCAAAGGCCGCCTGCTGTTCATGGAGATAATCGCTATTCCAATGAAGGTCGACACCGATTTCACCAATGCCAATAGAAGGGCTTGTATCCAACTCCGCACGCAAAAGAGCCAAGTCTTTTGGATAATCCGGACCTACATTCGTGGGATGCAAACCCAACATCGGAAAGCACCGGCCGGGATAATGCGCACACAGGGCTTTCAACCGGGGAAGGGATTGGACATCAATACCCGGCAAGCAAAAAGCCACTACACCGGCTTCCAGCGCTCTACGCATCACATCCGGTAAATCGGCATCAAATGCATCCAAATAAATATGCGTATGCGTATCAACCAAATACATTTAATTGTTCTCCACTGTTATGATAAAAATGAATACTGTAATCCTGGTATTTTTTGTCGCGTTCTTTGGGCGGTAAAGCGCCGTAAGTAAATTCGACTTTTGTCCAGGCTGTCCAGATAAAGCTATCGGCTTTGTCCCGCAGGTCGTTCAGCCTTTCCTGCGTGCGAGCCAGACTCTGACGGTATATTTTCAGACTGTAAACGGCTTCCTTGAATAAATCGTAATGAACTTTCACTTTGGTAATGGCCGGATTATACATAGCCGTTCCGCCTTGGGCAATGCGTGCGGCCTCTCCGTTAATCAGCTGTTCGCCCCATTCGAGAACAGCCTCTTCGGTCGAAAGGTCGGGTACGGTAAAATCATCACTGAACACCAAACCGTACAAAGCCAGATTCTCCGCTTTCACTTCATTGCGAACGGTAGCCAGATAGAGTACCTGAATAAAATGGGAAATATACAATTGTGCATTTTGAAACAATTGCAGGCAATGTGTAGCAGCGGCAGCTTCATCTTCCGACGATTGCCGGGCATACATATACGCTCCTTCGTAAGCTATTCGGAAATTCTGTATATCGTATAGTTCTACCAACGAAAGAACGTTTTTTTCCTCTATTTCTTCCTGATGGAGGATGGTTTCCAACACGAACATTCGTTCTTCATCGGTATCCGGTAATCTTTTTGCTGGCATATCTGTAGTTTTTACGATTGACGATGGATTAATTCTTTAGCCAATGCTTGCAGAACAAGTTTTTTATCATCCGATACATTTACTTCTTCCAAAGAGCGGATCGCTTTCCAGTAATACTCTTCCATCTGGCCACGCGCCTTGTCTTTCACCAACAAGCGGTCGTAAATCGCTGTTACCGCCTGAATCTTTTTTTCCGGCAGATCGCTCACCTTCATCCAACGCAACAGTTCCCGTTTCTCTTTGTCTTCCGCTTCATTCAATGCTTTAATAAGCAGATACGTTTTTTTATTGCATACAATATCGCCGCCAATCGTTTTGCCGAATGCGGATGCGTCGCCGTAAACATCCAACACATCGTCCTGTATTTGAAAAGCAATACCCAGATGAATACCGAAATCGTATAACAAATCCTGATCCTTGGAATCGGCGTCGCCCACAATGGCTCCCGATTTCATACATGCGCCCAGCAGGACGGACGTTTTCAGCCGTATCATATCCATGTATTCTTCTTCTCTGACATCCCAACGTTCTTCAAATTGCATGTCGCATTCCTGTCCCTCACAAATCTCGGCCGCTGTCGTAGAAAACAAATCCAGCAGTTTTTTGAGATACGCCCCGGACGATCGGGCCAACTGTTTATAGGCAAGTATCAACATGGCATCGCCCGAAAGAATGGCGGTATTGTCATTCCATTTTTTATGTACCGAAGGTTGTCCCCGCCGGATATCCGCATTATCCATCAAGTCGTCGTGCATCAAAGTAAAATTATGAAAGATTTCCCAGGCCAAGGCCACCGGAATCGCTTCATGGACATCTTCTTTGAATAAATGACAGGTCAGCAGCGTAAGCGCCGGACGGATTTTCTTCCCTTTCATCGCCAACAGATAGGCAACCGGTTCATACAGGCGCGCCGGTTGTTTGGGATAACGAATATCCGCTATCTTTCCGGTAACTAAGGACAATGCTTCTTCAAAATTCATACTGTTATAATTTAAATACAATCGGCAAATAGACTTTAACCGCCACGGGACGGCCTCGCAACGTTCCCGGCGTCCATGCAGGCATGGTTTGCAATACCCGCAAGGCTTCCTGATCCAAGGAGATATACACCTTTCTTTCGACCCGAATATCGGTCAAACTACCCTCTTTATTGACTATAAACGAACACCACACGCGCCCTTCGATGCGTTGACTCGAAGCGGAAGCCGGATATTTCAGGTGGGTAAACAGATAGCGGTTCATGGCGGCATACCCACCCGGATATTGAGGCATCACATCGGCCTCCGAAACCGGTGGTTCCTCAGTCGGCGTTTCGGACAATGCTGGTGTTGTTTCCGGCGCTTCCAAAACACTTGCTTCCCGACCGACTTCCGGCATGGCTTCCGGTTCTACCGGAGCCTCTTCCACTACATTATAATCTTCATATACGACTTTCGGCGCTTCTTGTTCCGGTATTTCCGGTAGCGTTTCCGATGCTACCGGGGAGGCGAGCGGTATTTCTTCGATGTATTCGTTTTCTATAACGATGGCAGGCACTCCGTTCCATTCGGACGGCAATGAATCTTCACTGCTCCACTCCAGCAAAATGAATAAAACAGACAGAACGACTGTCAATCCCAATAAGAAAAAAGTCGTTCGTTCATTTTCCAAATCCGCATGAGGAGCCTTCTTTAATTCCATTGCGGGGGCAAATGTACGGAGAATATTGGAAAAGACAAATGATTCGGCGACCGAATAATACAAAAAAATACTTTCCAATGAACCCTCATCCGTATCACCAGGGTGGCCGCAAAAAAAAATAAACCAAAATTTGATAGAATACAAATAAAACACTACATTTGCATCGGTAAAATCGCTGGAAACCAGCGAAAACAGTAAAACAGTTTGAAATTATGAACGGCACAGGAAGAAACACACAGGAATTCATCCGCTCTACGAATCGCCATCCGAACGATTCTCAACGGGCATTGCCGTTTCCCCCCCCCTTGTACTCAATTACAAATCAGTAAGTTACTGCATTGCTTCGTGCATTCGCTGCACGATACACGGTCTACGGTACACGACACCCCAACGGTTGTTGTGCGCCTTTCTCGTGCACCGTTTACCGTCGACCATTTACCACGTACCATTTACCGCGCATTGCGCAAACTATAGTATTTACCATTTAATTTTTATGTGTTATGTCAACAAACATTTTGCACAAAGTAAGGGCCTATCTCTATGATAACCCCTTAACGAAGGGCGACGTTAA
>JAISYG010000046.1 GCA_031270075.1 Dysgonamonadaceae bacterium
GGTATCCGCGGCAACGAAGAATTTCCCGACGCTACGCACAACACGATTCTGCCTTTCACACGCTTCCTTGCAGGCGCGGGCGACTACACGATTTGCTATTTCGACCCGCGCATCAAAACCACTCACGCGCACCAGCTTGCACTTGCTGCGGTGTATTACAGTCCCCTGCAATTTCTCTACTGGTACGACACGCCCGACCGCTACAATGGCGAGCCGGAAGTGGCGTTTTTCGACAGCATCCCAACCGTTTGGGACGACACTAAAATAATCGACGGCGCTATCGGCGAATACATTATCACGGCGCGACGTTCGGGCAACGACTGGTTTCTCGGCGCAATTACCAACAACGACGCCCGCGAAATTTCCATTCCCCTCGCCTTTTTGGATAAAGGGCAAAAATACATCGCTAAAATCTATACCGATGACGACAAAATAGAAACACGTACAAAAGTTGCAGTTTCTGAAAAAGTCGTCAGTCAAAAAGGCGTATTGAGATTTCAATTAAAGGCGAGCGGCGGAGCGGCTATTCAATTACGAATTAAAAATTACGAAATAAAAGAAGTATGAACCACAATAAAATTATCATTACCGTTTTGCTGATTCTGTTCGGCACGGTTTTGAATGTACACGCACAAAAATTCACTCATCCGGGCGTACTGCACACCGGCGAAAGGATAAAATACATGTGCATTTTGATAGAAGAACAGGTTGAACCGGCTTACGGCTCGTTCCTGCTGCTCAAGGAACACCCCTGCGCCCAAGCTGATTACAAAATGAAGGGGCCTTTCCGCGTCATTTCCCGCGACGGCGCTTTTGGCTACACGAAAGGCAAAATGGAATCCGACTTTTCGGCGGCATACCTCAATTCGCTGATGTGGATGTTAACCGGCAATAAGGCTCACGCCGAAAAATCGCTCGCAATCCTCTCCACTTATGCCGATTCCCTGCAAATGATTCCCAAAACCAACGATGCGCCGCTGCTTGCCGGTCTGGAAGGTTTTAAAATAATCTATTCACTGGAAATCCTGAAACATACTTATTCCGGCGTTTCCAAAAAGAAAATCGGGAAAATCGAACAGATGTTCAAACGCCTGTTTATCCCCATCATGGACGCTTTCTACGCCGCGCCGCCCTACACCAACGGCAACTGGGGCCCGGTAGTTACGAAAACATACATGGCCGCCGGCATCTGTTTCGACGACCGGAAAATGTACGACAGGGCAAAGGATTTCTACCTCCACGCCGATGACAACGGCACAATTGCCAATTATATCGACGGCGAAACCGGCCAAACGCAGGAATCGGGACGCGACCAGGGACACCCGCAATTGGCGCTCGGCGCAATGGCAACCGTCTGCGAACTTGCATGGCAGCAGGGCGACGACCTCTATTCAGCCCTCGACAACCGCCTGCTGAAAGGCTACGAATATGTGGCAAAATACAATCTCGGCTACGACGTGCCATTTAAACAGTGGACGGACGTTACCGGCAAATATTGCGGCTGGGCGGTGATTTCCGAAAAATCGCGCGGCGCATTTCGCCCGATATACGAAATTGCATACAACCATTTTATGCGCAGAAAAGGTTTTCCGATGCCCTACACATTGGAAGTTTTGAAAAAAATCCGTCCCGAAGGCTTCGAGCGCGACGAGCCTGCTTTCGGGTCTTTACTATTTAACGATTGAAAGATGAAAACGACAGTCTTATTTATCTGCATTTTCATGGCAGGGATTCAAAGTACGCACGCACAAACCTGGATTTCCGACAACGGCGACGGAACCTACAAAAACCCCGTTCTGTACGCCGACTATTCCGATCCCGACCTTATCCGAGTCGGCGACGACTACTACATGACGGCCTCAAGTTTCAACTGCGTGCCGGGCTTGCCGATTCTTCATTCCAAAGATTTGATTAACTGGAAAATCATCAACCATGCCCTGCCCGAACTACGCATGGAAGGCGTGGAACCGGCAAACTTTTTCAATGCGCCCCAACACGGCAAAGGCGTCTGGGCGCCCTGCATCCGTCATCACAAAGGCGAATTTTACATTTACTGGGGCGACCCCGATTTCGGTATCTACGTCGTTAAAACAAAAGACGTCGCTGGCAAATGGGACGAACCCAGACTCGTTTTACCCGGAAAAGGAAGAATCGACCCCAGCCCCCTGTTCGACGACGACGGCAAGGTATATCTTGTTCACGCCTGGGCGAACAGCCGCGCCGGATTGAACAGCATCCTGACTGTCTGCAAACTGAACGGCGACGGCACAAAAGCCACAGGAAAAGAAACACTCGTCTTCGACGGAAACGACGGAACCAACTATACCGTAGAAGGCGGGAAATTCTACAAAAAAGACGGTTATTACTACATTCTCGCGCCTGCGGGCGGCGTTGCAACCGGTTGGCAATTGGCAATGCGCTCGAAAAACGTTTACGGACCGTATGAAGCCAAACGGGTACTGGCGCAAGGCGCGACCGGCGTTAACGGTCCTCATCAGGGCGGCTTGGTCGATACGCCAACCGGCGAATGGTGGTTCATGCACTTTCAGGACAAAGGCGCTTACGGCCGCATCCTCCATTTGCAGCCGGTCGTGTGGAAAGACGGTTTTCCGGTGATGGGCGTCAACGACAAGAACTATTGCGGCGAACCTGTTTTGACGTATAAAAACCCCGACGTCGGCAAAACCTTTCCGATAGAAACGCCGCAGGAAAGTGATGAATTTGATTCGGACAGGTTGGGTTTGCAATGGCAGTGGCACGCCAATCCCGGACAGGCCTGGGCCTTTCCTTCCGCGAACGGTTATTTGCGGATGTACGGACAGTATTTCCCTGAAAATTTTACTAATTTTTGGGATGTCCCCAACTTGTTGCTGCAAAAACTTACAGCGCCCGAATGTACCGCCACAGCCAAAATATCCGCCGTGTTGCATAACGACGGCGATAAAGCAGGATTGATCGTAATGGGTTGGGATTATTCCTGTATTGCGTTGGTGAAAAAAGGCGATGGCTACGCGCTGGAACATATAACCTGTCGCGACGCCGAACAAAAAAGTCCGGAAAGAAAAGCAGCTGAAATTCCGTTGCAAAACCTGCAAATAGATAAACGGCGGAATTATCAAACGCCCGTTCACGAAGTCGTCTTTTATTTCCGGGTGGATGTAAAGGAAGGCGCGTTGTGTACGTTCTCGTACAGCGTGGACGGGAAGGAATTTTATCCGTTCGGAGAACCGTTTCAAGCCCGTCAAGGCAAATGGATCGGCGCAAAAATGGGGTTCTTTATTATGAATAAAACCGCCGGAACAAGCCGTTCATGGGCAGACATTGATTGGTTTAGAGTAAAAAAAAATAAAAATATAAATAAATGAAAAATAGTATGATTTTTAGTGTAGCTATACTCTGTTTGGCAGGCTGTAGCGTAAAACAATCCAATCAGTTGGATGTGGACAGGGAATTGAATTATTGCCGTTCCCAAATTGAACGGACGCTCAAAGAAATAAGCGCCGACAACCGGATGCCGAAGAATATCGCCGACAGTTTAACCCGGTGGAAAACGGCGGATATCACAATTTCCGAATGGACAGCCGGTTTCTTTCCGGGTATTCTGTGGTACAATTATGAAAACACGCAGTCGCCGGCAGATGCGGATATTGCCCGTTATTACACCGATTTATTGGAGCCGCTAACCAAGCTGCCGGCTTACGACCACGATTTGGGTTTCCAGATATTTTGCAGCTACGGCAACGCTTATCGCCTGACCGGAAACGAAGCCGATAAACAAATTATCCTGAACGAAGCCGATACCCTGGCAACCCTGTATAATCCAAAAGCCGGCACAATTCTCTCATGGCCCCGCAATGTGGACTTGTACGGCGGACACAACACCATTATCGACAATATGATAAATCTGGAAATGCTGTTCTGGGCGGCGAAAAACGGCGGCAACAAAAAACTTTACGATATTGCCGTGAAACACGCTGAAACCACTATGAAGAACGGTTTTCGCGAAGATGGCGGTTGCTATCACGTTGCCATTTACGATACGATTGACGGTCATTTCATCAAAGGCGTAACGCATCAGGGATACGCTGATTCTTCGTTATGGGCAAGAGGTCAGTCATGGGCGATTTACGGTTATACAATGGTTTATCGAGAAACGGGCGATAAAAAATTCCTTCGTTTTGCCGAAAAAGTAACCGACCTGTATTTGTCCCGCTTGCCGGAAGGCGAATATGTGCCGTACTGGGATTTCGATGCGCCCAATATTCCCGAAGAACCGCGCGACGCTTCGGCTGCGGCAATTACCGCATCGGCATTGCTGGAACTGTCGCAACTGGAAGACAACAGGGAAAAGTCTGCAAAATATCAAACCGCCGCAATCAATATGCTTGCCGAATTATCTTCGGACAAGTATCAAAGTGGAACGGCAAAACCGTCGTTTCTCTTACATTCTACCGGACATTATCCCAACGGTTCGGAAATAGACGCTTCGATTATCTATGCCGATTATTATTATATCGAGGCGTTGGTCAGATATAAGCAACCCTGATTAGGATTTGTAGGATTAGTAGGATTATTTGCGTCCGAAGGCAATCCTATTAATCCTACAATCCTATAAATCTTTCCAATGTCATACTTCCCAAGTTGGATGAAAATATATTTGCCCGACAGTTGCAGAACTGTCAGTTTTTTTGTTTTGCCACGAATACACCGGATTATTATAATAAAAAGTGTACCTTTGCAGCAATATTTCGTTCAGAAAAATGTAGTTATTATCTAAATAATCGTTCAGAAAAATGTATAGAAGTGCAATTAAAAAATTAATAGAGTGGAAATTAGATAACAACAAAAAACCGCTCATATTTCTTGGGGCAAGACAGGTAGGTAAAACCTGGCTTATGCAAGAGTTCGGCAAGCAGGAATATCGGCAAATGGCGTATATCAATTTTGAACGCGCCGATGAATTACGCAACACCTTTTTGCCCGACCTCAATCCAAAACGGCT
>JAISYG010000136.1 GCA_031270075.1 Dysgonamonadaceae bacterium
CGGAACGGCAAACCAGAGCAAATAGGGGCGATATTTTCCCCAACGTGATTGCGTACGATCGGCAACAACGCCCACAATCACATCGAAAAATGAATCCCACAACCGTGCAATCAGGAACATTAACGCAGCCGCTTTGGCCGTAATTCCAAAAACATCGGTGTAAAAAAACAGCGCATACATCCCGAAAATTTTCCAGAACATCGACGATGCTGCATCACCAAGGCCGTAGCCGATTTTTTCTTTTAGGGAGATTTTCATAAGTTAAAAGTTAAAAACTAAAAGTTAAAAGTTAGGGTGTTTTTGTCTTTAAGGTTTTAATACTGGAAACAAGCATGGAAACCAATCCGGCACAATCTTGAGAAAAACTTTTATATAAATTCAAATCTACATAGTCCGTATCTTTGAGTAATGAGAGCCAATAAGCCGTTTCATTTGCCTCTTTCAGTGATATGCTAAGTTTATGGATAAAATCCGCATTACTTTGGGCAAATTCCGCCTCGCGAATTAATGCACCTATAGCTGTTCCGCTTCTTAGAATTTGTTTGTTTAATATAAATTCTTTCTTTTTATTTTGCAAAAACTGAGAAAGTTTTACTATCCTAACTGCAAATTCATAGCTTTTCTCTCTCAATACTGATTCTTTCTTTCCCATAATTCTTATTCTTAACTTTTAGTTTTTAATTTTTAGTTCTTAACTTTTAACTCCTGAGAGGTTTTTTCGAATCAACTCCGTCAGCGTGGCGACCGACGCGGCGGTGCAGTAGCCGTCGGGGGCGGTGTGCAGGCAGTAGTCCAGCAGGCGGTCAACCGACGACACGGCGACGTGCATGCGCGTGTCGCTGGAAGCGTAATAAAGGAAAACCGTGCCGTCGTCGTCCACAATCCAGCCGTTGGAAAACGCAACGTTCGACACGTCGCCTATGCGCTCGCCGTTGGTGGGCGCGATGAGATGACCGGCGGGTTCGGCAATCAATTTTTCGGGGTGTTCCAAATCCGTCAAGTAGAGGTAGAGCACATAACGCAATCCCGCCGCGCATCCGCGCACGCCGTGCGCCAGGTGCAGCCATCCTTTCGGTGTTTTGATAGGGTGCGGCCCCTCGCCGTTCTTCGCTTCTTTGATAGTATGGTAATGGCGGAAATTGATGATGATTTCTTCTTTCACTTCGGCGCGGGTGATGTCGTCAACCAATGTCCAACCAATGCCACTGCCGCTTCCGGCGTCAATAAAGCCGTCTTGCGGACGGGTGTAGAGCGCATATTTGCCGTGCACAAATTCAGGGTGCAACACCACGTTGCGCTGCTGGCTCTTCGATTTCAAGTCGGGCAAGCGTTCCCACGTGACCAAATCTTTAGTGCGGGCAATTCCCGCTGTCGCCACCGCCGACCAGAGGTCATTTGCGGCGGGATCTTTGCGCTCTACGCAGAAAATGCCGTACACCCAGCCGTCTTCGTGGGCAGTGAGGCGCATGTCGTAAATATTTGTGGCCGGGTTGTCCGTTTCGGGCATCGTGATGGGGTAGTCCCAAAAATGAAAGTTGTCTATGCCGTTCGGACTTTCGGCTACGGCGAAAAACGACTTGCGGTCGCTGCCTTCCACGCGTGCCACCAGCAGGTATTTTCCGTTCCATTTTATCGCACCGGCGTTGAATGTGCCGCCTATTCCGAAACGTTCCATGAAGTAGGGATTTGTTTCGGAATTCAAATCGTAACGCCAGAAGACAGGCGTGTGACTGCGCGTCAGCACGGGGTTTTCATAGCGTTCAAAAATACCGTTTCCCGGAAGAATGGGATTGTTTTTCCGCGTAATTAACCGTTCGTATTCTTTATTTATCGCTTGCTGTCTTCGTTTGAATAAATTCATTTTTTAATCAGGCTATCGATGGCTTGTTTCACTATTTTTTCCATGACTTCATAACCGGGTACGGTCACGTGAACGCCATCTGTGGTATATTGTTCAATCATTCCCTTACTGCTGTCGTTGCTTACCATCTGCGAATAGTAGTCCACGTAGGTGAAATTTTTCTCGGCGCAATAGGTTTTTATCGCGGCGTTCAGTTGATTTACTTTTGCAGGTACGGCGGGAATTTCTTTGCGCCACGGGATTCCCGACGCCGGCAACACAGAAGTGAGAATTACTTTTATGCCGTTGGCACGGGCTATTTCCGCCATAGACTGGATACTTCCAAGTGTAAATTCAAAATCGTAGGGGCCGCTGTTGGTGGCAATATCGTTAATACCGCCGTTGATGACAACTACCTGCGGTTTCAGTGCAACTACGTCGGATCTGAAGCGGGAAAGCATTTGCGGAGCGGTTTGTCCGCTGATACCCCGTCCCAAGTAGTTGTTGTCTTTGAAAAACGCGGGACGATTCTCTGCCCATGCTTCTGTAATGGAATTGCCCATGAACACTACTGTGGCGGGCGTTGCCTCTTGTTGTTTCAAATAAGGTCTAATAACTTCGGCCCAACGGTTGTAGCCTGCTACATTCAGGTGAAGACGGTCTTCGAGAAAATAATCTGTAGTACCCGCAGGCTGTCCTTCCGGATCGGCCATGAGCGACCACATATCTATGAAACGCAAGTTCGGCGTTTGGTCGCACAATTCTTTCATGCGGGCATTGGCTTCCGCATATTTGCCAAAAAACTTTTGCCGCGCCGGACTTGGTTTAATAGACAAAATGTATATCTCACATTTCGGAAAACAGACGTGGGTTAAATGAATAAAACATTTCACATCGGTTATAAATTCATCAACGGTATAATGATCATTTGCCAAGTCATTGTCTCCCTCATACAGGAAGAGTTGCGCGGGTTTATGGGGCTTTACCAGATGTTCGTAAAAGTAAAGTACGTCGCGCATCGAAGAGCCTCCAAAGCCACGATTTGTAATGGCGTATCCCGGAAAGTAATCGGGCAAATTACGCCATAAATTGAATGTCGAACTCCCTACAAACAGTATGCCGTTTGTGTGTACGCCATTTTCCGTGTCCTTTGTGATAAACGCTTCAATATCTTTGCGCCAGCGCTCTTGCGCATCTGTTGGTGTGACGGCAAGCCCTGTGAAGCACCAAGCAAGTAATAATATAAAACGAATCGGCTTCATACTTCATTTATTTTGTTTGTTCGTTGAAAAATGTCGTTCTGAATTCGTACCATTTGTCGGGTGTATCGTGCCCGTGGTCGTGATGAATGCGGTATTGTTTTTCGGAAGTTATCAGGTTATATCCGGCGAAGTTGGTGTGCGGCGGACATATTTCGTCCTGCAAGCCTGCGCTCATGATGATGGGACATTGAATCCATCCGGCGAGGTTTTTGATGTCGAAATAGGAGAGTACG
>JAISYG010000139.1 GCA_031270075.1 Dysgonamonadaceae bacterium
GGATTATCCGATTATATCCGCCATCTGGTCATGGCAAACGAGGTTGATTTCTCAGGTAGTGTAGTTGCCATTCAGCAGCAGTTGGCAAAAATCCGGCTTTCCATTCTCTACCATTCGCGGATCATGTTTTTGCAAATACCGTTTTATACGACGATTTATTTGAGCGATTTCTGGTTTCCGGGTAAAGTAAATTGGATATATATTGTATTTCAGATTCTTTTTACAGGCGTATTTACAGGACTGGCTGTTTGGTTTTACATCAATCATAAACCCGAAAACCTGCACAAAAAATGGCTGAGAAGCATGGTAAACGGTTCCGGTGGAAAATATGTAGAAAAAGCCATGGCGTTTTATAACGAATTGGAAAGATTTAAACAAGCCTAATTATCCTGCCAACCATTTCTTAAATTCCCCGGCTCGCGCTTTACTCACTACAATCCGTTCATGATCGGGAACATTGAGATTGACGGATAATTTGCCGCCGAACCACAGGGAAATATCCTTTACCGACTTGTGGGCAATGATGTATTGCCGGTTGGCACGGAAAAACAATTTCGGGTCGAGCTGGCGCATCCAATCGTCCAATACCAAATCCAAATAATAAATACGGTTGTGGATGGTAATGGCTTTAAGCATTTTGGCATCAATAAAAATACAGGCAATCTCGTGGATTGACAAAGGAATTAATTTGTCCTTTTCCGGTACTAAAAAATAGGATTTGTAGCTGACCGTATTTTGTTTGATGCTCGCCAACAGTTTGTTAATCCAATCGGTGTTGTAGGTGGGTTGAAACGGAAAGTTTCTGTATTTGTCGATTGCCTTCGCCAAATCCTTTTTATTAATCGGTTTCAACAGATAATCGATGCTGTTTACTCCGAAAGCTTTCAGGGCGTATTCATCGTAAGCGGTCGTAAAAATAATGGGACAGGAAATCCGGGTTTTTTCAAAAATCGTAAAAGCCGAACCGTCAGCTAAATGAATATCCATAAATACCAAATCGGGTGGCGGACAGGTTTGAAACCATTCCACGCTTTCGTCAATGGATTGAAGCACAGCCATAATTTGTATATCGGAACTCACTTCGCCGATAAGGGTTTGCAAAGCTTGCGCGGCAACAATTTCGTCTTCTATGATAACGGCATTCATGCGATTAAAGGTATTTCTACTTCAAACGTTCCTCCGGTATTGCGGATAGTGATTTCTTCGTTCCAAAGCAAGCGGTAACGCTCGGCCAGGTTCGACAGTCCGATGCTTTCCCCGCTTTCCGCATCTTTTTTGGGCTGAACAGGATTGGAAACCTTTATCATCGCCCGTTCCGAAGTGGAAAAAGTAATGATAAGCGGTTGCCTGTTGCTGACCACATTGTGTTTGATGGCATTCTCAACCAGGGTTTGCAAACTCAACGGAACAATGGAACAGAGATAGTATTTTTCATCCACATTCTGAATGAATTGGAGGTTATCGCCATAGCGGATTTGCATCAGATGGCAATAGGCCAGGGTGAATTTCAGTTCCTCCTCCAAAGTAATGATTTCTTTGTTCTGCAAAGTGTAACGAAACACGTAGGAAAGTTGCTGCACATATTCCTGCGCTTTACCGGCGTCGGTCTGTATCAATGAGCTAAGCGTATTTAACGAATTGAACAGGAAATGCGGGTCAACTTGATTTTTGAGCGCCATGAAGCGCGTTTTCATGTATTCGGATTGTAATTTTTCATGTTCCAAAGCTGTTTGTTGTTGCTTGTTGGAAATGAAAATCAGTTGCGAGGACAACATCACAACAATAGCAATGAGATAATCGCGAAACATTCCCCCTACAATAGCCCGATTCGGATAAGGCCCGAAATCTTCAAATTGCATCTGCACAAGCGTACATCCATAACTGATAATGGCTGTACAGACTAAAACCGTCAGGATGCTGTATATTCTTTTTCCTTTCCGGGAAAACCATGCGCTTTTCAGTAACCGGAAATTCAAGAGATACAACAGAAAAGCTACCAGAAAAATAAAGAAAATGCGAAACAGGGTTAAGTCTAAGCGGAAAAAATGCGGAGGATGTCCGTCCATTCGGGCGGTGGATTTGCCGTAGAAGAACATTATCAGGAAAAGCATGTTCATCAGCAGGCTGATGGCCGAAGCGAGCAAGAATGCTGTGCGGTAGTTGAGTGGGGATTTTTGCATGGGAGAATGTTTATTGTTCTAATGCTTTATTCCTAATTCCTGCAAGAGTTGTTGATAAACGTATGCCCAAAATTCCGCCTGTTCAAAAAATTTGGTTACATAAAACCCTCGTCCAAAATCTTTCCGGGGTTTACACTGCGAAAGGTCTATCCGGTCAATTTCCATATAACTGCCATGATATACTTTCATCTTGGACCTCCATTACGATAACAGATTTTGTATAAGCTACGAATCGTCCAAAAGGGATTATCCGTATGTAATGCCCACCAATGTTCAAAGAGATAATCAAGCCCACCATATTTTTTCAGATACAGATAAGCCTCTTGTTTATCCATTTTGTAGGCTCGTGCAAATTCCGGAATAATAAAGGTAATGAAACGTACTTTGTTTCGTAACTCCTTGTCCGGTATTACTTTTTTCTCTATTGTTTCCATATCTGTATTTATGATTGAAATAATACCCCAAAAGTATAAGAAATATTTGTATTTACCAAACTATTCGTACCGCAGGGCATTGATCGGGTCTAACGAAGCCGCCTTCTTTGCCGGATACCAGCCGAAAAAAATACCCGTTGCAGCACAAACCAGAAACGAAATTCCTACTGCCGGAATACTGACGATAAACGGCCAGTTCAAGCCTTTGGAGGCACCATACGACAGAAGTAAGCCGAGAAAAATTCCAATAATTCCTCCGACAAGACTCAGGATAATACTCTCGCACAAAAATTGCAGCAAAATATCTTTGTTTTTAGCACC
>JAISYG010000142.1 GCA_031270075.1 Dysgonamonadaceae bacterium
TGTTTCTTTCCTGTTTCCGAAAGACGTAAACCGGAAAAAACCTTCCCCCGAGCGACCGAATCCCGAACCGGGCGTTCCTACCACTTGTACCTTATTGAGTAAAAGGTCGAAAAATTCCCATGAAGTCATTTTGTCGGGGGTTTGTGTCCAAATATAAGGCGCGTTCACCCCGCCGTAGGTTGTTAATCCCAACATCTCCAATCCCGCCCGGATGATCCGGGCGTTTTCCATATAATACCGGATTACTTCGTGCGTTTGCTTTTGGCCTTCCGGCGAGTAAACCGCTTCGGCGCCCCGTTGCACAATGTAGGCCGTTCCATTGAATTTGGTGGATTGACGGCGTTTCCACATCGCATTCAAGGAAAGAATTTCGCCTTTCGATGTTTGAGCGGTCAATGCTTTCGGCACGACGGTATAGCCGGCCCGCATTCCGGTGAATCCGGCAGTTTTGGAAAAACTCCGGAATTCGATAGCCACTTTTTTCGCCCCGGGTATTTCAAAAATGCTGTGGGGAATATCGGGTTGGGAAATATAGGCTTCGTAAGCTGCATCAAAAAGAATAAGCGATTGGTGTTCGATGGCATAATCCACCCATTTTTTTAACTGGTCGAACGTCAATACCGTTCCCGTCGGATTGTTCGGATAACACAAGTAAATCACATCTGCCGGCTGTTGCGGATAATCCGGAACAAACCGGTTATCCGGCGTACAAGGCAATAATTCGATTGGCCGGCCTGCCATCAAGTTGGTATCCACATATACCGGATAAGCCGGGTCGGTAACAGCAATCCGGTTTTCCTGCGCCAGAATATCGCCGATATTGCCGGTATCGCTTTTCGCCCCGTCGCTAATGAAAATTTCATCGGCTTCGAGGGAAATATTCCGTTTTTCAAAATCGTTTTTCAGAATGGCCTGTATCAGGAAATCGTAACCTTCGTAAGGCGCATATCCCCGCAGGGTTTTAGCGTCGGCCATTTCGTCGGTCGCGCGATGAATTGCGTCAATAACTGCCGGCACAATGGCTTGCGTTACATCGCCGATCCCCAAACTAATGACCGTTTGGTCCGGATGATGTTCCTTGTATTCCCGCACCCGGCGCGCTACTTCTGCAAATAAATAATTATTACCGATTTCGGTGTAATGTTCGTTAATTTTTATCATCTTTTGTGCCTGAATTTATAACTCTGAACTCTTCATTCTTCATTCTTACAATTCTACTGATACAAATACCGCTTAATACTCTTTTTTGGCGTCTTCTCAAACTCACTGTCTACCAACTGAATTTCGGCGATTTTTTCAAACGAAGCCACTGTGCCGTTGAGGGTTTCCTTGTTTTGGTGCATGATTTTTTCCAGATCGCTTTTGCTCAATCCTGCCGCTTGGGCAGCATCGCGATTGGGATAGACCAGGGCGACTAAGCGGTTTTTTTGTTCCACAACCAAACATTCGATTACGTAGGGTAGATTATCTAACTTGGCTTCGATTTCTTCCGGATAAATATTTTGGCCGCTGGCGCTCAGAATCATGTTTTTGGAACGTCCCCGGATGTACACATTATTGTCTTTATCGATGGTTCCCAAGTCGCCGGTTTTCAGCCAGCCGTCTTCGGTAAAGGCATCGCGTGTGGCTTTTTCATTTTTATAATAGCCGGTCATCACGTTTTGGCCTTTGACTTGAATTTCTCCGGGGATATGGAACGGATCGACCGAATCGATGCGGACTTGTATACACGGCAAGACTTTACCGACCGAATGGGAAATATAATTTGTATAGAGTGAAAAACTGATTAAAGGAGCGCACTCCGTCATCCCGTAACCGACCGATACCGGGAATTTAATTTTCAGCAGAAAATCTTCGACTTCGCTGTTCAATGGCGCTCCGCCGGCTACTACCTGAATAAAGTTGCCGCCGAAAGCGTTAACTAATTTGTTGCGTATCTGCTTGTATAGTACATCGCTCAATCCCGGAATTTTCAAGGCTAAGCGCACCATTTTCTTTCCTATCACCGGCAATAGCATGTTTTTATATATTTTTTCCAAAACAAGCGGAACGGCAATAATCAATCTCGGATGAACATCGCCAAAGGCCTTAATTAGAATTTTAGGCGATGGCGTTTTCCCTAACAGGTAAACCAAACAACCCTCCATTAAAGGATACAGGAATTCAAAAGCCGATCCGTAGGCATGGGCCAAAGGTAGCATGGAAACCAGTTTGTCGGCCCGCCTCAAATCCATGGTGTAACGGGCGAAAATCAGATTTCCCACCAGATTATCACCGGTAATCATCACGCCTTTAGTGAATCCCGTTGTGCCTGAGGTGTAATTGATAATTGTCAGTTTATCCTTGGGCAGGCGTACATAGCGAATGTCTTCCGCCGTAAATCCTTGCGGGTATCTTTGAGCAAACTTTTCGTCCAAGCTTTGAAGCAGTTGGTCGAAATGTTCTTTTTCCTGTTGATACAACAAGGCAGAATGCGAAATGGAAATCACTCCCCGTAGCGCTTCGGGTCCATAGGGTTGGATGTCTTGCCAAATCGAAGTTGAAGAAAAAAGCAATGAGGCATCCGAATGTTCCACAATATGACGGATGTTGTCGGCGCTGAAGTCCTGTAAAATAGGCACGGCAATGGCGCCATAAGTAACAATAGCCAAATAAGTAATACACCATCGGCTCGTATTTTTCCCAATCAAAGCGATTTTATCGTCTTGCCCGATATGACATTCTTCAAACAGGATATGCAGTTTAGCTATTTCCTTCGCCACATCTTCGTAGGTATAAACTTTTTCCGTGCCGTAGTCGGAAAGTGCCGGCAATGCAAAATGCTCTTTGAATGACTGCTCGCAAAGCGCTGTAAATATCCAATCTTTCATGATATTGTCAATATATTATATTGTGGGCAAAAATAGTTAAAATTTTTTATTTTTCAATAATTAATTGTATAAATATCGCTTAATACTTTTTTTCGGGGTCTTTTCAAATTCATTCGGGTAAAGTTGTATTATGCTGATTTTTTCGTAAGCCGCCACCCTGCCGTTCAGCGTTTTCAAGTTTTGTTCCATGATGAGAGGCAAGTCGTCGGCCGAAAGACCAATGGCGTCTAACGCATCGTAATCGGGATAAACCAGGGCGACTAATTTTTTATTTCTTTCCACCACTAAACTTTCCATCACGAAAGGCAGATTATCGAGTTTGGCTTCAATTTCTTCCGGATAAATATTTTGTCCATTCGAGCCGAGTACCATGCTTTTGCATCGTCCGCGGATAAACAGATTATTATTCCGATCGATGGTTCCCAAATCACCGGTTCTCAGCCAGCCGTCTTCGGTAAATACCGCTTGAGTGGCTTCTTCGTTTTTGTAGTAGCCTTTCATCACATTCTGGCCACTTACCTGAATCTCGCCGACAATGTGGTAGGGATCGGGCGAGTCGATGCGGGCTTCCATCGAGGCCAACACTTTCCCACAGGAATGGGGTACGAATTGGGGATAAAGGGAGAAACTGATCAGGGGCGCACATTCGGTCATCCCATAACCCACCGAAACCGGAAATTTAATTTTCAGCAGAAAATCCTCCACTTCACTGTTGAAAGCGGCTCCACCGATAATCACCTGCCGCAACTGGCCGCCCATCGCATGAATTAATTTTTTCCGGATTTGAGCGTATATCTGGGTGTCCAATACCGGAATACTTAATGCCCAAGTCATCGGTTTTTTTCCCAAGATGGGAATGATCATCTTCCGGTAAATCTTTTCCAGAATCAGTGGAACGGCAATGACTAAGACCGGTTTCACATCGGCAAAAGCTTGCACCAATATTTTAGGAGCAGGTGTTTTACCCAAAAGAGTAATATCGCAACCTTCGGTTAAAGCATATTGATAATCGAAAGCCGCTCCGTAAGTATGCGCCAAAGGAAGGAACGACAGCATCCGGTCGCCCGGTTTCAAACCGATGATTTCGTGGGCAAAATCCATATTTCCTTTCAAGTTGCCGCCGGTAATCATAACGCCCTTGCTGAAACCGGTAGTGCCCGAAGTATAGTTCAAGACCAATATTTCACTGTCCGGCAAATCGGAGTAGACAATGTCTTTCGCCGTAAATCCATTCGGGTATTTCTCACGAAATTTATCGTCTAATTGCGACAGTACGATATCCAATTGTTCCTCATCGCGTTGAAAAAGCAGACGAAGCGTGGTCATGGAAAAAGCGCCTTGAATATGGAGCAATTTTTCTTCATCCAGATTGTCCCAAATCGCATCGGAGCAAAACAAGAGTTTCGATTCCGAATGATTGATGATATGTCCTACATCGTTCGGATTGAAATCCTGCAAAATAGGCACGATGACGGCTCCGTAAGTGATTGTAGCCAGATGCACAATGCTCCAATGGGCGGTATTTTTCCCGATAAGGGAAATTTTATCCCCCGGTTGGATGGCGCATTCGTTGAATAAAATATGCAGTTTAGCTATTTCTCTGGCCAATTCACCATAAGTAAACGACGTAGTAGTTCGGTAGTCGGTCAAGGCCGGTAGATCGAAATTTTTTCTGAAACTCTGTTCAAATAATTGAATAAACGTTTGTGTGTCCATCGCACATTTTTTTAATTTTTGTGCAAAAATAGAGAAAAGTTATGAAAAGACAAAATATTTTACCCCGGTATTACCGCCGCTTTAGCGACGGCGATAGTAATCTTTTTCAATCCATAATGAACCGAAGACCCGGAAAATTACTTAACTTTGATGCGCCTATCGAATGGTTTTATAAAAAAGTTGCATTAGCTACTTGAATCTGCGGCTGGCGGTAATACGTTGAAGGTAATGAAAAAGTAAAATTAATTATTTAATATTGATTACAATGAAAAGAATGTTCTTAACAATGATTGCGCTCTTCGTGTTGAGCGCAGTGAGTTTCGCGGAAAACGGAACAGCAGGTCCGCTAACCTGGGATCTATCTAATGGTACATTAACTATTAGCGGTACAGGGGCGATGCCGGATTATTCCTATTATGTTTTTGCTCCATGGTATTCTTACAATTCTTCAATTACAACGGTCGTAATTGAGGATGGCGTAACAAGTATTGGAAATTATGTTTTTGATCGTTACAGCGGACTGACTTCCGTTACTATTGGAAACAGTGTAACAAGTATTGGAATGGCTGCTTTTCGCGCTTGCAGCGGACTGACTTCCGTTACTATTGGAAACAGTGTAACAAGTATGGGAGTGGGTGCTTTTTACGATTGCAGCGGACTAACTTCCGTTACTATTCCCAACAGTGTAACAAGTATTGGAAATTATGCTTTTTATAATTGCAGCGGACTGACTTCCGTTACTATTGGAAACAGTGTAACAAGTATTGGTGAGTATGCTTTTGACAGTTGCAGCGCACTGACTTCCGTTACTATTCCCAACAGTGTAACAAGTATGGGAGATTTTGCTTTTTACGATTGCAGCGGACTGACTTCCGTTACTATTGGAAACAGTGTAACAAGTATTGGAAAATATGCTTTTTATAATTGTAGCCGAATGACTTCCGTTACTATTGGAAACAGTGTAAGAAGTATTGGAGAGTGTGCTTTTCGCAACTGTAGCCGACTGACTTCCGTTACTATTCCTCATAGTGTAACAAGTATTGGAATTTATGCTTTTCTCAATTGCAGCGGACTGACTTCCCTTACCAATCTTAACCCGGTGCCGCAAAGCATAGACAACTGGGTATTTTATGACGTTGATTTAAATAACGTCACGCTTTACGTTCCCGCCGAGTCCATTGAAAAGTACAAAGTCGCAGAAATATGGCAGGATTTCAAAGAGATTAAGGCATCTATTTCTTCGGCAATAGAATTACCGGTGCCGGAAAGCGATGTCAGCGTTTATCCTAATCCTTTTACTGAAAACTTCAGCATCGGAGGAATCACTGCACCAACCGAAGTAATCGTAACCGATCTCAGTGGTCGAACGGTATTACAACAAACCGTCGAAGCCGGGGAATCTGTCGCAGCAGGTAATCTTCCGAAAGGTATATACCTTGTCCGCGCCGGCGGTAATACGTTGAAGGTGGTGAAGCGGTAAGAAAGAATTTTTCCTGGCGCAATAAGCAGACTGTCGCCACCAGAAAGAAGAATCCGTAAATTAATATTTGTTAACCAAGCTCTCAAAAAAAGATTTAGCCGATATTCCCATGTAAAATACAAAAATGAGGTTGTAACAGGTAATTGTGTCAGTGTAAGACGCAGAAATTGACCTGTAAGATGTCATTGTTCGATGGGAAGATGCAAAAATGAGGTTGTAACATGCAATTGTGTCAGTGTAAGACGCAGAAATTGACCTGT
>JAISYG010000021.1 GCA_031270075.1 Dysgonamonadaceae bacterium
CAGTATTCTTTGAATACGTAACGGTCGGTCAAAAACTCCGTGTAATTCCATGTATAATCTTTTCGCCGGTCGTGGTAAAAATGCTCGAAAGTAGCGCCGTTGTAGATGTTCAGATTCGAAAGCGTACGGATGGCAATACGTCCGTCGGGAACTTGGGTAAAACTCCGTATCTGGTTATCGGACAAACCGTCCGCAATATTCAAATGACGGAATACATATTGGGAGTACACTTCCTGATGCATAACCAGGAGTATAAACAGTATAAAGCCGGGATATTTGCACAATTTATACATCGTTTTGTTTTCTTAAGGTGCAAAGTTATAAAAAATAGCACGAATGTTTAGGGTATATCGTCCGATTCTATATACTGTTTTGTCTGATAAAGGCCCCGAAGCCATACGATGAAGGCTTCTCTGCATTTCTTCACCCTGCGCATCCAAAATACAAGCGAATACGTTTCTAATGAACATTAATTCACATTACGAAGGTGGACGCACAAAAAAAACGAACCAAAATTTGATGGAATAAAAATAAAGCATTACATTTGCACCGGTAAAACCGCTGGAAACCAGCGAAAACAGTAGAATATTTTACAATAATGACCGGCACAGGAAGAAATATACAAGATTCCATCCGCTACAAAAAGCGCTATTTGAGCGATTCTCAAATGGCATTGCCGGTTTCCCCCCCCCATACGGTTACGAATCAGTAAGTTACAGCAGTACAGGCCGGATCCGGTCTGTTATGACAAGGGCTTCGTGGAACGCCAATTACGCGCATTACGCAAATGCAGGTGTAAATACGAAGACACAAAGGCATAAAGAAAACAAAATAAAAAAACTTTGTGTCTTTGTGTCTTCGTGCCTTTGTGTTAAGTATTATAATAAAAATGAAAGAATGAAAAAAAAGAAGTATGTATCTCCGGTAGTCGTGATCTACCGGGTAGCACTGGAAGGATTGGTTGCGGGAACCACTCGCATCATCAAGTACACGGGTATTGAGGTGGAGGAGTTTGAAGAAGGGAATACTGATAATACTGCCAGTAATGATATACTGCTGTATTAGAATTAAAAATTAAGAATTACAAGCGATGAAAAGGAAAGAAGGAAGTATGTATATGGGACGTTATGCAGGGTATTTCGTGTGGGTTCTGCCGGTGTTGTTTGGAATGGTATTCTTGTTGACGTCTTGTGATAATGAAGAGATTCCGGAAAAAGGGAAGAAAGGCGGGAAACTGATACCGGTGTCAGTTCGTATAGCAGGGATAACAGAGGGTGGTACGGAAGAGATGACCCGTTCGTCCGGCAGAGAGGAAGAAGCGATAACGGAAACGGTTGCCATCGGCGACGGCCTGTTGCTGGAAATGCGTCTGGAAGAGGATCCGGCTTCCCGATTGCGTGCAACTGCGCCGTTGGGCAACGGAAAAAAGTTTCGGGTGATAGCCATCAACAGTAGCGACAAGAAATACGTATCTTACGGGGACTTTACGGTAGGTGGCGTCAATACGCTGTCCACGTTTTCCGTGCAGAGCGGGTCAACCTACGATTTTATCTGCGTATCGCTGAACTCGGAAAGTGATCTTCCTGCAACGAACGGCCTGGCAGCCGGTTCTATTCCGTCATTCACTGCATCAGGAGCTGACGGTGCGGATTTGCTCTACGGTTCACTGACAAACCAAACCATAGCGCTCGGCAATGAGGATGTGGAATTGTCGTTTACACTGTCGCACAAGTTCAGTAAGGTAACGCTGGTGGCGGATTGCAGTTATAACGGATGGAATATAACGGCTGTTCCCGGTAATGTTCGTCTGGCTCCGTTTTATGCAGTGAGTATGAACTATGCGGGTATTGTAACGAAACAGGGCAACGCCATTACCACCGCTTACTTCACATGGGATCCTGTAACAACACCCGGTCCAACCGTAACGAGCAATGCCTATACAATGTTTACTGCCGGGGAAGCCATCTCGGTGGAGATAGCGGCCAATGCGTTTACGATTAACGGCAATGGCACACCTTCCTTTCAAACTACAGCTATCTTTAACGACAAGACGCTTGAAGCGGGAAAACATTACACTTTGACCCTGAAGTTTAAGACACCGAAGTTTGCATCGAGTAATATTTACTGGGATGGAAGTAAACTTACGTTTGCGGAATACAGCACCGATCCGTCGTCGGTTAAAGATGTCAATGGTATTGAGATGTACAAGTACCAGGGGGTTTATTTCTATTTTGGGTCGTTGATAGGGATTGCGCCTATGGATATAATATTTTCTGGTAGTACTACACTTCTCTACGTTCCACCCACGGGCGGGTCGGATTCCTGGTACATTACATCTGCTGACGGTACTCTTTCTGCTCTTCCTACGGGTATCTCCGGTACCATAAAAAATCATATCACAGTAGAAGCAGGCGTATGGACAGGTATGAATTATGCAGCTATTCCCAGAGTGAGAGATGGTACGCCTGCAAGTCCCTATTCTCGCGATGGTCGTTACGTTATTGACTTGCCGGCGGATAGTTTAGCTGAGTTTAAGGGGGATATTTGTAAGTATATCGATCCGGCTTATCGTTTGCCGACGTCGAATGAGTTTTCTACGTATGGCAATAATATTAATTGGAATACAACTTCGACTCAATATGGTTGGAAAAGAGTTGATAGCCCTACTAACGCCTGGGTGACAAGTAATGTTGATGAAAATCCAGCCGGTACTCGCACGAGTATTGGTTCAGGTGGTGCGTTTGGTCCGTCGGAGAACTTTTTCCCTGCGTCGGGGACACGTCAAACGCTGAATAGTGCGATGAGCTTCAGAGGCATGTACGGCTTCTACTGGAGTGGTTCAGTGTGCGATGCATCCAACGGGAACGTTTTATTCTTCGGGTCTGGCTATGCAAGCTCCCTCGTGTACAGCCCTTTTGGCACCGGTTGTTCGGTACGGTGTATCATGCAATAGAGCGCAACAGGTTTGCGCTCGTTGGATTCATTTGATTGATTTCCCTTGCCGGAAGCAAGGTCGCAGATAAAAAACAACACCCGCCTGTGAAGTTGCGGAAGATGATTTTCGACAATTTGTTCAAATCAAATTCGGTTTATCTAATAAATAGTTGTTACCTTTGCGCATGTCAAGACCACACATTGGTCCATAAATTTGAAAATATGACAGACGATAAAAAAATCATTTTCTCGATGGTCGGCGTAACTAAAACGTTTCCGCCGCACAAACAGGTATTAAAAGATATATACCTCTCTTTCTATTACGGAGCGAAAATCGGTATCATCGGTTTGAACGGCTCCGGTAAATCTACTTTGCTGAAAATCATAGCCGGTGTGGAAAAAGAATACCAGGGCGAAGTGGTTTTTTCGCCGGGTTATTCGGTAGGCTATCTGGAGCAGGAACCTCAATTGGATGATACGAAAACCGTGAAAGCGATCGTTCAGGAAGGGGTTCAAGATGTAATGGATGTCTTGAATGAATATGAAGCGATTAATGAACAATTCGGTTTGCCGGAATATTACGAAAATCCGGATAAAATGGATCAACTTTTTGCCCGCCAAGCAGAATTGCAGGACAAAATAGACGCTACCGATGCATGGAATATCGACAGTAAACTGGAACGTGCGATGGATGCCTTGCGCTGTCCGCCGGAAGATCAAACCGTTGGTACGCTTTCGGGTGGCGAACGCCGGCGGGTGGCCTTGTGCCGCTTGTTACTGCAACAACCCGATATTTTATTATTGGACGAACCGACCAACCATTTGGATGCGGAATCCATCGATTGGCTGGAACAACACCTGCAACAGTACGCCGGAACCGTCATTTGTATTACCCACGACCGCTATTTCTTAGACCATGTCGCCGGTTGGATTCTGGAATTGGATCGCGGCGAAGGGATTCCGTGGAAAGGCAATTATACTTCGTGGCTGGAACAAAAAACCACTCGTATGGCGCAAGAAGAAAAACAAGCCAGCAAGCGCCGCAAAACATTGGAACGCGAACTGGAATGGTCGCGCATGGCGCCGAAAGCCCGTCATGCCAAAGGGAAAGCCCGTCTGAATTCTTACGAGCAACTCTTGAATCAGGATGTGAAAGAACGGGAAGAAAAATTGGAAATCTTTATCCCCAATGGTCCGCGGTTAGGGAATAAAGTCCTTGAAGCGAGGAATGTAGCTAAATCTTTCGGTGATAAATTATTGTATGAGAACCTGAATTTCTCGCTTCCGCCCAACGGCATTGTGGGTATTATCGGTCCCAATGGCGCCGGAAAAACCACGCTTTTCCGTTTAATCATGCATTTGGAAAAACCCGATAAAGGGACGTTTGAAATCGGCGAAACCGTGAAAATCGGCTATGTCGACCAGTCGCATACGGATATCGACCCCAATCAATCGGTTTTTGAAGTCGTTTCCGGTGGAACCGAATTCATTAGGGTAGGGGGCAAGGAAGTCAATTCGCGAGCCTATTTGGGACGGTTCAATTTTAGTGGAGCCGATCAGGAAAAGAAATGCGGCGTTCTGTCCGGCGGTGAACGAAATCGCCTGCATCTGGCACTCACCTTGAAATCGGAAGCCAATGTCCTGCTTTTGGACGAACCGACCAACGATATAGATGTCAATACTCTGCGCGCTTTGGAAGAAGGTTTGGAAAACTTTGCCGGCTGTGCGGTCGTTATATCCCACGACCGGTGGTTTTTAGACCGGATTTGCACGCACATCCTGGCATTTGAAGGCGATTCGGAAGTCTTTTTCTTTGAAGGCTCCTATTCGGAATATGAAGAAAATAAAAAACAGCGTCTGGGCAATGTTGAACCCAAACGAGTCCGTTACCGAAAATTAATAGCCGGATAATTTTTCGTTTTCCGTCGAAAAATCATTACTTTTGTAGCGTTTTTAATAGACAGGCATTATGGCAGAAATGAAATGTATAGGGATTCTCACTTCCGGTGGGGACGCTCCGGGTATGAACGCCGCCATCCGTGCGGTTACACGCGCCGCAATATACAACGGCATAGAAGTAAAAGGAATTTATCGCGGCTATCGCGGCCTGCTCACAGGTGAAATTGTTCCATTTAAAACCAATAATGTGAGTAACATTATTCAGCAGGGAGGAACCATCCTGAAAACTGCCCGCTGTTTGGAATTTCTCAACCCGGAAGGTCGACAAAAGGCCTACGGAAACATTCAGAAAGAAGGAATAGACGCTTTGGTAGTCATTGGCGGTGACGGTTCACTGACCGGCGCCCGTATTTTTGCTCAGGAGTATAATTTTCCGATAGTCGGCTTGCCGGGAACGATTGATAACGACCTGTATGGAACCGATACAACCATCGGTTACGATACGGCGTTGAATACCATTATGCAGGCGGTCGATAAAATCCGCGATACGGCCACTTCCCACGAACGGCTGTTCTTTATTGAAGTAATGGGGCGCGATGCCGGTTTCCTGGCCTTGAATGGGGCGATAGCGTCCGGCGCAGAAGCAGCCATTATTCCCGAAATATGGACGGAAGTCGATCAATTGGAAGAACTAATCAAACACGGTTTCCGTAAATCGAAAAACAGTAGTATTGTTTTGGTTGCGGAAAGTGAAATTACCGGAGGTGCGATGGGTATGGCCGAACGCGTCAAAAAAGAATATCCGGAATATGATGTACGCGTTACCATTTTAGGACACTTACAACGCGGCGGTTCGCCTACCGCTATCGATCGCATCTTAGCCAGCCGGATGGGCGCCGCCGCCATCGACGCTTTAATGGAAGATCAACGCAATGTGATGATTGGTATCCAAAACGATAATATCGTGTATGTGCCTTTTTCCAAGGCTATTAAAAACGATAAACCGATTAACAGGGATTTGTTGAATACGTTGCGGATACTTTCGATATGATTCCTGCGGTTGGAGTTTTTGTTGCGGGTTATTTGTCTATAAATAAAAAAATCATTACCTTTGCACCTCGCAAAATCGAGGTGTAGCGCAGTCCGGTTAGCGCACCTGCTTTGGGAGCAGGGGGTCGTGGGTTCGAATCCCGCTACCTCGACAAAAAAAAGAAAGTGTTTCATTATGATGTGAAACACTTTCTTTTTTCCTTTTTCATAAAGGGTTCATCACTTCATCTTCATTCCCAAATTATACATGATGAAAGCGTAGATATCTGTCGTTTCTTCAATGACTTTGGTGATGGGTTTGCCGCTTCCGTGGCCGGCTTTCGATTCGATGCGAATCAGTTTAGGCGCATCGCCCGTGTCGGAAGCCTGTAAAGTGGCGATATATTTAAACGAATGGGCGGGAACTACCCTGTCGTCGTGATCGGCGGTCGTTACCAGAATAGCCGGATAAGGCGTCCCGTCGTTTTTGATATTATGAATCGGGGAATAGGCGTAAAGATAACGGAACATTTCTTCGCTATCGGCGCTGGTGCCGTAATCGCTGGCCCAATTCCAGCCGATAGTGAAGATATGGTAACGAAGCATGTCCATTACTCCGACTTCGGGAACAGCGGCTTTGAATAAATCGGGACGCTGATTCACTACCGCTCCGACCAATAATCCGCCATTTGAACCGCCGACAACCGACAGTTTATCCTTGTTGGTGTATTTTTCTTGAATCAGGTATTCGGCTGCGGCAATGAAATCGTCGAATACATTTTGCTTCTTCAACTTTGTACCTGCCTGATGCCATTCTTCACCGTATTCACCGCCGCCGCGCAGATTGGCTACGGCGTAAATACCTCCGTTTTCGAGGAAAGGTAAGCGGCTGGTCGAGAAACCGGGATTCAGGCTGATGTTAAATCCGCCGTATCCATAAAGGAAAACCGGATTTTTTCCGTCCTTTTTTAATTGTTTTTTATAAGTGAGAAACATCGGAATTTTGGTTCCGTCCTTGCTGGTGTAAAAGACTTGTTCCGTAATGTAATCTTCGGGAGTGAACGCGACTTTGGGAGCCAAATATAATTCCGAAATATTTTTATCAATATCGTATTTGAAAATGGTGGACGGATACGTAAAGGAAGTGAAATTGTAGAATACTTCCTTATCGTCTTTGTTTCCGCTGAAACCTACCGAACCTACGACCGGCAACGTAATTTCGTGTAATGGTTTGCCGTCCAAATCGAAAACGTAAGCATGATTGGAGGCGTCTTTATCGTAAGTCAAGATTAAATGTCCGCCGATAATTTGGGCGCCGCTCAAGACAGATTCGTTTTCCGGCACTGCTTCTTTCCAGTTTTCCAATGCCGGCGAGGCGATATCGGTCGTCATAATCCGGTATTTGGGTGCTTGATAATTCGTATAGATATACATTTTGTTTCCGATTACTTCAATGGGATAGTAGGTATCTTCCATATTGTCCGTTAAGGCAATAACCGGCGCGTTCGTTTGGGTCAGATTTTTCATGAAAAGATTGTTTCCGCTGCTTGCACCCGATTCAAAAATAAAGAGAATACGTTCATCTTCGCTTATGTCGGTCGAATAAAACCGCTTGGGTTCTTTGGGGTTTTGGAAAATCAGTATATCTTTCGATTGCGGTTCGCCCAATTTATGGTAGTAAATTTTGTGATTTTCATTCACATTGGAATATTCTTTACCGGCTACCGGCGCATCGTAGGCACTGTAATAGAAACCATCGCCTTTCCAACTGGCGCCGGAGAATTTGGCCCACAGGATATGGTCGTCAAGAAGTTCTCGGGTGGTAAGGTCGATGACATAGATTTCCCGCCAATCCGAACCGCTACGCGAAATGGCATAAGCCAAATATTTCCCATCGTTGGATAAGTGAATGCCGCTCAAAGCCACAGTGCCATCGTCCGACAAGGTATTGGGGTCTAACAAAACCGTTGCTTCTCCTTCCAAAGCATCTTTTACATACAGAACATTTTGATTCTGAAGGCCATCGTTTTTGAAAAAATAATATTTCCCATTCTTTTTTTGAGGAATGCCGATGCGTTCGTAATTCACCAAATCCGTTAATCGTTGTTTCAACTGTTCGCGGAAAGGAATTTTCGCCAGATAGGCGTTGGTTACCTCATTTTCCGCCTCTACCCAGACGGCAGTAGCTTGTGAAGTGTCGTTTTCGAGCCAACGATAGGGGTCGGGCACTTCGGTTCCAAAATAATTATCCACTGTGTGGTCTTTTTCCGTTACAGGATATACCCACTTTGTTTTTACTTGACATGCGCTTAAGACGATCATACCGCTTAATAAGATTACTTGTATTTTTCTCATATTATTCAAAAATAAAAAAATTATTGTCTATTTGCGATGTCAAAGATATGAACTTTTTTACTATTTAAGTGCATTCTATCAATGAATATTTTATCTTTCTAAATGTCGTTTCCTGCGTCTGGAGCGGGTTTTATCACTATTGTACTCGCAAAAAGGAAGAAATCATTTGTTATATTGAACAATAATTACCATATTTGCAAAAAATATCATGAATATGGAAATAGAAATATTACAGGGGACAGAAAAAAGACTTTATGATTTGATTGCTCCGTTAGTATTAAATCCAATTGTTATCCGGCAAAACGGGGGCGTCGCTTTTAAAACCACCCGAAAGCACATTTGGGTGGTTGTAATTTCGGACGATGAAAAATGCACAGGATTCTTGCCTGTTCAAATCAATAATCATATAGGAAAAATCAATAATTATTACATTAAAGACCGCGATGGGGAATTATTGTCATCATTATTGAAAAGAACCTTGGAATATGCTAAAAAGCAAAATATGAAGGCGATTGATATTATTACTCAAATTCAAGATTATGAAACCGTTCAAAAACATGGCTTTGAAACTGAAACACAATTTGTGAATTATACGAGATTCCGAAAGAGATTATGACTGTTTACGAGGCCACACAAGAACGATTGGCGCGCATTTTCGCCGATTTTGATAATGTTTATGTGTCTTTTTCGGGAGGAAAAGATAGTGGTGTATTGTTAAACTTGTGCATCGACTATATAAAGAAGCATCAGTTAGATGTTCGATTGGGTGTTTTTCATCTCGACTATGAAGCGCAATATCAGAATACGATACAATACGTCAATGAAACGATTGAACAAAATAAGGATATTATTGAAGTATACAGGTGTTGCGTTCCTTTCAAGGTGCCTACCTGTACGTCCATGTTTCAAAACTACTGGCGGCCGTGGGAAAAATCGGCCAAGCATATTTGGGTAAGTTCCATGCCCGAAAACTGCTATACCGAAAAGGATTTCCCGTTTTTCAATAACAAAATATGGGATTACGATTTTCAGGAACGATTTAGTCTTTGGTTGCACGAACAGAAGCAAGCAAAACGGACGTGTTGCCTCGTAGGTATCCGGACACAGGAAAGCTTGTTCCGTTGGTGGGCCATCCATAGCGGAAGAAGCTATCGGAATTACGCCGGTTTGAAATGGACGAAGCAGGTGTACGACAACGTTTTTAACGTCTATCCGATTTATGATTGGACTACGGAAGACATTTGGACGGCCAATGCCCGCTTTGACTGGACATACAACCGGCTGTATGACCTCTACTATCAGGCAGGCGTTTCGCTCGAAACCATGCGGGTGGCAAGTCCGTTTCTTTCGGCGGCGCAAGACAGTTTGAAACTTTACCGCGTCATCGAACCGCATACCTGGGGCAAATTGGTATCGCGGGTAAACGGCGTCAATTTTGCCGGCATCTATGGCGGATCTACGACCATGGGATGGAAATCTATCTCACTGCCGAAAGGGCATACATGGAAAAGCTATATGTGTTTTCTGTTGAATACATTGCCGGAGCGAATACGCAATAACTATCTTTCCAAATTGGAAACATCCATGAAATTCTGGCGTGAAAAAGGGGGATGTTTGTCCGCTAAAACGATACAGGAGCTTTTTGATGCGGGCGTAGAGATCGAAGTGGGCGATAGTACGAATTACCGGACCAATAAAAAACCTGTCCGAATGGAATATCTCGACGATATAGACATATCCGATTTTAATTTGATACCAACCTATAAAAGGATGTGTATTTGCATATTAAAAAACGACCATGCATGCAAGTACATGGGATTTACTTTAACAAAAAACGAAAAGGAAAAACGAAAAGCAATAATGAAGAAATATAACTTACCATGAGAAAACTGTATGTAAAAAGCGACTACAAAAGTCCGGTGTACACTGTTAGGGCAGTTCCAATCGAAAAGATACAAGCCAACAGCTACAATCCGAATATGTTTGCGCCGCCCGAAATGAGGCTGTTGTACCAATCCATCAAGGAAGACGGTTACACCATGCCGATAGTCTGTTACTATATAGACAACATTGACCGTTATGAAATTGTGGATGGCTTCCACCGCTATCGGGTGATGCTGAAAAACAAGGATATTTATGAGCGCGAAAACGGGCTGTTACCTGTAGTTGTCATTGAAAAAGACATCAGTAATCGTATGGCGTCCACCATTCGCCACAATCGTGCCCGGGGCGCTCATAATGTTGAGCTTATGAGCCATATTGTTTCCGAACTGATACAGGCCGGTATGTCCGATAGTTGGATATTGAAAAATATTGGTATGGACGCCGACGAATTACTGCGATTGAAGCAAATTACAGGATTAACGGCTTTATTTCGAGATAAGGAGTTTTCTCAGTCGTTTGAGGGATAATTCAATAGACACCTTCGCTAAACAGGTAAAATTTAGAACCGGAGAACGGATAAAAGTCAGACTTTTTTTATTTTCCGGTTCTCTTTTGGTTTTTGCCGTTATTGAAGTGTATTCACTCCGCAAGTCGCTGACTTGCGGTTATGAAAATGGGCAGCCTAAGAGCTTTTTTGAAAAAACGAGACAAAAAAGAGAGTGTGTGTCAAAATCTTCATTATGACACACCCTCTGATTTTTTTGAGTAATACAATGTTTAGCGGACAGTAATAATTCAAATTATACGATTCCTTCGTTTGATACTACTATAACCGATCCGTTCCAAACAAACAAGGACATTAATGATGTAGAACAATCGGTTCGGCAACGAATTGCGGACGAAACGTCGTTTGAACGCGAGTTTGACAATCAATACAATCGGTTTTTTGAAGATAATCCGAACATACAGGGCGATTATTCCAAGCAACGATTGCCGGTTGCGGCACGAGAATATCTGGAGCGATTCCGTCCGGAACAGCCTAAATATAAAGCCGCCGGACTGGCCGGGCAGTATTATCAATCCGGGACAGAGAAAGGGGATGTTCCCGCAGAGGAATTGAAGAGGATGCAATATTTTATTGCTCATTCGGATTTCGGAAAGTGGCTTCTTGAGCAGGAGGATAAATTTGAACAAAGCCTTTCTAAAAGCATTGATGCTTTTAGAAATAAGCTTTCGGACGGTAGGGCGAAAGTAGAAGATTATAACCGGAAGATCAATAAAAATTTTGCTTCCTTTTTTACCGGATCGAATAATGAAGCGATTGCCCAAGCAAATGAATTACAAAATAATGTTATTTTGGCCAGTAGTCAACTTGCCGAACTCGAAAAATTACAGAATGCTTATAAAGACGTAAAGGGCGGAAAGGGCGGTTTTAAACAATTTTATCGTGAATTGGGGCGCAGGTTTCCCGAAGCGCTTACGAGTACGGCTACGTTTGGATTGTCGGATTTGTTTAATGCAATAGAATTACATCATGATCAGGACAAGGAATTAACACGGGAAGTTACGGAACTGTTGAATCAGTTCCAAAATTTGCATGCACACGACAGGAGCATTGCGCAGGATATAGCCAACGGGACGCTTCAATCGGTTTCGTTTATTGCTCAATTTGCGGGTACCGGCGGAATTGCAAAAGGGTTAACCAAAGGTACGGAAATGGCTATTGCGGAAAAGCTCGGCGGGAGCATCACGGCCAAAGCAATCGGTAAAATGGGCGAGGCTACCGGGAATGCTTTTGTTCGGACGGCATTGATGCCATCGACCCTTACTTCCGCTTACCAAATTAATATGGAGAACCCCGGAAGTTTTTTGGATGCATACGCACTGGCTTTCAAGCGGAATTTTGTTGAAAGTCTATCCGAAGGGTTTGGAGGGTATCTCCCCAATAATTTTTTACCGAATAATCCATTAATCCAAAAAATATCGAAATATACAGGTATTCAAGGCGCGGTTCCGGAGTTGATTGAAGAAGAATTAGCTACCGCTCTTCATGCTTCCTGGGGTGATGGGAGTGGCGAATGGTCGGATTTTGTTGACCCGCGTAACCAGCTTATTACTGCCGCAACGGTGGGATTGATGCAGCTTCCTTATATGGCTATCCACGGAACGGGATATGCGGCCGGAAAATACAGGAATATACGGCAAAAAAGGAGTATCCGAAAGGGATATAATAAAAACACAGCCAACATCAGACGATTATTCGGCGATGAGAGCAAGGCAATCATTGACCAAATTAATAAGATGGTGGATTCCGACCCCGGAAATGCGAAAAGGTTTTTCAATTTTGCCCAAAATATTGCGAACGACGCCGATTTCTCGGATAAACAAAAAGACGGCATTGTTAAATATGCAATGGCTTATGACGCTTATTCGGGCATGAACAGGGCGAAAGCCGAACAGATACAACAGGCGCAACAACGTTCTGTGCAAATTGTTAAAGAACATCTGAATCGGAATATGAATGCGGTTGTTTTGGCGGTTGTGGATGGAAAGGAACGGAAAATCGTCGGGGGAACTATTTTGTTGAACGAGGATGGGACGATTGACCTGAAAAATTCCGATTCGGTGGTATATATTCAGGATGATGAATTGAAACGCCAGGCGGTTCCGATTGCTTCGGTAGAATCCGTATTGGAATCTATGCCGGTAGAGGAAGTGATTAAGCGGGTATCGCAGATGGTTACTGACCCGATTATCGCTCAACAGGAAAACGATGAGGTGCGTGAGTATGAAGAGGGTGAGTCGGTTCGTTTCGGCGTTCCGGGAACGCAGGCGGATTTATTCGGAAGGATTATTGGACGGAATGAAAACGGGAGTTACAGTGTGCTTCCGGATGGTTTTGCTCAACCGGTGGCTGTGGAACCTCGACAGATTATCAATGAAGATCATTTGATTGGCGTCGATAATGGGGTGGAAGTGTCGTATATGGACGAAAGCGGCCGTGAGGTGCGGGGGATTGTTGGGGATGCTTACAGTTTGCGTAAGCAGGGACTTATTGTTATTGACGGGAAAGAGATACCCGTAGACCGGATTAACGGGCCTTATAAGGAAAAACAAAATGACAGCGAACCGGGAAATACCAGCCAAAAAGACAACAATTTGATAGAAAAAAATCCCGAAAATGAGGTAACGCCACCGGACGGAGAAAGCAAAATGACAGAACAAATCCTTGCCCGTGCACCGAAACGGGAAGATGGCGAAGTGGATTATGATGCCTTACTGGAACAAAACCCGGAAGATTTTGCTACGTTGTACGAAAGTGAAGAAGGGGCGGAAGAGGCGAGCCGCGAACTGTCTTCTATTTCTAAAAAACTGTCTGAAAAGATACAATCCGAACAAAAGAAGCTTGAAAATGCGACTTCTATTAATAAGAAGAAAGATGTAAAGAAAGTTATTGCGGGGCTTACGGAACAGAAAGATAGGGTTGATGGGATAATAAACAGTAGATATGCGGTGCCGGTTGATGAAAGTCGACAGGAATCGACAGAAGTCGATAATAGCGAGCGCTCTAAAAGCCCTAACTCCGCTCCCCTAACCGAACAGCAGGCTGAGGACTTGATCGCCCAAATGGAAGCCGCCGCCGTCGAAGCTCCAGTCTTGGAGCTGACGCCGGAGAACTGGTATGCGGAATTTGGCGAAGAGGGTAACGTAGAGACAC
>JAISYG010000087.1 GCA_031270075.1 Dysgonamonadaceae bacterium
GGGCGGGATCGAACATTTACTGGGTGGAAACGGAGGCTGCTACTTCTACTGATCCCGGTAAAGGCTATTTAACCTTTGCCGCCCACGGTACCACGGATAAACAGTTTTATCAGGGGGTCTTTTTTCGTTGGGGATCATTAGTGGGGGTTTCTCCTGTGCGGACGGGCGTCAATACTGCTTTTTCTATCGGTACGCAAGACGAACCGAATACCGGTACTCCTATTTACGTATATGATGGAACATTAGGATGGATTCGAACAAATCTTGCAACAGCTCAAAACGCTTATTTGTGGAATACTCAACAATTCTCTCTCGGTAACAATTTCGATTACATTCCTGCCGTTACCTCGGGTACTGCCGCCTCCGTCGCCAACTACCTTGCTTCCTCCGGAGTTCATGATCCTTCTACTTACAAAGGGGATATATGTAAATACCTTACCGACCAGAATAATGGTGTTCCTCCCGGTAATTGGGTGATGCCTACGATAGCTGATTTTGGTTCGGCTATTAGGACTGCTTGGACGGGTACTGCTCCTTCGAATGTTGCTTATTGGTATCGGGTGCCTCAAAGTGGCGGTTTTACGATTGATAATACACAGACCGGTACTAACTTCGATGGTACATACCATGGATGGGATTGGGGCGCTTCCTACTATGGTAGTGATACTGTCTTCCCTGCCTCGGGGATGCGTAACTACAGTACTGGTTCGTTGGGCTTTACGGGCTACAGCGGCACCTACTGGAGTTCTTCGGCGGCTGATGGCACGTCCGCCCAACACTGGCGCTTCGAAACTGGTAATGTCAGTATGCCTAACACCTACCGTGGGTATCCCTTCCCCGTCCGTTGCGTCCTCCAACATTAGAGGGTGTGTCAAAAGTGACATGCCTTTTTTGTAATAGTCAAAATGTCGAACGTTCTCAAGCTCGGCCTTTGAGTTTTCCTACAATCTTCCTAATTTCAGGTATTCAAAAAATTCTATGGCAAAGTTACATTTTCGTCCTTACATACCCGACCAAACGCTTCTTTATCCAAGCCGGATGGATGAAGATATTGCGGCAAACGATCCGGTTCGTATTGTCAACGCTTTGGTCGATAGCTTGAATCTAAGTGAGATCATGGCTCTTTATAAAGAATATGGCCGCAGTCCCTACCATCCTCACCTGACTTTGACACTTTTCTTTCTTTAATTTTATAAGCATTAACAAATCAATGATTTGTAAATTTCAGGACACCGTTTTGGGTGTCTTGTGAAAATTTTTGTGAAAATTCGTAGGGTGTCCTTGTGGCGAAGTCAGGTGTCTTCTTTTGTCTTTCATCTTTTATCTGTTTTCAGGGCGCTTCGCGTACCGAGTATACGGTCTTTCTCCCCCCCCACTATTGTGTAATTGAAAATTTTAGCGTACCTTTGCGACTGCTAATACAATTTTCTAATTTAATAAAAATTATTTCAAAAAATGGCAACTAAAATCAGATTGCAAAGGCACGGTCGCAAAGGGTACGCGTTTTACCACATCGTGATCGCAGATAGCAGAGCTCCACGGGATGGAAAATTTATTGAAAGGATTGGGTCGTACAACCCCAATACAGATCCTGCTACAGTAGATTTGAAATTCGACAGGGCTTTGTATTGGATAAATGTAGGCGCTCAACCTACGGATACGGTTCGCAACCTTCTTTCTAACGAAGGTGTATTGCTGAAAAAACACTTACTGGGCGGTGTGGCTAAAGGCGCTTTTTCCGAAGCGGAAGCCGAAACGAAGTTTGAAGCTTGGAAAGAGGCTAAACAATCGACAGTAAAAGCGAAAATCAGCAAGCTGGGCGAAAACGAACGGGCGGCGGCAAAGGCTGCTTTGGATGCAGAAAAAGCTGTAAATAAAGCGAAAGCCGAAGCGTTGGCCACCAAGAAAGCCGAAGCGGCGGCAGCAAAAGCAAAGGCTGCTGCACAGGCAAGGGAAGAGGCGGCAACAGAAGAAGCGGCAACGGAAGTAGCCACCGATTTACCGGCAGTAGAAGAAACTCCCGCAGCTACAGCGGAATAAGTAAGTATATTTTTGTCATGGCGGACTTTTCCGCCCTTCCTTGATGAAACTACGATTTTTAGGTACAGGAACATCCACCGGCAATCCCGAAATTGGTTGCCGGTGTGATGTATGTACCTCTACCGACCCGAAAGACAGGCGTTTTCGCGCCTCCGCCCTGATTGAAACCGAAAACAAACACCTTTTAATCGACTGTGGCCCCGATTTCCGGATGCAAATGCTGGAAACGTTCCGGAACCGGTCGTTTTTCCCTTTGGACGGCGTTTTGCTGACGCATGAACATTACGATCATGTAGGCGGCTTGGACGATTTGCGTGCTTTCGGTCGAAATGACGCCGTCACTTTGTATGCTGAAGCCGAAACGGCAAATGCTATCCGGACGCGGATGCCGTACGTTTTCAGAGAGCATAAGTATCCGGGAGTTCCTAACCTGCAAATACAGGTAATCGATAACCGGCCTTTTGTGGTGGCCGGCATCGCAATCATTCCCATTCGCCTGATGCATGGAAAATTGCCCATTGTCGGTTACCGAATCGGAAGGATGGCTTACCTGACCGATCTTAAAACAATTCCCGAAGAAGAATATACAAAATTGCAGGACTTGGATGTTTTAGTTATCAATGCATTGCGGCCTCAAGAACATATTGCGCACGAAACGCTGGCCGACGCTCTACGGAATATCGAGCGAATCCGGCCGCAACGGGCGTATTTAACGCATGTCTGTCATTCGTTCGGCTTGCACAGGGTCGTACAAAAGACCTTGCCCGAAAATGTATTCATTGCATTCGACGGATTGGAAACAGATGTTTAAACAATGGATGACTTTGGTATCGAAAGAACTCCGGCAAAACTTGTATTCTTTGCCGGGTGTTATTTTTATGCTTTTGTTCCTGATTAGCAGCGGATGTATGTTGTGGCTTATTCCGGGAAGTTATCATATTCCGGATAATGGCTATGCTTCCCTGACGTCTTTTTTTGCTTTAGCTCCTGTCTTGTTATTGTTTCTGATACCGGCTTTGTCCATGCGTTCGCTGGCGGAAGAGAAACGGATGCAAACCCTGGTTTTATTACGAAGCCGGCCGGTTCCGTTTGAAGCGATTGTATGGGCCAAAATTACAGCCCTCTTTGTTACGGTATTGGTTACTTTATTACCAACGCTGGTTTATGTCGGTTGCCTTTATTTTTACGGCAGTCCGGTGGGAAATATTGATTTAGGTTCGGTTGCCGCTTCGTATACCGGATTGTTATTTTTGAGTTTGGCCTTTGTTTGTCTTTCCGTTTTTGCGTCGAGCCTTACATCCAACCAGGTAATCGCCCTGATAATCGGTTTGTTGCTATGCGTATTTTTTTATTACGGCTGGAATTTAACCGGATTGGATGCCTTGAGCTTCCTGTCGCGTTATCAATCGGTACAGCGCGGATTAATCGAAACGCGCGATCTGGCCTATTTTTTGCTTATCGCTGTTGTTGCAGCGGGCCTGACCTGCCATCTCCAACGAAAGGAGAAACAGTCGTTAACGGCTATCCGGGAAAAGTTATTGATTGTTTTCATGATCAGTGCTGCCCTGCTTTTCAATTTCCGCTTCGACTGGACCAAAGATAAACGCTACACCATTCGCCCGGAAACGAAAACATTGCTAAAGGCCCTGGATAGCCCCTTGGAAATCGAACTGTATCTGACCGGCCCTTTCAATCCGGGTTTCACGCGTCTGCAAAAATCGACTGCGCATCTCTTAGACGATTTCGGTAAACTGTCGTCCCAAAAAATCCGGTACCGTTGGGTTGATCCTTACCGTCAAGGCCGTGATTTTATCGACAATCTGAATAACAACCGGATGACAGGAATTTCGGTCAACGAACGTTCCGGCGATGGACAACTCACGCAACAGGTTCTCTATCCTTACGCCGTGGTCAAGCAGGACGACCGGCAGGTTCCGGTTTCCCTCTTGGTCAATCGAATGGGACATTCCGGGGAAGACAACCTGAATCTTTCCGGCGAGTTATTGGAATACCGATTTGCTCGCGCCATACAGTTGGTTACACAAAAAACATCGCGGCGGATTGTGTTTTTGGAAGGCCACGGCGAGTTTCCGGAAGAAGCGGTGAGCGAGATTACCGACCGCCTGAGTTATGAATACACCATCGACCGGGGCGTTTTGTCCGGCCATCCGAAAGAACTCGATGGTTATGATTTGGTGATTGTTGCCGGCCCGCAAGCCCCTTTTACCGAAACGGATAAATGGGCGCTGGATCAATATTTGATGCATGGAGGACGTATATTGTGGCTGGTCAATGGCGCTAAAATTCAGTCGTACGACGACTTGTCCGGGAAAGGCGAAACACCGGCCATCCCAAACGAATTAAATTTGAATGATTTGTTTTTCACTTACGGTTTCCGGATCGAACCGGTGGTTTTGCAGGATGCGCAATGCCCGGACATTCCCATAGCGCAGGTCGATTCGGCCGGGCGCACGGAGTATGTAGCTCGTCCGTGGTACTATTCCCCTCTGTTGGTTCCGGATAGCCGGTCGGAAATAACGAAAGGCTTGTCGCTGGTCAAAGCAGGATTTTCTTCTATCATTACTCCTGTCGGGGAAAACCGGCAGATAAAGAAAGAAGTGTTGTTGACTTCATCGCCCTACGCGCATACACTGTCACTTCCAACCTTGATTCGTTTGGACGAAGCGAACCGGCAACCGGACAAAACCTACTTCAATGCATCACAACTTCCTGTTGCAGTGTTGTTACAGGGCGTATTTCCGTCGGCATTCAGGAACCGGATGGCTTTTTCGACTCCCAATGATCCGGATATTTTGTTTGAGAGCCGACCTGCCCAAATGATTGCAGTGGCTTCCGACGAACTGATAACCAATCCCTTGGGTTATGACCGCTATTCGCAGGTACACTTTGCCAACGAAGATTTTATAATGAATGCGGTGAATTTCCTGACGGACAATGCCGGCCTTTCTTCTTTGAAAAATAAATCGCTGCAAATGCAATTGTTGAATAAGCAGGCGCTTCAGCGCGACCGGCGCCGGATAATCGGAATGAATGTAATGGCTCCTCCCCTGGTTTTATTGCTGGTTTTTGGCGGTTTGTCTTGGATTCGGAAACGGAAATATAAGTCTTTTTGTCTGGGAGGTATTCTATAAGAAACGGTACATCACATGGAAAACCACCAATATTAATAGCAAACACAAGTAAATGCCTCGCTTTTTAATCCACAGCAGAACGAATAAAACCATTGCCAAAGCAAGTACAAGCGTATCCCATTCGTTCATATATAAATGGTTGATATTGCTGTAAGAAAAACGATCCAAATGTTGAACAATCGATATGAAAATGTCAAGCACTCGGTTTAACGGATACCACAATCCTTGTGCCCCGCTGCACAGATAATGCAGCAGCAGGGAAGTCGGAATCAAATAGAGCAGAACCGAGGCTAAAGGTAATAAACAAATATTCGTCAATAGAAAAATAACCGGAAACTGATGGAAATAATATACCGAAAGCGGTAACACCCCTATCTGCGCCGAAATCGAAACACTAATCAATTCCCAAAGATAGCGTAAAACCGGATTGCGACTTTTGTATAATTTGACCAGATACGGATTTACGAGAATGATGGAAATCACCGCCATAAAACTCAATTGACAACCTACATTGAATAAATACAGAGGATTAAACAATAGCATAAGAAAAGCTGTCGCAGCTACGGTATTCAATGTAAATGCACGATAAGCGAGTATTTCCCCGACGCCCCAAATGCTCAGCATCAGAACCGCCCGGACAACGGATGGCGAAAATCCGGTCAGGAAAGCAAAAGCCCAAGCCAAAGGTAATAAAATCCCTTGTTTCAGGCGTTTCCCATTTTGGGAATTGCTGATAATCAACGACAACGAAAAATAGCACATGCCGAACAGAATGGCGAAATGCGTTCCGCTGATAGCTAAGATGTGAGCGGCACCAATATTGCGGAACGATTGCATTAAAATGTCGTCCACTTCATTGTAATAACCAAACATCAGGGCGGCAGCAATGGAATAAGCAGGCAAATCGGGAATCATTTGCTGCAAACGGTGCAATAGCATCCGGCGGATGGATAGGGCTTTCAACCGAATGGAAAAAGCGGAAACGACATCGTTCTGCACTGTCCACCGGTTTTTCCGGATAAATCCGGAAGCGGCAGTCGATTGTTTTTTCAGGTAGGGTAGAGCGGATTCCAATTGCCCGTAAAACAACAAACCATCGCCGGCAACGAGTGTTTGGGATAAAGAGTCTTTCGGCAAATAAATAACGGCTTTTTTTCCGGTTGCCGCCGGATGAATCGCTTCTTCCGCTGCGGTAATACGGATTTTACACATCCGGGTTTTGGGTTTAGCTATTGGTTCGTCGATAATGATCGCCTGATACCAATAGTTTTCTGCTGGAACATTCCATTCCGATTGTTTTTGGGTTGCTTTTGTGATGAAAACGGCGGCGGTAAATAATAAACAACTTAATCCCGTTCCAAACAGAAACCGGAAACGATATTGGCGTTTGATTTTGGGAACGAATGATAGGCCGAGCGATAGGATTGTAATCAAACTAAGGATGCATATACCGGCAACCGGAATATGCAAACACCATTGGGCGATAACGCCGGCAATAAAAAATAGCAGCAAGCGAAGGAAGGGAATTTGGTGTAACATAGTATAAGTGTTAAGAAGAGAATGTTACATAAAGCTATATTCTTTTTATCTGTCTAATCATTTCCGGAGGATCTTCTGCTTTAAAAATCGAATCACCGGCTACAATAATATCGGCGCCGGCTTCGACCATAGCTTTACTGCGTTCAATGTTCATTCCGCCATCGACTTCAATCAAGGTATGTACATTCCGTTCGTCAATTATCTTCCGTAAGCGGCGTACTTTTTCGTAGGATTGAGAAATAAATTTTTGTCCTCCGAATCCCGGATTTACCGACATAATCAGCACGATGTCCGCTTCATCCAAAATATCGGTTAGGAGTTCAACAGGCGTATGAGGATTTAATACGATGCCGGCTTTCATTCCCGCTTCTTTGATTTGCAGGAGCGTTCGATGAAGGTGGGTACAGGCTTCGTAATGCACGCTTAGGCTTTGTACGCCCACATCCCGGAATTGAGTAATAAATTTTTCGGGATGAACGAGCATCAAATGAGTATCCAATGGTTTGGCTGCTATCTTGGCCAAGGCCTTGATAACCGGAAAACCGATAGAAATATTGGGAACAAAAACGCCGTCCATCACATCCAAGTGCAACCAGTCGGCTTCGCTTGCATTCAACATCTCGATTTCCTGTTCCAAATGCAGGAAATCGGCCGAGAGTAAAGAGGGAGCAAGAATCATGAATTAATTCAAAATTATTTCCGACAGACGAGCGGGCAATTTTTTTTCCACATGATAAGCGCAAGCAAATTGCATAATCAGCGCCAACGTTTCTTTCCGTGGATTCAAATACCGGAAAGTAGTTTCTTTTTCCATCACATTACAACATTCCAACGAATTATCAGATGTAAATTTTTGATACATAGGCATACTTATTGAGAGATTCTATGTATAAAACGCAAGTCTTCGGTATATATTGCGCGAATGAAATAAAAAACTTAATCGGTCGTCAAAATCATATTTTTTTCTTCAGCCATTTTGCGCATATTCAGGATGGCATAGCGCATACGTCCCAGCGCCGTATTGATACTAACGCCTGTTTTGTCAGATATTTCCTTGAAACTCAGGTCTTGATAATAACGCAACATCAGCACTTCCCGTTGATTGTCGGGCAGGTAATCGATCAATTTTTTGACGTCCGATAAGATCTGATCTTTCACGATTCGGTCTTCAATGGTTCCGTCGGACAATTTGGAATTATTCAGTAAATCGACCTCACATTCGTCGTTGGAAATGGTTTGTTCGTTCTTTTCCTGCCTGTAATTGTCAATAATTAGATTGTGAGCAATGCGACTGATCCATGCCCGGAACTTCCCGTTTTCGGTATAGCGTCCTTGCTTAATGGTTACAATCGCTTTCATAAACGTTTCCTGAAAAATGTCTTCCGTCATTTCCCTGTTACGTACGATAAAATAAATATAGGAATAAATCGAACTTTTGTGTCTGTTTAAAAGTATATCAAAAGCCACATTATTACCTTCTGCATAAGCTATAACCAATTCTTCGTCGGTCATTTGTTGTAAATAAGCCATTCCTTGTATCTATTAGGTTTGAGCGTAAAATACTATGCGATAGGCAATTGTTGTTTAAAAATGGAACATTTGAAATTATTAATCTTACAAAGGAAAGAAATATTTGGGGATTATGCAAATTTTTAAGAAAAAAAATTTCCTGATCAAAAATTAGGCGTAAAATTGGATGTGAGAATAAGGATTCTCTTTGCTCCATCAAATAAAAAGGATTGGCAATAGAAGAATGCATGAAATATTTTACGATTTTTTTTATTGAGTATTAATAGATTAACTTGTATCCTTGACTTTTTATCGTTATAATTTGTATGGATGAATCTTCCTTTAAGTATCTACGTAATTTGGCAATATAGGTGTCCAAACTGCGGGAATAAATAATGCCGGCATTTCCCCAATGCTCTTTTAATAAGAAATTTCGTTCCACTACATGGCCGTTTTCTTCACACAATGTACGCAAAATCGCATTTTCTTTTCTGTTAAGGTGTATTATCTGATTGGAATAGGTTAATTCATTCTTTTCGGAATCAAAATGATAATGGCCTATCTTGAAAATTTTATTATTGGCAACCGGCGCTTTTATTTCCGGTATTTCCTTTTCTTTACGTTGAGGAGAATAGAATGCTAAGAAAAAACTAATCAATGCCACTAATATCAAGCAGACGGAAACCACAATAGCTCCGGTTATCCGTTTGAAGACAGCGGCATTTGTGAATTGCAGATTGGCTCGCAGGCTTGTACTTGCGGAAATAGTTGTAGTGATGACGTATGTAGCAGGTATTGCCGGATTCCGAAGGTCGGCAGTTGTTTCCATTATTTCGCCGGTAGCCGTATTGAAGTGGTCGATAGTAAATGTGAGAAGAATGTTTTTTTCTTGCAACTCGCCGGCAAACAAGTCGGCTAAACAGTAAATATTCAACGGCGTAATGTTTTTCCGTAGCTCATAAAAGGCCTGGTGAATAAATGTTTCCAACGATTGTCCGAACAGGTTATCGAAAATGATTGTATCCGAAACAGGGCATTGACGGATAATTCTTATTTCTTCTTTTCCACAACTTTGAATCGTTATATCGCCGGGATGAACCATATCATTTATCGGAACGCGATAACTCTGTTCTTTCCGAACGGCCGAATCAAAAGAATGGTTGACATCCATGAGGAATTGTTTGTATTCCTTTTGGTAAGCGTTGTGTAACCAAAGCAACTCCAGAGCCAACACAGCAACCATGTTCACCAGGAATAACACCCATAACTTCGATGTCCAAGTCGATTTTTTGAATGGAAACATGCGCAAATATACTAAAAATTGAGTTATAAAACATTATTTTGACATAAATACAACCATTTTTTGATGTTGAATAAAAGATTTGATGAAAAAACGGTTATTTTTTGAATGAAAAGCTTTGTATGGCAAAAAAGTTGTTTGGATCTTTGCAACGATATAAATTATAAACGTAATAAATGATGTATTTATGAAGAAGATGTTTTTTTTAGCAATTGTGTGTCTTTTTAATTTAGCCGTTCAGGCACAAACAGCGGATTCAACGATTGTTTTCAGTTCAATCACACACGATTTTGGCGAAATTCGGCAAGGTGTTCCGCAGACTTTTTCGTTTGAGTTTACGAATAACGGTACGGAACCTATTCTGATCCAAAGTGTGCAACCTTCGTGCGGTTGCACTACGTCCGGTTGGACTAAAGAACCTGTCGAAGCGGGACAAAAGGGGTATGTACAGGCGACTTACAATGCAACGACTGTTGGGTCATTCACTAAATCCTTGAAAGTAATATACAGTGGAAATCCCAATCCCATTGTATTATACATTAAAGGAACGGTTCGAGAGGTGGAAGAATAAACTCATCGGATTTCTCTTGTTTATAGCGCATCATCCAACAAAATACTTTTCAATTTTTCCCGTTTTTTGGTGGTCAGATGCAATTCTTTTTCCATGTAATTATGTATAGAGCCGTAGTTGGTTCGGATCACGGCGAAAGCATGGCGGATGGTTTCGGTGTGGGCGCTGTACAAAGCGGTGATTGCCTGTTGAATATCGAAAGTGTAGCTGTCGGCGTTACGTACCAAAGCGTGATAATCAATCAAGGTATTGGATAAGAGATAATCTTCGTAAATCGTTTCCTCCTTCACATCCAAAGCAGCTAAAATCAGGGCGGAAGCGATAGCTGTCCGGTCTTTTCCTAAAAAGCAGGAAATAACGACCGGATAGTTCTTTTCGTCGAGCAGTACATCGAACATCCGGATAAAATAATCGGTATTGTTTTCCAGCATAAACGAAAACACATCGCGGTCGTAATCAAGAATATCGGTGAGGTGCATTTTCCGGGATAAAATTTCATCGAAGAAGATGTCATGTCCATTGCCCCGTAAAGGCAGGTTATAGACTTGCGGCGTTTTGAATTTGTTGGGATAATAGAAACTTTCCTGTTCGGTGCGAAAATCGATCAGGGTTTTGAGATGTAAGCCGGCCAATATCCGGCGATCGTATCCGGTAGCCATACCCAGCGAACCGGAACGGTAAATCTTGCCCCATCGTATCTGTCGGTTATCGCGCGTATAATATCCTCCCAAATCCCTGAAATTGAAGATACCTTGTGTAGGCACCGTCCGGCCGGATACAATGGTGGAATATTTCCGGTTGAAAACCAGTTTGAAGTATGGACGTAATAGCATCGAAGATAAAACACTCCGGTACCCTGTCTGAATATTTTGTTCAAAAACAGGGTAAGTTAAATCGAACGAATCCGGACGATTGGATTCATACACTTTGACCCTGCCTTCCATCGGCGGAAAAGTTTCCCACTTAATCAGGTAAGTTCCGTTAGGCATCAATTCACAAGCGGCGCTGATTTTAGGTTCTTCGCTCGTACAACCGATTACAAGAGTCAAGTATAAAAAAAGAAATAGTACTTTTTTTGACATGAATATTCGTTCTTTAGCTAAACTTACTGCGAGGCAAAAGTAAGAAAAAAAAATGTGATAAATGAAAGTATTAAAGAAATTTAACTTGTTTCCAAATGTTCAATTTCTTTCATCCAGAGGGTAAAGCTCGCATCGCTCGGCATCCGCCAGTCGCCACGGGGCGAAAGATTGACCGAACCGACTTTCGGACCGTCGGGCATGCAACTCCGTTTGAATTGATTGCTAAAGAAACGCCGGAAGAAGACTTTCAACCATCGCGCTATTACGGCATGGTCGTACATTCCTTTGAAAGCGTGTTGCGCCAGGTAATACATTTTGGCCGGCGAAAAGCCGTAGCGTAGCGTATAATAGAGGAAAAAGTCGTGCAGTTCGTAGGGGCCTACCACGTCTTCGGTAAATTGGGTCATTTGTCCCTGCGTATCGACGGGCAACAGTTCCGGACTGACCGGCGTAGCGATAATATCCAACAATGTAGCCCGACTGTTTTCGTCTAATTGCGTTTCGGCCACCCAGCGAATCAGGTAGCGAACCAAGGTTTTAGGAATCCCCATGTTGACGCCGTACATGGCCATGTGATCGCCGTTGTAAGTCGCCCAACCCAGAGCCAGTTCCGACAGATCGCCGGTGCCGACAACGATACCATTCATTTGATTGGCTAAATCCATCAGGATTTGGGTACGTTCGCGCGCCTGGGTGTTTTCGTAAGTAATGTCGTGCACGGCAGGGTCGTGTCCGATATCCTTGAAATGCTGTTCGCAAGCGGGTACAATGGAAATTTCTTTCATGGTAATGCCCAGCGATTGCATCAATTGGATGGCGTTCCGGTAGGTGCGATCGGTGGTGCCGAAGCCGGGCATCGTAACCCCGCAAATCATTTTCCGCGGCAAACCGAGCTTGTCGATGGTTTTAACGCAAACCAACAACGCCAGAGTAGAATCCAGTCCGCCGGAAATGCCGAGCACCAGCGATTCTGCATGGATATGGACGAAGCGTTTGGCCAATCCCGCTACCTGAATCGAGAAAATTTCTTCGCAGCAAGCGTTATTGTCAGCGGCTGTGGGGACAAAAGGTGTGGGATGGATGGTGCGGGTGAGTTGCAAAGCTTCATCCCTTGATAAATCCACGCCGATGGATTGATAGTCCGGTGTCGCCGGCGGGGAAATAAAAGTGGTGTTTTTCTTTCGTTCGACATTCAGTAATCCGAAGTCGATTTCGCTGACAATCAGTTGCTCGCGGAATTGGAAACGTTTGGATTCGGCCAATAATTTCCCGTTTTCATAGATGTAGGCATTTCCGGCGTAAACCAAATCGGTAGTCGATTCGCCGAATCCGGCTGCTGCGTAAACGTATGCCGCCTGGCAACGCGCCGATTGCTGGCTGATCAGCGATTTTACGTATTGCTGTTTCCCAATCAGTTCGGGACTGGCCGAAAGATTGAAAAGAAGTTGGGCGCCGGCCACGGCATGATAAGAGCTGGGCGGCACTACCGACCAGACATCTTCGCAAATTTCCACCGCGAATCGCCGGTCTTTTCCACCGAACAGCAACCGGGTTCCGAATGCCGTAAGGTTTCCGGCGTAATGGACGGTGGTGTTTCCTGCGTCGCTCTTATAAGGTTCAAACCAGCGTTTTTCGTAAAATTCGGAATAATTGGGCAAGTACGTTTTGGGAACAATGCCCATGATTTTCCCGCTCTTACACACCAGTGCACAGTTGTAAATCTTGGCGTTATGCGCAACGGGAGCGCCTGCGATAAAACAAATCGGGAGTTCCCGTGTTTCTTCCAGCAAGCGAACGATCGCCCGTTCGGCCTCTTCCAACAAGGTTTGCTGAAAAAACAAATCGCCGCAAGTGTAAGCCGTAACGGACAGTTCGGGAAAGACGACTATTTGCACTTTTTGTTCGTCGGCTGCAACAATCAGATTCTTCATCTGTTGCGTGTTGAAATCGCAATCGGCCACCCGCAATTCGGGGATGGCTGCCGCTACTTTGATAAATCCATAATCCTCCATATCGCTTCAATATTTAACTGTATAGATTGTATTTCCGGAACCGGTGGTGTTGCAATGGACGAACAGCATCCGGTCGCCATCCGGTTCACCCAATACCTGACTCAAATCGTAGGATGCATAAAGCGATACCCAGTAACCCGCCGCATCGTTATTTTTATCGTGCGTGAAATAGAGGTGGACTTCCGAATCTTTCACGTGATCTTCGTCGATTAGCAAAGCGATTTTGTGCGTTTCGGAATAAAATTCCATATAAAATTTCAGGTTGAGGTAATGGCTTCCTGTCCAAGCGCTTTCAAAACGTACCGGATCGTTTTTTTGTTGCAGTAATTTATCTTCCTGCGTCAATTTCAACGTATCGGAAAAGATTTTAATAGCGCCGTGCACCGTAATCGGGTCGGAAAGGGTTTCTCCATACGAAAAACTCAGGTAGACGCGGTCGCCGGAATCAAACGTCCGGTTGGCGGTACCGTTGCTGTCGTAAACCGTTTGTCCGTTATCCAAGAGGAAGGCGTGGTCATCCAAAGCAGTGCTGATTTCCACGTAATATTCGCCCATACCGTAATCGACGACAGGGTCGGGACTGCAAGAAACCAAGGCCAGTAAAAGCCCAAGTTTATATTTCCAACTGATTTTTAACCGGGTATGCATACATTTCCAATATTTTTTCCGTCAGAAACGGAAGGTCTTTATTTTCCAGAACAATTTTTTCCAACTGCTTATTCAAATAGTTGTCGAAAATTTGTATATCCTGCGCCGTATACTGTTCGATGCAGCGGTTATTGCCCCACAAGCGGTCGTAGGCGATGTAATTGCCCGGATAAAGCCGGTAATTGCGGAATATGCCTTTATCGATGAGCGCGGCCACCGAGGTTGCCAATTCGTTTTTGGGCATGTTCGCATCCAAACGGTTCAAAGCCGGATTGATGGGTTGCCCGAACTGAAAATGAATATGCCCTTTGTAACCGGAAATTCCGGTTTGCATATTCAGCAAATCGTCCGCCTGCGATTTCTTAAATTCCGGATTGTCCCGTTTTTGCTGAAATTCCTTGGCTTTCAGATAATCGCAAGGGTCGTATTCGTATGAAAAGGAAACCGGGGTGATATTCAATTCTTTCAGGTTGCTTAAAAAATCCTGTCCGCCGGCCATGGCCAGCATTTTCAGCAGACTTTCCTGCGTCCGGTCGTCGGAATTTTTGGCGCGGCCTTCGCGTTGCGCAATCCAAACGGATTCTCTTTTTTCCGTAATTGCATAATGAATGTATTGCGAAAGGTGGTTTGAAACGTCCAACATTTGGCGCACCGAAACACTCCGTTTCACAATAAAACTTTTGTTGAGCCGAACCAGATGCTCAATCCATGGATACAATAAAAGATTATCGCCGATAGCGATTTCTGTGGTGTCGTATCCGTTGGCAATCAGCATAATGCAAAGAAGAGAGGCGTCCAGCACAATATCCCGGTGATTGGAAATATACGTGTAAGCCTGTTCTTTTTCGATGTTTTCAAAGCCGAAACAGTCGATGGAAGCTGCTGTTTGACGGATTATTTCATAGACCGTTTCTTGCACAAAATTGTGCTGGAAATCGTGGCGGTTTTGAAAAGAACGCAGGACTGTCGCCACTTTTTCCCATTCTTTTTCCGGACAAACCAAGTTCACCGCCTGCCTGAACAGAGGGTCATTAATTAAATTTTCGATAGTGGAAACCACTTCATCGTCGTTGTATGGCCGTATGTCGTCAAATTCAGTATCTGTTTCCATGAATATTTTCTTCTATAATTTCCGTCAATACTTCCGTAATATTCAGTCCGGCTGCGCGTATTTGTTGGGGAATAAAGCTCGTAGCGGTCATTCCGGGCGTGGTGTTGATTTCCAGCATCCGGACTTCGCCCGCAGGGGAAATAATGTAATCGACCCGGATAATGCCTTTGGCACCGATTTTATCGTATATTTGAGCGGTCAACTGTTGTATTTCGGCTGTTAATTCGTTGGAAATACGTGCCGGGGTAATTTCTTCCGAACTGTTCGGATTGTACTTAGCGTCGTAATCGAAAAATTCGTTTTTGCTTACCACCTCTGTAATGGGCAAAACCGTGATTTCTCCTTGAACCTTGTAGCAGCCGCAAGTAACTTCCGTCCCCGGCATAAAACACTCCATAATCGCCTCGTTGCCTTCTTGCAGCGCCGCTTCGATGGCCGGTTGGATTTGTTCGGGCGATGTTACTTTAGTGGTTCCGAAACTGGATCCGCCATCGCTGGGTTTGATAAACAGCGGGAGTCCCAATCCGGCAATAATTTCTTCCGGCGTGATTGTTTCGCCTTTCCGCAAAAGAATGGACGGAGCGGTTTGGACGCCGAAACTTTTCACATAATTATTACAATAATATTTATTGAAAGTCAACGATGCCGCAAGCACGCCGCAACAGGAATGCGGGATGCCCAACATATCGAAATAGCCTTGCAATTGCCCGTTTTCGCCGGGTGCGCCGTGGATGGTAATGTAGGCGAAATCGACTACCGTCCGTTGCCCGTTGAAGATAAAGCTGAAATCGTTTTTATCAATCGGGATATCCGGTCGATTTTCCTGTTGCACAACCCATTTCTCCCTGGTAATCATTGCGATATAAACGTTGTAACGGTCTTTGTCGATGAAAGACCAAATACCTCTGGCGCTTTTGAGAGATACGACGTATTCGGAAGAATACCCTCCGGCTACGATGGCGATGGTTGGTTTCATATTCTTACATTCCTCCATTTTTCGATTAGTTGTTGCATATCGTCCGGAACCGGACTTTCAAAAAACACTTCTTCGCCGGTTCGCGGGTGAACAAAGCCCAATGTACGGGCGTGTAATGCTTGCCGCGGGCAAATGTCAAAACAATTCTGAACAAACTGGCGGTATTTGGCGTGGTTTTCGCCTTTCAGTATCACATTGCCGCCGTATCGTTCGTCGTTGAACAACGTATGACCAATGTACTTCATGTGTACACGAATCTGGTGTGTACGACCGGTTTCCAGCCTGCATTCTACCAACGTAACGTAACCGAAACGCTCCAGTACCCGGTAATGGGTAACGGCTGTTTTGCCGTAGTCGTTATCGGGGAAGACGGTCATTTGCATCCGGTCGTAAGGGTCGCGGGCAATATTTCCGTCAATGGTTCCCCGGTCGTTTTTGACATTTCCCCACACCAATGCGACGTAAAGCCGTTTGGTGGTTTTGTAATAAAATTGCATACCCAGATGCGTTTTGGCATCGGGATTTTTGGCGACTACCAGCAAACCGGAAGTTTCCTTGTCGATACGGTGTACAAGTCCCAGACGCGGGTCTTCGGCGTTTTCCCCGGAGTCCGGATAGTAGCCGGTGTCTTGCAAGTGCCAGGCAATGGCATTCACCAATGTGCCGGTATAGTTGCCGTAACCCGGATGAACCACCACGCCGGGCGGTTTGTACACCACCATCAGGTCGTCGTCTTCATATACAATATGAAGAGGAAGATCTTCGGGAATAATGATTAGTTCGCGGCGGGGATGGTCCATGACTACTGTAATCACATCGAGCGGTTTTACCTTGTAACTCGATTTGATGGGATTGCCGTTGGAAAGTACATAACCGGCGTCGGCAGCCTGCTGAATCCGGTTACGGGAAGCTCCGGTAATGCGATCGACCAAAAATTTATCTACCCGTAACAGGTTTTGTCCTTTGTCGGCCACGAAACGGAAATGCTCGTACAAATCATCGCTTGCGTCTTCGATGGATGACGGGTCTTCGTTATATGCTTCTATTTCTTCGTTCCATTCGTCCATAGCGGTTGAATTAAAACAAATATTCTTCCGGATTTTCGGGTATACTTATGTTATCGTCCGGCATAAACGTTTCCGCATGTCCCGAGCTGACTAACAAAATCAGGGAAGTGTTGGCGGGAATATAGTTACCGGCTGTTAGGGAAGCGCCTCCGGATGTTTGCAATCCGACGGCCAAATCTTTATAGGCTCCCGGTACTGTCCGGATTTGAATCTTTTCAAAGCCCAGCGAACGGAGGATGGCTTCGGCTTGTCGTTGCGACATATCCGTAACCTGTGGGACGGTCAACATTTGAGCGGTAAAAGAATTGATCGTCAGGTAGATGGTTCGTCCTTCCTTGACGTGGGTTCCCACCGGCGGAATGGTTTCGAGAATGCTTCCTGCCGGCTTATTCCGAACGTGCGTCGAATCGACAATCACGTATTGCAGCGATTTTTGAGTGAGGAACAGGGCGGCTTGTTCTACCTGCATCCCTTTGATGTCGGGGATGGCTACCTGTTTCCCGTGTTGGGTATAAATATCCAGCCACTTCAGGACAATAAAAACCAACACAATCAAGATAAACAGGGCTATCAGGATGTGTTTTACATAAATATTGGCAAGTAAATTACAGCTTTTCATTATCGAATTATTCTTTGGACAAAAATACAAAAAAAGCAAATAGTATAATAGAAAAAGGGAATAAACTTTTGGTTTATTCCCCGAATATGCCTAAACCTTCCGGTTTTTACCCATTATACTCGTCGGATACGCTTAGTTTTTTGCGGCCTTTCGCTCTGCGTGATGCCAATACTCTGCGTCCGTTAGCGGTTTCCATCCGGCTGCGGAAGCCGTGTTTGTTTTTTCTTTTTCTGTTGTGCGGTTGAAATGTCCGTTTCATGATTGTATTTTTTATTTTGTTTGTTTCAAATTGAAATGGCGTGCAAAGATAGAATAAATTTTTTAAAGTAACAAGAAGTTAGCATAGAAAATCAGCTGCGCAGATTCAAGTTCTAAATGCAACAAAATTCAGTACAAAGATGCGTAAAAAATTTTAGAAGGCGATTGAAAAGCTAATTTTTCTCTCGGTCTTCTATTTATTTTATTCTGTATCAATTTAATAAAATCATTACTGTAAAGATTAAAATCCGTTCCTTTGACGATATATTGCCTTACCAAACCGTTTGTATATTCATTCAATCCCCTTTCCCAAGAAGAATAGGGATGGGCAAAATAAAAATCAGTTTTCAGTTTTTGAGCGATATATTCATGCTCTGCAAATTCACTGCCGTTGTCGGCAGTGATGGTATGGACGTTGTTTTTGTAAGCCAACAGTAGTCTGACAGCTACTTTGGCAAGCGGTTCGGCCTGTTTGCCGTCAGGGAGTTTTTCCATCAGCAGGAAGCCCGTCTGGCGTTCGGTGAGAGTCAGGATAGCGCCTTTGCCGTCTTTTCCGATAAGGGTATCTATCTCCCAGTCGCCACATCGTTGTCGGGTATCAACAATCGACGGTCGCTTTTCGATCGACACTTTATTCTTGATATTGACCTGTTTGCCGCTTACCGGTCGCTTCCGGTGTTTGAGTTTATGACGGGTCTGTGTCCATAAACGACCGCCATTGGACTTGTCTTTGCGTATCAACTGATAGATGCGTTCATGAGATACCATCGGAATATGGTGCAATTTTGCATGTCCTACTATCTGTTGCGGCGACCACTGTTCGTTCGTCAGTTTATCTCGTATATGACGTTCCATTGGGTTAGTCATCTTTCGGTTCCTACGGTAGCGTTCCTTGCGTATATCGCAGTATTCCTGGGCAATGGCTGCCGAATAGCCCCGCTTGCCTTTATTACGCGCTATTTCCCTGTAAATACTGCTTGGTGAGGTTGCTACCAACTCCGCTATTTTCTTTTTGGAGGTATTCACTTGTAATAACGATTGAATTTGATACCTTTGTTCCCGGGTTAATTGTTTGTTTTTCATTGCAACACAAAAGTAAGTGATTAATCTGGAACAGGAGGTCTGCGACTTCCTGTTTCTTTTTACTTTTGTTGCATTCTCTCCTGAAAGAGGGTGTGTCAAAAGTGACATGCCCTTTTTTAATATCAAAGGCCGAACTTTCCCAAGCTCAGCCTTTGCATTTTCCTAAAATTTTCATAATTTTAGGTATTCAAAATTTTCATAT
>JAISYG010000085.1 GCA_031270075.1 Dysgonamonadaceae bacterium
GCTTGACCCGTCCTGACAGAAAACCCGGCTGTCCTATGAAAGAGAGAAAACAAGGAATTAATAATAAAAAAGATATGGAAAAAAAACTTTATGTATCACCGTTAGTACGTGCCTACCAAGTAGATCTGGAAAGATGGATTGCCACAACCACTCGCAGTATTCAATACACGGAGATCGACGTGTACGATTGGGACGATGGGAATACGGATAATACTACAAGTAACGACTTACGGATGTATTAGAACGAAGAGTTAAAAAATGAACAAACAATGAAGAAGAAATGAAAAGGAAAGAAGAAAGTATGTCCCGGGGACATTATGCAGGATATTTCGTGCGGGTTCTGCTGTTGTTGTGCGGAATGGTATTCTTGTTCACGTCCTGTGAGAATGAAACTATTCCGGAAAAAGGGAAAAAAAGCGGGAAACAGATACCGGTTTCGGTTCATATAGCGGGAATAACGGAAGGTGGAACGGAAGCGATTCGTGCGTCCGGCAGGGAGGAAGAAATCCTAACCCAAACGGTTTCTTTGGGCGACGGAATGTTGCTGGAAATGCGTCTGGCTCCGGATCCGGCTTCCCTGTTGCGGGGAACGACGCCGTTGGGCAACGGAAAAAAGTTCCGTGTGATCGCGGTGATGCATAGCGACCACACTTACGTTTCTCACGGGGACTTTACGGTAGGCAGTGGGACTCATACGCTGTCCTCGTTTACCGTTCAGAGTGGGGAAAATTACGATTTTATTTGCGTATCGTTAAATTCGGCAGACAGTGTTCCTTATACGACCGGTCTTTCAACCGGTGAGGTTCCGTCGTTCTTAACATCCCCGATCGACGGCGCAGACTTGCTGTACGACGGGACAAGCCATGTAAACAAAACCATTAACAGTGATACGGATGCGGAACTGTCGTTTACGCTGTCGCACAAGTTCAGTGAGGTAACATTGGCGGCGGATTGCAGTTATAACGAATGGAATATATCGGCTGTTTCCAATACGCTTTATTTGGCTCCGTTTTATACGGTGAGTATGAACTATGCAGGTAATGTAACGAAACAGGGGGACGCCCTTACCAACGCTTATTTTACATGGAATCCGATTATAACACCCAGTCCAACGGCAACGAGCCAATCCCGTATGGTGTATACTGCCGGAGAAGCCATCTCGGTGGTGATACCGGCCGCATCTTTTACGATTCACGATAAAAGTATGCCTCCTTCTCAGACTACAGCCACCTTTAACGGCAAGACGCTGGAAGCGGGAAAAAAATACACGTTGACCTTAAAGTTTAAGATGCCGAAGTTTGCATCAAGCAATATCTACTGGGATGCCGTTGGACAAAAGCTTACGTTTAAACCCTACGACCTCAATCCGGGTACCATCTATCCAACCGAACAACAATACCAGGGCGTTTTCTTCAAATGGGGGTCGTTGATAGGGATTTCACCTGCACTGACAAACAATGTGACCGACCAAACCCAATTTCATTCCGGCACGAATATGAGTCCCAATCAGGGAACAGACGGTACATTGATTTACGTACCCACCTACAATCCCCTGAACATGTCATTTAGTAGCTGGACGAAGACGAATCTGTCGACTTTTACCAATGGGAGAGTTGCTAATCTCACATTCGCATATCCAGCATGGGATTCTATCCCTTATGCCGGGGATACCGGTTATGCCGGTTATGCCAGTGCTCGCTGGCCGTATGTTAACTATACCCCTCCTACCGATTGGAACACATCCGAACTTACCGATTTAAGCACTACACATTATACGGATTATGTAGGCGATATATGCAGTTATATATCCCAAACGCAAGCGATTATGGATTATTCTGGCTCAACACGGGGCTTTTATCGCCTGCCACGGTGTGAGGAGTTTGGGCCGTTTCCGGATGATAATGATTGGACTGTGATTCCTGTAGTGAATGGGTGGACCAAGGTACCTGCTGCGGATTGGACGGACATGTTCAATTATGATGAGCACGGGACCTATCTTATATCGAACGGCGGTAAGTTTAGTGCTACTGCTAACTTCTTTCCTGCGTCGGGGTACCGCTCGGGGCCGCAACTGGTCGATTCGGGCAGTTGGGTTACATACCAGACCAGTACAGTAGTCGATATGATCTATAATTATACCTTCGCCTTAGACAATGTCTACGTCGTCCCGACGTCCCTCGCTTTTCGTTACTACGGTGGGTCTGTCCGGTGTGTCCTCGAAGACGGAACGGACTGACATCGGCTCATGGTTATGTAATTTCCCTTTATACCGTGCGCTTATGCGCTAAAGTATATAATCATTCATCATCAATGCTTGCTTAGGACAACCGAGAGTACTGTACAGGTCAGGTGAAAGTGCCAACGAGGGCTGGGGGAAACAAGTACCTGCCAAGTGAAAGTCCCAACGAGAGTTAGGGACAGTGGTTTGCCGGACATAACGGCTGTCGGCCTCAAATCTTAGTAATGATTCGTTCCCGCAACTGCAGGGCGATTGCTTTCTTGGCGTCTTTCCACAACTGGGTTAATTGCCTTGTAAGTTCTTTTTGCTTTTCAAAGTTGTTTTCTTCCTGTGCCTGCTGAATTTGCCGGGTAATTTCCTCCATCTGATGTTTCAGGATAGCATCTTTGTAATTAAACATCACGTAAGGAACCTGTTCGCACAGCAGGGTATTCAGTTTTTCCTGCTGTTTTTGTTCGTCGGTTTCCGTTTCATGCTTTGAATAGAGTTTACTTTCGATATAACGATCGGTTGAAATATCCACAGCAAAACGGCTGATTTCCGGATCGGGATGATTCCGGAAATAGTGTTCCGCAACAAAACCCGCTTCTCGGAATTTAGCATAACCTTCCTCCAGTATTTTCTTGTGCAACGGATGATGAAATTCTATTTCGTCGTATTCCAAATCGGATGCGATCAAATCAATCACATTGACTGCCACATTTTCGGTTTGATTCGTAATCGTTTGTTCTCCGTAACGAATAACATAATACAGGATGTTCCGTTCGTATTCGTCGAAAGGCGACTGAAACACAGGCTCTGCTCCATGGGTTTTTTCCGGAATTTCTCCCCCAGAGGGAGTAGGAGGCGTTTGCTGCGTTTCTTCCGGATGTTCGGGATCGGGATACAACGATTTTTTCTTTTGCAATAATTGTTCCCGCCGTCTTCCAGCAATGGTTCGCACCAATACCCGTTCATCCATGTCCAGCAGTTTAGCACATTCTTTTACATAAATCAGCCGAACAATTTCTTCGGGTATGAGGGCAATGGTATTCGTAATTTCGGTGATGATACCGGCTTTTTTGACCGGATCGTTTCCGGCTTCCCGAATCAACAATCCGGCTTTGAAACGGACAAAATCCGTTGCATTTTCCTCGATGTATTGATTGAAAGCCGCAACCGATTGTTTTCTGGAAAACGAATCCGGGTCCTCACCGTCGGGTAATAAGACTATTTGAATATTTAATCCGGCTTCCAATAACAAGTCGATACCCCGTAATGCGGCTTTAATGCCGGCGACATCTCCATCGTATAAAACCGTTACATTGTTGGTAAACCGGCGAATGAGGCGGATTTGTCCCTGCGTCAGGGCCGTTCCGGACGAAGCGACGACATGCTCGATACCGGCCTGATGCATGGCAATCACATCCATGTATCCCTCCACCAGGAAGCAGCGGTCGTTTTTCACCATTGCCGAACGGGCAAAATAGATGCCATACAGTTCGTTGCTTTTATGGTAAATCTCGCTTTCCGGCGAATTAAGGTATTTCGCTATGCGGTCTGATTTTTTCAGGATACGTCCGCCGAACGCCACCACCTTTCCCGACAAGGTATGGATGGGAAATACCACCCTTCCCCTGAAACGGTCGCTCAAGTAATTCGCATCGCCGGCAAGGGTTAATCCTGTTTTCTCAAGGTATTGTTTTTTGTATCCGGCTTTCATGGCCGCCTGCGTAAATGCATCGCGGCCTTCGAGGGCATAACCCAACTGGAATTTCCGGACAATGTCTTCGTGCAGTCCCCGTTCGCGGAAATAGGCGAGGCCGATATCCCGTCCTTCGTCCGTATCGAACAGATTACCGGTAAAGGTTTTCTGGGCAAATCCGTTGAGGATAAACATGGCGTCCCGGTCGCTTTTCGCCTGTTTTTCTTCATCCGTCAAATCCACTTCCTGAATATCGATACCGTATTTTTTACCCAAATACCTCAATGCATCGTGATAGGAAAGTTGCTCGTGTTTCATAATGAAATAAACGGGCGTGCCTCCCTCGCCGCAGGCAAAACATTTGCAAATGTTTTTGGCGGGCGATACGACAAACGACGGCGTTCGGTCTTCGTGAAAAGGGCACAATCCTTTGTAATTCACGCCCGCTTTCCTGAGGGTAACAAAGTCCGACACCACATCGTAAATCTGTGCTGCCGCCTGAATGCGTTCTATGGTTACACTATCAATCATTCATTCACGACAAGGGAGTTACTTCGCTGTGCGAAAACAAGCGGGTTTTTGCTAATGATTCGTATTCCGTACCGGGTTTTCCGTAATTGCAATAGGGATGAATGCTGATGCCGCCCCGGGGGGTGAACCATCCGGTAACTTCGATGTACTTCGGCGCCATCAAAGCAATCAAGTCTTTCATGATAATGTTGACGCAGTCTTCGTGAAAGGCGCCATGATTGCGAAAGCTGAACAAATAGAGTTTCAGGCTTTTGCTTTCCACCATTTGTATCGCAGGGATATAATCGATTTGGATAGCGGCAAAGTCCGGCTGCCCGGTAATGGGGCATAAACTGGTAAATTCGGGACAGTTGAAGCGCACCCAGTAATCGTTTTCCGGATGTTTGTTGTCGAAAGCTTCCAACACTTCCGGCGCGTAATCTTGTTTGTATTCGATTTTACTACCTAATGATTTTAATTCCATAACTGTTTACTGTTTTTTTAAATATTCTTTCAATCCGGCTTGCCGCAATTTACACGCAGGGCAATGGCCGCAGCCGTCGGCGACGATGCCGTTGTAACAGGTCAGCGTTTCGTTCCGGACTATATCAAAAACACCCAGTTCATCGGCCAAAGCCCATGTTTCGGCTTTACTCAACCACATCAATGGCGTGTGGATAATCAATTGCTCGTCCATCGCCAGATTGAGCGTAACGTTGGCCGAACGGATAAAAGTATCCCGGCAATCGGGATAACCACTGTAATCGGCTTGCGATACTCCGGTTACGATGTTCCGTATGCCCTGCGAACGGGCGATGACGGCGGCAAAAGTCAGGAAAAACAAGTTCCGTCCGGGAACAAATGTGTTGGGATACGAATCGACCGGTTTTTCCTGATCCATCACCATGGCAGGATTTGTGAGCGAATTATCGGCCAGCGCGCTGATGACCGTTGCATCCAATACCTGAAACGGGACGCCTGCCCGGCCGGCGATTTTTTGGGCGACTTCCACTTCCCTGGCATGGCGTTGTCCGTAAGTAAGGCACAAGGTCCGTACTTCCTCAAAATGTTTCAACGCCCAAAACAGGCAGGTCGTCGAATCTTGTCCTCCCGAATGGAGAACCAATGCGGATTGATTATCATTCATACATTTGTCCTTCATTTACTCCTTTACCGGTTTAACCACGGTTCGGGATTCAATTTTGTTTCTTCTTTCCATAATTCAAAATGCAAAACGGTTTTATTATTTTCTTCGCTGTCTGTGTATATTTTCCCGATATCCTGACCGGTTTTTACTTTATCACCTTGTTTTACCAATGCCTGTTCGATACAGGAATACAATGTCAGATAATTCCCGTGCCGGATAATGATGGAGTTTTGAAATCCCGGAACGATAAACACTCTCGTTACCACGCCATCGAAAACCGCCTTGGCATGGGTTCCGGGCGTAGTTTTGATTTCAATTCCATTGCTGTTGTAGCGGGTATTTTTCAAATCGCTGTATTGTTGTTGTCCGAAACGGCTGATAATTTTATAATTTCCTTTCAAGGGGAAGGGAAGCTTTCCTTTGTTTCCCGCAAAATCAGACGATAGGGCTCGTTCCTCTTTCGTCATGGCGTAACCCCCTTCCGTTTCGGCTTTTCGTTCGGTTTTGGGTTCGGCTTTTGCCGCTTTCTTCGCTTTCGCAACATCTTCGGCAATAATACGGGCAATTTCCCGATCGAGGGTGGCGGCTTGTTTTTTCTTTTTATCCATTTCCGCTTGCAGTTTGGTCGCATTTTTCTGCAAGCCGGCTACTTCGGTTTTCTTGGTATTTTCTTCTATCAGCAAGCGGTTTTCTTCGGTTTTTTTTACATTGGCCAATTCTTCTTTCGCCCGTTTATTGGCTAAGAGGGCTTTTTTCTCGACCGCAACTTTCTGTTGATTAGCAAAAATTTCATGCGCTTGTTGCTTCCGCCAGCCGGCGTATTCCTTCAAATAAAGCATCCGGCGGAACGATTGCGCCAGATTATCGGCCGAGAAGATAAAAAACAATTGTTCTTGATTGTTTTTCTGTGCGTACATTTTTTGCAGGGAAATAGCATACTTTTCTTTTTTTTGTTGGAGGTCTTTATTCATTCTTCTGATTTGAAACTCCTTGAATTGGATTTCTTCGTTCAATACACGAATTTCTTTTTCCAGAACCGTTATCAGTTTTTTCCGGGCGGCAATTTGTTGCATTACTAAATCCAGGTTGTGGAGAATGTTGCTAATCGATCGTTTATTTTCGCTCATTAACTGATTTGTACTTTCGATTTCGGCTAAAAGCGTTTTCCGCTGCTTTTCCAACTCCCGTGTCCGAACCGACTGTTGTTGCGCCGAAAGCGAAAAAGTGAATAGTAACCATATGATTATTCCTCGTATTCTCATACCATTTTCTTTATCAACCGGGCAACCTCTTCCAAAGAAACTTGCCTGTATTTGTTGGGAATATTGCAGTCAATGGTAGACTGTGTATTTATATCGACGGATTTATGGGAACAGATCAAATGGTACATTTCTTCCGGGGTATGCAACTGTAAATGCAACGTCATCGGGAAAGTCCGGTTGTTGGATGCCAATCCCCAATCGGCATAATTGCATTGCAAGTAAGATGCGCCTGTTTCCGGCACCATCCGGGCGCTTTGGATGCGATGGGTGTAATCGCTTTCAAAATCGTAAAGGATTTTTTGTGGATCCGAATAGAGCATATGGGCGCGAAACTTATCGTCGTTGGTTTTGAAAAGGGTGTAATCCGCAGGGATAATTTCTTTTTTACCGGCAATGAACAACTGATTGGTGAGTAAAGCTTCCAAGCTGTAATAATCGAAAGGTATTTGCTCCCGGATATCTTGTAGGGTTTCCGAAAGATATTGCTTGTTCAACCGGTCAATAATCAATAGCTTATCCGGCGTAATCACCATTCGGAAAGCTTCGCTGCCGATAATGGGAATGCGAAAGGACAATTGTATCGCTTCGTTTTTGACAATGCGTAATTGGGCGTCTACGGCTGTTTCCTTGTTTGTTTTTCCTTTCCGGATTATTAATTTCAAATGGGAGGACAGGTCGTTGTATTGGATTCCGGATTGGACAATGCTGCTTATCCGTTCTTCGGTTGTCATTGCCGGTAAGGCAATAGAAGATGTTTCTTTGCCGGTTTTGCAGGATACCGCAAAGAGGAATACAAGAATGACGCCGTATTTTAAGTTTCTTTTCATTTATAAAACCAAGATGCAAAGTTAAAAAATAATCCTGAAATATGTTACTCGTAATACATCCGGTCGGCGATTTTCTTTTTCAGCAACTCCGTGCCGTCCCCTTCGGCCTCTCTCAACGGCAATGCCTTTTCCCATTCCGAAACCGCCCGGTCGGTATGACCGATTTTGTAGAGGATATCGCCGTAATGTTCCAGAATTTCGCCGCTGGGCTGAGCGTTTTTGGAAACGGCGCTTTCAATGTAAAATTTCGCCAGGGAGTAATTTCCCTGTTGGAAAAAGACCCAGGCATACGTATCCAAGTAGGTGGCGTTATCGGATTGTAATTTGACCGCAGCGGCAGCCATTCGTTCAGCTTTATCCAAGTGCTCTTTCGCCAAAGACAGATAATAAGCATAATTATTCAAGACCACCATGTTGCGGTCGTTGTATTGCAAGGATTTATCATAAAAAGCAAACGCTTCCTCCCGGTTTCCCAACTGGTAATGAATGTCCGCCATCTGGCCGGCAAAAGTCGACAACAGCATTTTATTTTCTATCGGTGTTACATCCAAACCTTCCTGATACATTTCCAAGGCTTTCGCATATTCCTGTTTCAACAAACAAGCCGTTCCTTTATAAAAATAAAATTCGGGCACATTCGGAAAATAGACCAATGCACCGTCGCAAATCCGGATAATTTCGTCGGGATTGCCCTCCTTCACCACTATCTTGAGCAACTGCGTCCAAGCGGCGATATCTTCGGGCAGGGCTTCCGTTACTACTTGCAGTTGAAATTTGGCTTCTTCCGTTTTACCCTGTAACAGGAGGAATTGTCCATACATCCGGTTCAGTTCCTTGTCTTGCGAATGTTGCTCCATCAACGTTTTAAACAAGGCGTTGACGGTGTTGCGGTCGTCCGATTCCAAATCCAAACCGTCGATATACCGTCCTAAAACGCCTAATTTCGTATCCATATCCAAAGCAGGATTTTTGAGCGCTTTCTCAATTTCCTGCGCTGCCGCCTCTCCATCGCCTTTCGCTTCGTAATAGTTAGACATGGAGATAAAATAATACGGGTTGTCTGCATCCATTTGCGCCGATTTTTCGTAATACGACAAAGCTTTATCGAGTTCCTGACTTTCCAGATAAAAATCGCCGAGGAGAATCTGGAACTTACTTTCCGTTGGAAATTTGGCCGCCAGCGTTTCGATTACCTGCAAGGCCTCGTCGCCTTTACCGCTCGATTGATACAACCGGTATTTCTGCAGGGAAACGGCTTCGTTTATTCCCATATTGTTTTCCAATCCATTGAGCGCTTCAATGGCTTTGTCCGGGTCGTTTTGCTGCAAATAGAGATTACTCAAATGATAATACAGTTCCGGTTCTTGCGGATGTTCTGATATAAGTTCTTCGTATAGCGCAATCGCTTCCTTATTCTTCTCCAAATCGCGGGTGAGGCTTGCCAACGCCAGTTTATATTCATAATTATCCGGCGAATAAGCAACTGCTTTTTTCAATGCGGACAAAGCCTGATCTTCCTTTTTCAGAAACAGGTAGTAATGCGAAATTTCATATAACGCAGCCGACGAAGTCGAATCGATTTGCAGGGCGTATTGCAAGGTGTTGAACGCATCGGTATGTTCTCCTTTATGCTTCAAACGCAGGGCGTCTAAGAAGAAATAATCAAATTTGTGCTGGTCTTCGTAGGACAAAGGGGGCTTTTCTGCAAATAAGGACATGCAGAAACTCAAGAATAAAACGCTAATTATTACTCTTTTAAACGCTCGTTTATCTGAAACCATCTGCATCTTGTATTGTTTTATCCAATTTTGACATCGTAAACAGTTTTTAGCCAGGATGGTACCTCCGCCGGGAATCGAACCCGAATCTAAAGTTTAGGAAACTTCCATTCTATCCATTGAACTACAGAGGCAATCGGTTTTTGTGCTGCAAAAGTAGTATAATAATCGGACTTAGCCAAACACTTCATGCAAGATTTCCAACGATTTGATTTCGGGCAAGCGGTTCAGATGGATGCGGTAGTATTCGAGTATACGGTAAATAATGTCTTTCCGTTCGTGACGGGAAAAGGAGAACAAAGCCATATTCTCATAATTCATTCGCAACAAATTAAAAAACACCTGACTTTCGTCCGGATTCAGGAAATGGACGGATGCCGGTCGATAAGCGACAAAAACACCGTTCTGCAAGTCGAAATACATACCCGGACGGTATCCGCTACTATCGGGATAAAAACCGAGATAGCGACTCAAGCCTATCATAAACACCAGATGAAAATTAGCATAATCCTTTTCCATCATTTCCAGCACTTCGACGGATTGCAGGATAAAATCGAACAAACGCTGGTCGGACTGTTTATCGACCGTTATCTTCCCTAATAATTCTGCGAGAAAAATACAAATCGTACTTTTTACCGGATGATTCCGAATCGACGGCAAAGCAATATGCTGCCGGGCCTCCTTCAATCGCTGGATTTCCCGTACATTCTGATGTTCGACTTCCAATTCCACCACCGACAAGGGATGAAAAAGCGATTTGGGCACGCGGGTGGTCTTCCCTTTCGTTTTCGCAGTCAAATACGATACCGGACCGAGCGCTTCGGTAAACACGTGAACAATCGTGTAAGTATCATTGTAGTTCACATTATATAAAACAATGGCTCTTGTTTTGTGTAACATCCTGCAAAGTTAAAAAAAATCGGAAAAATCAGAAAAGATATTTTGCAGATTCAAAAATAAGCCCTATATTTGCACCCGCTAAGCAAAAAAGGCCCATTCGTCTATCGGTTAGGACGCAAGATTTTCATTCTTGAAAGAGCAGTTCGATTCTGCTATGGGCTACCAATTAAATAGTTAATAAAATAATCATTTCAGGATGGCAAATCATAAATCAGCTGTAAAAAGAATCCGGCAAACACTTACCCGGCGATTGCGTAACAAATATTATGCAAAAACGGCGCGCAATGCCGTACGCGACCTTCGCAAAACGACCGATAAAGCCGCGGCATCCGAATTGTACAAAAAAGTAAGTTCGATGCTGGACCGATTGGCGAAGAAAAATGTAATTCACAAAAACAAGGCGGGCAACTTGAAATCCAAGTTGGCTTTGCATGTTAACACATTGAATTAAAAGCAATCATAAAACAGTACTGTGAAGCCGGCCTCTGAAGACCGGCTTTATTTATATCCTTTATTTGCACATGCCAACAATATCTACCCGGGGCGTTGAAATGCCCGCTTCCCCAATTCGCAAATTAGTTCCTTTGTCCGATTCCGCCAAAGCGAGGGGATTGAAAGTGTATCATCTGAATATCGGCCAGCCGGATATTCCAACGCCGGAAATCGGTCTGGAAGCCGTCCGGCGCTTAGACCGCACGATACTGGAATACAGTCCCAGCGACGGATTCCGCAGCTTCCGGGAAAAACTGACCGCCTATTACTCCCGGTTCAAAATCAATGTCAGTGCTGACGATATTATTATTACTACCGGAGGTTCCGAAGCCGTTCTGTTCGCCTTGATGGCTTGTCTGAATCCGGGTGACGAGATTATCGTTCCCGAACCGTCCTACGCCAATTATATGGCCTTTGCCATTTCGGCGGGTGCTGTTATCCGCACCGTCGCTTCCGGCATCGAACAGGGTTTTGCCCTGCCGCCCATCAAGGAATTTGAAGCCTTGATTAACGAACGCACCAAAGCCATCCTGATTTGTAACCCGAATAATCCGACCGGTTACCTGTATTCCCGCAGCGAAATGAACCAAATCCGGGATTTGGTCAAGAAATACGATCTTTACCTGTTCTCGGACGAAGTTTACCGCGAATTTATCTATACCGGATCGCCTTACATCAGCGCCCTGCATCTGGTTGGAATTGAGGACAACGTGGTGTTGATTGATTCGGTTTCCAAGCGATACAGCGAGTGCGGCATCCGCGAAGGCATGTTGATTACCAAAAACAAAGAACTGCGGAAAACCGTCATCAAATTCTGTCAGGCGCGCCTCAGTCCGCCTCTGCTGGGACAGCTGGTTGCGGAAGCATCCCTCGACGTTTCGGACGAATACATGATGAATGTGTATGAAGAATACTTAGAAAGACGTAACTTTGTAGTCGACAGTCTGAACCGCATTCCGGGTGTATATTCGCCGATTCCGATGGGCGCGTTCTATACCATGGCCCGTCTGCCGGTAGACGACGCCGATGCATTTTGCGCGTGGTGCCTGTCGGATTTTGAATACGAAGGACAAACCGTGTTCATGGCTCCGGCCTCGGGATTTTACACGAATCCCGAATTGGGAAAAAACGAAGTTCGCATTGCTTACGTATTGAAAAAGGAAGAATTGCAAAAAGCGATGGTGGTTTTGGGGAAGGCGTTGGAAGAGTACAGAAAAATTTAGTTGATTAAGATTAACTGAATGGAGTGTTGTTTCTTCTCAATGGATTTGTAAAGGCACCTTCGCTAAACAGGTAAAATTTAGAACCGGAAAACGGATAAAAGTTGGACTTTTTTTGTTTTCCGGTTCTTTTTTGTTTTTTGCCGTCATTGAAGTGTAAAAGTGTAGATCATCCCTGTTTTCAGGGTGCAGGAAGTCAGGTATAGATGTTTCATTCCGCAAGTCGCTGACCTGCGGCACAAGCACAACACACCAACCTCTGCCTGAAAGGGAAAAGTGAATGCAGGCGACCCTGTTCACTCGACTCGAACTCCGAACGGTATGAAAATAAAAGTTCACTCTCCTGATAAAAGGGTAATGTCTGGGTAATTTCGGACCAAAACACTCAAAACACAGGTTTTTGCTGGGGCACCGGTATTCGCTGCATTAATAAATTACTTTCGTATACCGGTGAACTGTTTTTTAAATAAAAATCAATACCTTTGCATGCAGAAAAAGACATCAACAACGGTACACTTAAAGAATCGAATGCAAACACCTCTCTTTATCGCCCAACGCATCTACTTCAGCAAAGACGGGGAAAAACGGGTTTCGCCCCCCGCCATCCGCATTGCCATTGTCAGCATGGCGTTGGGGTTGGCGGTGATGATATTGGCGGTGGCAATCGTTACCGGTTTCAAGAAAGAAGTCCGCAACAAGGTTATCGGATTTGGTTCGCACATCCAGATTACACATTTCGACAGCAATCGGTCGTATGAAACCCGGCCGATTGCCGTCAGCGATAGTTTACTGAACGCCTTGCGGGCGTTTCCGAACATCCGGCGCGTACAGGCTTTCGCTACCAAACCGGCTATCATCAAAACGGATAACGATTTTCAGGGAGTTGTATTAAAAGGTGTTGACGAGCATTTCGATTGGGATTTCTTTCAAACCAACCTGAAAGAGGGAACGGTTTTGGATATCCGGCCGGACGCAACAAACAACAACGTCCTGATATCGTCCACCATAGCCGCGCAACTGAACCTGAAAACGGGCGATTCGTTTATCTGTTATTTCATCCAGGATCCGCCGCGCGCCCGGAAATATACCGTTGCCGGAATTTATCAAACCCATTTTGCCGAGTACGACCAGTTGTTTATCTTGGGCGATATCCGACAAATCCGCCGTTTGAGCGATTGGGATGAAGATATGGCCAGCGGACTGGAACTGCTGATCGACAATTACGATAACCTGGATGCCACATTCGAAACGCTGTATTACGATTTATCCGTTCAAACCGACCGGCTGGGAAACCATTACTATCCCTGCTCCATCAAACAATTACATCCGATGATTTTCGCCTGGTTGGATGTATTGAATATCAATGTCGTTGTTATCCTACTGCTAATGGCGCTCGTAGCCGGCTTTTCCATGATTTCCGGCCTGCTGATTATCATTCTCGAACGCGCCCCCATGATCGGCATCCTGAAAGCGATGGGCGAAAACAATACCGGCATCCGGAAAATCTTCCTCTACCTGTCGGTTTTCCTGATCGGGAAAGGACTTTTATGGGGCAATCTGATAGCCTTAACCATTTGCATCGTACAGAAACTGACCGGGATACTGACTCTTAATCCCGAAGTCTATTACGTTCCGGAAGTTCCCATCGAATTGAATATTTGGTCGTTGCTTTTGATTAACGCGGGAGCCTTCATCGCTACGCTGTTGATGTTGATCGGGCCGTCGTATTTAGTTGCTAAAATATCGCCGGCTAAAACGATACGGTTTGAATAAGCAAAAGAGATACCATGATACATGTACCTGGCATTGGATTTATTTTTCAAATGTAGCCGGTCTATATTTCACTGACATTGGATACCGGAAAATACTTGGAGCTGCTTGTGGATCTCTTGGATTTTTTTCGACAGAACTACCTAATGAATAGACATAATAAAAAACCGTCCTTTCCAACTGGGTGCCCGGAACAGGACTCGAACCTGCACATCCTTGCGAACACTAGTCCCTGAAACTAGCGCGTCTACCAATTTCGCCATCCGGGCTTGATCCTTTTTTCAGAATTTCGGCTGCAAAGATAGGTATTTATTTTTAAATAATCGTTACCTTTGCGCTTTCTTAGTAGAATTTTTATGGAACAACTTCAACACGAGTGCGGAATCGCTTTAGTCCGTTTGCTAAAACCCATTGAGTACTACGTCGAAAAATACGGTACATGGCAGTATGGCCTGAATAAACTGTATCTCTTAATGGAAAAGCAGCACAACCGCGGACAGGAAGGCGCCGGTATCGGTTGTGTCAGCGCCAAGGCTGAACCCGGATCCGAATATATTTTCCGCGAACGGGCTGAGGGAAGCGATGCCATCAAAGAAGTGTTTCAGGCTACTTACGATAAAATCGACCGGGCTTCCGCCGGTCAATCACAGTCTTCCATTCCTTTTTGCGGAGAAGTTTATATGGGGCATTTGCGGTACAGTACCACCGGACGTTCGGGAATGGAATATATTCATCCTTTTTTACGCCGGAACAACTGGCGTTCCCGGAGTTTGATGCTCTGCGGTAATTTCAACATGACCAATGTAGACGAGATTTTTCAGGCCTTAATACGCGAAGGACAACATCCCCGCCTCTATTCCGATACCTTTATGATCCTGGAAATGATGGGCGACCTGTTGGATAGCGAAGTACATCACTGGCATGCCTTGTACCAACAAAAAACCACCGACGGCCAATTAATCAATCAGATGATTGCCGAAAATGTGGATTTGGCCAAAATTTTACAACGTTCGTCCAAATTATGGGACGGCGGATTTGTTATTTGCGGCGTTACCGGAACAACCGATATGTTTGCTTTCCGCGATCCGCAAGGGATTCGTTCCGCGTTTTATTATCACGACGATGAAATAGCAGTAGTCGCTTCCGAACGCCCGGTTATCCAAACCGCGATGAACGTACCGATTGAAAATATATATGAATTGCAACCGGGACAGGCATTTATCGTCAAACAAAACGGACGGATCGAACGGCAACAGATACAGGAAGCCCGCAATGTAAGTCCCTGTTCATTCGAGCGGATTTATTTTTCCCGCGGTTCCGACCGGGATATTTATCAGGAACGGAAAATGCTGGGGAAACTTCTTTTGTATCCCATTCTCCAAGCCATTGATAACGATTTGGAAAATACGGTCTTTTCCTTTATTCCCAATACCGCGGAAGTAGCGTTTCTGGGCATGACGGAAGGTTTTGAAACCTATCTTGACGAACAAAAAAAACGCTTAATCAAAGAAAAAGGCACGCATTTGCAGGAACAGGAATTAGACCGGATACTGTCCCTGAAAATCCGTCAGGAAAAAGTGGCTCTCAAAGATATTAAGCTCCGCACGTTTATCGCCGAAGGAAACAGTCGCAACGAATTGGCCGCCCACGTTTATGATATCACTTATGGTTCTATCCGCGCCGGAAAAGACAATCTGGTGGTGATCGACGATAGCATTGTTCGCGGCACTACCCTGAAACAAAGCATTATTAAAATTCTCGACCGCCTGAACCCCAAAAAAATCGTTATTGTATCTTCTTCGCCGCAAGTGCGCTATCCCGATTGCTACGGCATTGATATGAACCGGATGGACGAATTTATCGCTTTTCGGGCAGCCATCGCTTTATTGAAAGAACGAGGCATGCAGTCGGTTATCGATGAAACTTACCGGAAATGTAAAGCCCAGCTGGATTTACCGAAAGAAGAAGTAGTAAATTGTGTTAAAGATATTTATCGCCCTTTTACCGCCAATGAAATTTCCGCTAAAATCGCCGAACTGCTGGAGCCGGACGATATCCGGGCGCAAGTAGAAATTGTTTATCAATCGCTGGAAGGATTGCACGCCGCTTGTCCGGATCACAAAGGCGACTGGTACTTTTCCGGCGATTATCCTACACCGGGAGGAAATAAAGTCGTCGTGCATTCTTTTGTGAAATATTACGAAACCAAGGAACAAAATTGACACTCCTGTTTTAAATTCCACCCAAATAAGTATCAAAACCTACAATCTTGTTTCAATACTATAAACAATAGATGCAACCTTGCTAAGTTTTGTTAACAAAAACATATATCTTTGCCTTCCAGAGAAAGTATCTTTATTTAAGTAATTTTTAAGAATAGAGTATGAAAAAACTAATGTTGTTTTTACTGGTGCTATGCACCAGCGCTTATGCTTCGGCACAAACAACTGTTAACGGTGTAGTTTCTTCCAATGAAGGCGAACGGTTGATAGGTGTAAGTGTTACAGTGAAAGGAACAGCGATCGGAGTTGCCACCGACAGCGATGGCAATTTTTCACTTACTATCCCCTCCGATAGAGCTGTTTTAATCTTTAGTTACATCGGGTATAAATCGAAAGAAATTTCGGTTACCGGTAGTTCAAAAAATCTTCAGGTCGTTCTGTACGAAGACAACCAATTGCTCGACGAATTGGTAGTAGTCGGCTATGGTACGATGAAAAAGAGTGATTTGTCGGGCGCCTCGGCTTCCATTAGCGAAGAGAAACTCAAAGGTTCGATTTTCACGAACATTGATCAGGCTTTGCAAGGACGTGCAACAGGGATTACGTCGGTAATGACTTCCGGCGCTCCGGGGTCGTCGGTTTCCATCCGGGTTCGCGGACAAGCTACCTTGAATGCAGGCGCAGAACCCTTATACGTAATAGACGGGGTGATTTGGCAAGGTGGTACCACTTCAAGCAACGGATTGGGATTGAGTTTAGGGAACGGTAGTGCTTCGGCTATTTCACCGTTATCTACTTTGAACCCTTCGGATATCGTATCCATGGAAATCTTGAAAGACGCTTCCGCTACGGCTATTTACGGAGCGCAAGGTTCCAATGGTGTGATATTAATTACTACTAAACGAGGTAAATCGGGCGAAGCCAAATTTTCGTACGACGCCATGTTCGGCGTCCAAAACCAGGTAAAACGCTTGGATATGATGAATTTACGTGACTATGCCGCTTATAGTGATGCGATTGCCAAAACAACGGGCGGCTCGACCGGTACGTCGGAATATTCGGATCCCGCTTTGTTGGGAGCCGGTACCGACTGGCAGAATGCGGTTTTCCGCACGGCATTGATGTCGCAACATACCATTTCGGCGCAAGGCGGGACGGATGCCGTTAAATATTATGTATCGGGGTCATATATGGATCAGGAAGGCACGATGATTGCTACGGATTTCAAACGTTATTCGTTCCGCACAAACTTGGACGCTAACTTGAAACCCTGGTTGAAATTGGGTCTGAATGCGATGTATTCTGCAACCGAAGAACGTTTAGGTCGGGCGGAAGGAACGGAAGGTATTATCACTTATTCGTTGAAAACACCTCCCGATATGCCTATTTATGATGCTTACGGCAATTATGCTACCATCGTTCGGCAAGGATACACCACGATTAATCCGATTGCAATTGCTCATTTGGATGAAAATAATTTGAACAGGCAAAAATTGAACGGAAATTTCTTTTTCGATGTAACGCCAATCAAAAATCTGACATGGCATGCCGAATTTGATTATGATTTGGGATTTTCACATTCCGAAAACTGGCAACCGACCTATGATTTCGGGAATGGCGTAGCAAGGGCCATCAATAAAATCAGCTGGCAGGAAAATACAAATAAATTCTGGGCATTAAAGAATTATGTAACTTATACGGGCAATGTCGATAAACATTCGTTTACAGCAATGGCAGGACAGGAAGCGTGGGAATCGTCATGGCAGTTTCAACGGATACAAGCCTCCAATTTACCGAGCAATGCGGTAAAAAATCCTACATTAGGCGCTGATCTTCCCGCCATTAATGACGGATACGGCTCTGCTGCAATGGCTTCATTCTTTACCCGCGAAACCTATAATTACGACGACCGGTATTTGCTGACTTATACTTTCCGTTACGATGGATCTTCAAATTTCGGTCCGCAAAAACGCTGGGCGCCTTTCCATTCAGTGGCCGCATCCTGGCGTTTTTCAAACGAAGCTTTTTTTGAATCGTTGAATGATGTTATCAGTAATGGGAAAATGCGTATCGGTTGGGGACAAACCGGTAATCAGAACATCGGCGGCGGCGGATGGTTGGCAAATCTGACTTCTTTCCCGACCGGATTAGGCGCAAGCTACCGGCAGGATAAGTATGCCAACCCCTATATTCAATGGGAAACGCAGAAACAGTGGAACGTGGGATTGGATCTCGCATTCTTTCACGACCGTATTAATCTGACCGTTGACGCTTACGACAAAACTTCGGATAATTTGTTGATGAACCTGAACAATATTCTGCCCAGTTATATGGGTACCAAAGGAAACGGAAATACTGCACTTACCGCTCCTAATGGGAATTTTGGAGAAATCAACAACAAAGGGTTGGAGGTTGCATTGACTACGCACAATCTGACAGGAGCATTCAAGTGGGATACGGATTTTCAAATATCCTTCAATAAAAATAAATTAGTTGCTTTGTCCGGTTCCAGTGCATCCGGAATCGAAGGCGTGGGACAATGGAACGACCGTATCTGTTTGACAAAAATCGGTGGTTCGCTTTACGAATTTGACGGATGGATAGCCGATGGCGTTTATACCAGCAAGGAAGATATCGAAACACACCTTTGGGGCGAAATTCCGGCAAACGGTTACGACCGTTATTCGACAGTTTTCGTAGGGGATATTAAATACCGCGACCTCAGTGGCCCGGACGGCGTTCCCGACGGCAAAATTGATGATTACGACCGTACCTCTATCGGTTCACCGCTGCCGAAATTTACTTACGGATTCAATAATACTTTCAGTTACAAAAATTTCGATCTTACCGTTTTCATCCAGGGAAGTTACGGTAATAAGATTTTCAACGGGTTGAACCGCGATTTGACGGGTATGGGTTATTGGTCGAATCAGTTGCGGAAAGCAATGGATTACGCCAATCTGGTTGCGATTGATCCGAGTATGGAATATCCGATAGTGGATGAATACGGACGGACACTCAACAACTGGTTTGAAGATATCAATAATGTAACGCTTTCCAATCCCAACACGAAAATGTCGCGCGCCGGACAAGGTTTGCCTTACAACAACCAGCGGACGAGCACCCAATATATTGAAGACGGTTCGTATTTGCGTATCAAAAATATCATGTTTGGTTATACGCTGCCGAAAAAATTAGTCAACAAATGGAAAATCGAAAATATACGGGTATATGCCAACATCCAGAATTTGTTTACGCTGACCAAATATTCGGGTTATGATCCGGAAGTCGGAGCCAATCCGCAGGATGCTTCCGGCTATACTTTCGGATTTGATATGGGACGTTATCCGGCGCCGAGAGTCATTTCATTCGGCTTAAATTTATCCTTTTAATAATAGATGTATATGAAAAATTCAAATAATATCAAACAACTGTTATTGCTTGTAACAATAGCGATAAGCATGATGGGGGCGTTTACTTCCTGTGAAGACTTTCTGAATCGCCCTGATAAGTCCAGCTATACATTGCCCGATTTTTACCAAAATGACGAGCAATGCTTACAAGCTGTCAATTTTCTCTATTCCGCTCCATGGGCTGACTTTTACAGAGGTTGGCTCCGGGTGGGTGATTGCCAATCGGGTAACTACTATATGGGGAGCAGCGGATTCTGGAAACTTACGCCTTTGGACGGCTCGGTAGATGGAGAGTTGGACGATATGTCGGCTTCTTTGTGGGCGGTGAACGGACGCGCTAATACCATTTTGGAAAATATCGACCAAAATGCCGGTCCAGGAACCACCGAAGCCGGACGGAATAAGGCCAAAGGCGAAACGTTGGTATGGAAAGCACTGGCTTATTTCTATATGGTGCGTATTTATGGTGCCGTTCCCATCGTTCACAATTCTTCGGAAATGATTGGAAATCTCAGTTTCAATGAATTGTACCGCGCTAAAGTGGAAAATGTGTACGATTATATCATCCTGACGCTGGAACAGGCCATCGAATGGTTGCCGGAAACCAATGCCTCGGGACGGATCGACAAATATTCGGCTTATGGTTTATTGGCGAAAGTGTATCTGACCAAGTCGGGATACGGACGCAACGGCGACCGGAATCAAGCCGATTTGGATAAAGCCAAAGAATATGCAGACAAAGTGATTAAAGAAAGTGGTCGCAGCTTGGAACCGGAATATGCCGATATTTTCCGTGGAAGCCACAACGAAACACGGGAAAGCCTGATTAGCTGGCATTGGGTAGTTGCAGGCGATAATTATTGGACGGCATTCAACATGATGCAACCGGATCTCACAGCACAGGGCTTCGATGAATTTCGCGGCTGGGGAAGCTGGGGCGGTCCGTCGCTGGATTTGCAGACTGCTTTCGGCGAAGACGCTACAAAATTGAGTTACCGTATCAATGTGGACAAACGCCGTAAAGCCACGATGATGATGTACGGCGATGTCTATCCCTATTTCTGGCGGGATCATCCGACCAAAGAAGACGCCAACAAACAGCCGGTCGCTTTCCCCAATGGTTTTGATTACACCAAATTTTATCGCGATGTATTGGGCGGATTTCATTCCAGTACAGGCGCAAACTGCGTAAAACACATTGTAGGAAATAACGCCGACCATACGGCCGAAATAGGACACCCGATGAGAGATATGGGTACCAGTCTGGCTACACATCTCTTGCGCTTGGCGGATATCTATCTGATTTATGCCGAAGCGGCTTTGGGAAATTCTGCATCTACTTCCGATGCTGAAGCGTTGGCGGCTTTTAATGCTATACGCAAACGGGCGGGAGTGGCCGAAAGAACATCGATTACTTTTGACGATATCTTCAAAGAACGCCGTTTGGAACTGGCTTTTGAAGGCGATTTCTGGTACGATTTTGTTCGCTTGTCGTATTACAAGCCTGATGAAGCATTGGCACGGTTAAATGCGCAGAATCGTAAAAACTATATCGGTATTACGGATTATTATTTCAATGGAGTAGAAGGAATTACCGTAGGCGATGACGATAAGGAAACGCCGCGCATTAATACGGACGAACCGACCGGACAACCGTACAGCATCGACAAGTTCGTAATGCCGTTCCCGGATACCGACTTGCAGATTAATCCGCATTTGCGGGAAGCTCCTATCGAATACGACATGAGCCAATATCACTATTCATTTTAAATATTATTGAAATATGAAAAATAACATTATAAATAAGCTGCTTCCGCTGTTGTTTCTTTTGCCCGTTACATTTGTTACGTCGTGCACGGAAGAAACGCCCGGAAAATACGAAACGACGGACGGATTACCTACGGTCTATTATATCCGTTACCAAAATAAAGATTTGGAAGAACAGTTGCTCACCGGAGCGCAAATGAATGAAAACATCGTTCTGATCGGCGACAATCTGACCAGTATTCAGGAAGTATGGTTCAACAATGTGAAAGCCGTACTGAATATCAATTTTATTACGAAAAATACGCTGTTTGTCAATGTTCCCAACGACTTGCCGTCGGTACTTACTAATAAAATTTATTTAGTAACAGGAAAGAAAGATACGGTAGCTTACGATTTTGAAGTTCGGATTCCGGCGCCGAAATTTACGAAGATGAAATGCGAACAAGTACCGGAAGGCGGAGAAGTGGTAGTCGAGGGTGATTATTTCTTAGCTACCGATCCCAGTCTGATACATGTTTTGGTCGGCGACTACGAAATTCCTACCTCGGACATCATCCGTTTTGAAAAAACAACATTAGCATTCAAATCTCCTGCCATGGATATTCGGGGGCCGCTTGAAATAAAAACTGTCTATGGAAGTTCCGGACGTTCAAAAGATGTTTTCCATGACGATCGGGGTTTGCTGACCGGTTTTGAAGAAGGATTTGTTGCCGGTTGGGGACGTCCCTCCGCTGCCCGTATTCAAAACGATCCCGCACTGGCTTTGACCGGAAATTATTGCCGCTTAGATGGGAAGCAAATCGATTCGGGAACATGGTCATCCGGTGGGGAAGACTACTATACCATCAATTTCTGGGGTGAAGACAATGGCGTTCCGACGGGAAATTTTTTCCCAAGTGATCCAGCTACTTCTACCTTGAAATTTGAAGTGAATGTATTGGAACCGTGGACAGCACTGCCGATGATTTTCTGTTTCTTCGGACAAGGTGGAATGCAAGACTATCTTTGGGCAGACGGAACGTCGGCCGGAGGCGGTCAGCCGCGTGCATTCTGGGCGCCATGGAAAGGCCCCGGTTCGTATGTTACCGATGGCTGGGAAACGATTTCCATTCCATTATCCGACTTCAAATACAATGGCTACGGTGTCGAGGTGCCTTATGCAACGGCTTACGGCGCACTCGGATTGAGTATTCATAACCGCGGCAGCGAGTATTATGCAGGCGAAATGGCTTGTAATCCGGTTATCCTGATCGACAATATCCGAGTAATACCCTAATATCTAAAATTATACAATAATGAATACGAAAAATATCCTATCAGCTATTCGGACAACCGGTCTGGTTCTGCTTTGTTCGGTATTCGTTTTCACGGCTTGTCAAAACGACGACCTGAACACCGATATACTGGGCAGTGCGCAAACCACGCTTCAAGCGTTTGGTCCGAATCCCGCTTTACGCGGTCAGAAATTGAGTTTTGCCGGTACGCATCTCGACAAAATAACCAAAGTAATTTTGTCCGATGGCATTGAAATTACCGACATCGAAGTGGTAAACGAAAAATTAATTAAGATAGTCGTTCCACAGGAAACGATGGAAGGTATCGTTCGATTGATTGGCCCCAACAATCTGGAATTAAGTTCAAAAGAAGCATTAACGATTTCGGAGCCGATCGAAATTACCGCAATGAGTCCGCAACCCGTAAAAGCCGGACAGGTATTGACTATCGAAGGCAATTATTTCAATCTAATGCACAAGATTATCCTTTCGGATAAAGTGGAAATAGTCAAAGAAAATTGCCAGACATGGGAACGGACGAAAATTGTGTTGACCCTTCCGGCCGAAGCGCAAACCGGCGTGGTTATTTTGCAGAATGACGACGAAATACCGCTCGAATACCAATCGCCCGAAGTTTTGCAGGTAGTGCTTCCCTCGGTCAACTCGGCGTTGGATCTGACGGATAAAAAACCGGGCGACGCTATCAGCACAGCCGGTAAAGATCTCGATTTGATAGTGAAATTAGAAATGCCGAACGGCAACGAAACGCCTTTTACGATAGAAAACGGCGCTCTGCAATTCACGCTTCCCGAAAACATTTCCGATGGTGCTATCGTTATAATTCCCGCTTCGGGTGTGCGTGTGGTCGTGGCCAATATCGGTGTGGCAGTCCCTGCCGAAATCGTTGTTACTCCGAATCAGGGTTTACGCGCTAACGATGAAATCACCATCAAAGGCATTAATCTGGAATTGGTTACTTCGGTGCAGTTTCCGGGTGTCGATGAAGCGGTAACTCCGGCATCGCAATCGGAAACCGAAATAAAAGTAACAATGCCCGAAAAAGCCATCAGCGGCGAGATGATTCTGAATACCGCCAGCGGAAAAACGGTTACGGCCGAAATCGCTACCTTGAAACCCGATGTAGTAAGCTACCATCCTTCGCCGGCCCAAGCCGGTGCGGAATTGAAGTTGCAGGGTCATCATCTGGATTTGGTAACTACGGTTACTTTCGGCGATCTGGTTGTTTCCGTAACGCCCACCGACGCAGATGAATTGGCCGTTCCTGTTCCATTGAACGCCGTTTCGAGTGTGGTAATATTAACCATGGCCAACGGCGAAACGGTCGAATGTCCGGTATTGGAAATAACCGTTCCGGCGTTTACCTATCTGCCGGATCCTCCGGGACCGAAAGCCGAAATTCATGCGGGAGGCGTACTCTCGCTCGAAGTAGGAAACGGCGATAAACTAACCGATATACAAATCAACGGCGCATCCGTTAAATACATTCTCGACGATCCGAAATTGTATATCGTAGTTCCGGGCAATGCCAAAGGCAATACCGAATTGACATTGGTTTCGTCGAACGGAACGGCGACTTATATCATTCCGGTTATCGGCTCAGGTATTGTGGAAACGGTTATTTTTGAAGGACTTCAGGAATTGAGCTGGGGCGATCCGATTCGCTTGAACAAGGAATATTTTGAAAGCGTTCCGGCCGGTTCCAAAATGAAAGTTACTTTATCGACCATAGCCTCAGGCGCTTCCATCGCATTTAGTGATGCAAACTGGGCGAAAATAACCGTTGACCATCCGGATTTCGATCCGCAATGGGGTACGGTTTCTCTGCCGGAAGGTACAACTACCGTGGAAGTTACACTTACCGCCGATATTCTCAATACCATTCTGACGGTTTCCGATGGATGGAGCCAATCGGCTATTTTGTTGAACGGCTCAGGTGCGGTTGTTTCCAAAGTATCTATCATTACCGGAAGTGCAAAGGAAGAAATCGTCATTACGGATACTCCGGTCGATTTCGGTGGCTGGGCAAATACCATACGTATCTATAAAGAATCGCTTGAAAGTGCGCGCGCAGGTTCAATCTTGAAACTGTATTATACCGCCGGTGCAGGAGATTTGCAATTTGCACTGCAAGATGCTAATTGGGCAAAAATACCTATCCCCGACGATCCGAATTTCGATCCGCAGTGGGGTTCTGTAACCGTACCGGCAGATGGAACTACTTATGAAATCGTATTGACACAAGCCATCCTGGATGTTATTATGACTGTTAGCGACGGTTGGTCAACCACCGCTATTGTTCTCGGTGGTCAGAACATGACGATTTCTAAAATAACTTTGATAAATTAATATGTCTTTTGACGATAAGAGCAAAGCGGTTACGCTTTGCTCTTATTGTTTATAAAATCGCTCATGCAAAAAAAGCGCTATCATTTTCTCTTTTTATTGACTTCGTTATGCCTGTTCGTTTCGTGCGAAAAACCGGACGAACCGGATACATCGGAATCGAATGTGCCGGAATTAACAGGTTCTGTTCCAGTAAATAATACCGTCATTTCACCGCAAACAGAGAAAGTGGTCTTTGTATTCGACGATAAAATTATTTTGATTGATAGAACAAAAATAAAACTCAATGGAAATATTGTAACACAAGTGCATGCCGGTAATGATTCGTTGTATGTGCAAGTAAAATCTTTGGACGAAAATACCGATTACCATTTGATTATCGAAAAAAATGCTATTAAAGCGCATCCCGGTAAATTGAACACGGATGTTTTCCGGTTGGATTTTTCAACTTCCGAATTTCCGCCGGAAGAAATTACACCGACATTAGCAATAAAAAATCCTTCGCCCGAAGCCCTCCGGTTGTATGAATTTCTAAAAGAAAATTATGGACGGAAAATCATTTCCGGTACGGTGGCTAATGTCAGTTGGAATACCAACGAAGCCGAATGGGTGCATCATCATACAGGTAAATACCCTGCGCTGAATGCTTTCGATTATATTTTCCTGTTCGCTTCGCCCGCCAACTGGATCGATTACAGCCATACGCAGGTCGTTGAAGACTGGTGGGAAAATCGCGGAATGGTCAGTTGTATGTGGCACTGGAATGTACCGAAGCGCAAAGGTGTAAACGATTACAGTTTTTATACGGATGAAACTGATTTCGACATTCGCGAAGCATTGAAACCGGGTACCGCCGAAAATGAAATTGTAATGTCCGATTTACAAAAGATAACCAACTATCTTTTATTGCTGAAAAACAAAAATATTCCTGTCCTTTGGCGACCGCTTCACGAGGCAAAGGGTAATTTGGGAAAATATCCCGGCGGTGGAGCGTGGTTTTGGTGGGGAGCAAAAGGTTCCGAATCTTTCAAAATATTATGGCGTTTAATGTTCAACCACTTTGAAACCAATGGATTAAACAATCTTATTTGGGTCTGGACAAGCGAAAGCGACGACGAAGAATGGTATCCGGGCGATGAATATGTAGACATTATCGGACGCGACATGTACAACCTGACGGAAGTCGCCGGAATGTTAGCAGAATTTAATAAGTTGAAAAACAGTTACCCTGATAAAATTATCACCTTAAGCGAGTGTGGGAATATAGCGCAAATACCTGCACAGTGGAATGTCGGCGCTACATGGTCATGGTTTATGTCGTGGTATGATTATGAGCGAACTGTCAATCCCAACAGTAACGCTTTCAATTCCGAAAACCACCAACACCTCTCGATTTCGTTCTGGAAAAATGCTTTTTCCGACGAAAGAGTAATTAGTCGAGACAAAATGCCCGATTTAAAATAATTGTAACTATGAGATAGTATGCCGATGAACCCGCAAATCCGGGCATCGTATTCAGTTCGAGCGGGTATTTCTTATCTTCCATTAATATTAATTTTTCGGTAAGGATAGGATTTTCTTTTGTAAAAACGAAAAAAATAAATAGCTTGAGGGCGTCATCAAGCGTCACCCTGCAGCAGTTTCCCCTCCGTTTCGTAAAAAATGATTTCAGCAACATTACGAATTAAGAATTTGAAAATTCTACGGATGAAATAGTTGATTACCGGAACACTTGTTCCCCATTTTCGCAGGTGAATGGTCGTTACAGTCTTTCTGATGTTTGAATATCCACCAATTTAAACAACGCATGGGTAGGTAGATTTTCAAAGGTTATTGTTGAATCCTTGCTGCATGTTTTTGTTTCGGACAGCCTCCAGTCGTCCTTTCCGTCATAACAGTATAATTCATAAATATTCCCGCTTTCGACATAAGACCTTTCGCCCGTATTCAATTTTGACAATGTTAAAGAAATCTTTCTATCAAAATCCGGTTTGAAACCCGTTTGATTCCCCAAACTGTCTGTCAAAAAAACAGGACTTGCAAGTTGGAATCCGGTTGCGACGGGAACGGCTATCCTGTAAAGCATATTTGTACCCATGTTCCTGAATAAAAACCTGTCTCCCATATTTCTGCCTCAATATATTGGATACCAGTTGCCGTAGTTATACACGCAGATATAGGCAAAACTTGATTCCGAATCTGATGGAAATGCAATGTCTACGGTTTTTGTGTGCTCTTGTGTTACATCCATTAAATGATTATTCCTAAGGTAATTTAATATAAATAAATCATCTTCAATAACCGGCGCTATTGAATCCGTCCATATATTTTGCTTTTTGAAAGTATATCTGAAAACTTTTGCCGGATTATTCAATTCTCTTCCCGAAGGTGTTCTGAATTTATGCATCTCATCTTCCCAAAATACTTCCGTAAAATGAGTTCCGTTTTTTCATCCCCACAACGGAACATAATCCAATGCGGCAGATATTCCCAATGACCTTAAAATCAGGACGTTCAAATAAGATCAACCGAAACAGTCTGCCGTTTTGACCCGCATCAATTCCCGAAAACCGGGATAGCGCACTTTGAAAGTCGGATGGTTTTCATATTTAAAGCACTGCCCGACTTCATTTATCAATATGCAGTAATAAACTTCATTGGATGATTGCATCAGCGTGTCGCTTTCCAATTCTTTCAACATAATCCTCACCGTATCGGCATATTTCTTTTCAAAGAATTTCCTCCATTCCGACGGTTCTTCCCCATATACCTTATAAGGCAAAAGACTGTTCATGAATACGTCTTCCGGCACACTGTCCGCCCACGGATACCTGTTCCAAAGATTTACCGCTTTCTCAATGTCTTCCGTCAGGAAGCGGTTATCAATTATTTCGGAATCGGGAAAGATGCTGTAAGCGTCCTCATCCGGGACGTCAGAAGTCTGATCCTCCATATTCTCTATAAGGAAAACGGCAGATTTACGCGTCAGTGAATCCTTTTCCTTGGAATAATGACGGACCAACTTGTTTTTGTCCAATCCTTTATTGTCTAAAAGACAGGAAAACAAAAAACTTAAACATGAAATGACTATTAATATTTTCACTGTAATTTGAAAAATTCAAATACGATGTCTATTACTTTTCTTGTTTCAGGGCTGATTTTCATCGTAATTGTTAAATTCCCTTCTCTTACCCGTTGTTTTTCACTGTTAGAAAGGGTATTGTTAATGATAGATGTGCATTTTGTGTCGTTTTATTTGTTTCTTGCCGACACTTCTACTGTCAAATTATGCTTATGAAAATCAAGATGATAAACACGCCCATCATTTTTATAAACCATCTTGGCATTTGGTGCAAACACATTGCTCTTGTTATAGAGTTTCACCATAATACTTAAAACATCACATTGATAAACAAAAAAATTCTCTGAAAATGTTTTTGTTTCATCATAATAATATGTTTTCGACTCCCGGCACATACAGAGTGCCTCCCGCTAATCCCTGTACCCACACGGGCGTAATTGCACCAAAAGAATTTGCAACCGAAGTAGAAGTTAAACCTGACACCAAAGAGGGTCCTCTTGCCGCAAGCTGGTAACTTGTGGTTCTCAAATTATTGGTAATCAATTTGGTGGTGTCTTGAATTGTCAGAATAATTATGTATCTTTGCAGAGAAAAAAATATAGCCACATGGTACACACAATAGAAATTCAGTGTCCTCACTGCCAAAGCAACGATTTGGTCAAGCAAGCATGGCAAAACAGGTAACGAGACACAAAAATGGCAATGCAACAGTTGCAAGAAGTATTTTCGGTTGAACTACCGCTACAAAGCGTGGGAAGCGGGAATAAAAGAGAAAGGAATAGAGATGACTGTCAACAGCAGTGGGGTGTAAGACACAGGCAGAGTGCTTCAAATAAACAGGAATACGGTTTGCGCCATATTAAAAAAAACGTCCAAAAGTAACCCATACTTTCTGACCAGCAACGAGCTTGATGTTCTTTCAAAGTTGGAAGCAGAGATACGTTTTTCGGCAGAGATGGACGAATTTTGGAGTTTTGTCGGCAACAAAAGCAGTTAACGTTGGACGTGGTATGCAATAGAACGCTGGTCGGGAATAATATTAGCATGGCATAACGGAAAACGGCAAGACAAAGATTTTTTAGTACTTTGGGAATTGTTGAAACCGTATCCAATACGGATGTATCACACCGATGGATGGGAAGCGTATTCAAAATATATTCCGTCAAACAGGCGCCGAACTGGAAAAGACAGGACATGGAAAATTGAGCGTAAAAATTTGAATTTCAGGACATACCTGAAACAATTGAACAGAAAAACAATCTGTTTTTCAAAGGATGAACAGATACACGATAATGTCATCGGGATGTATATTGAAAGATTTTACTACAAAACGGGAACTTATCCCAACTTGGGAAAAATTGCCACGAAAATGTCGTGGTCCGGGGTAGTTTGCGGGGGTGTCCAATTTGAATATATCTCATAATTAACATAATTTCGAGGTCAAATTTCAAAGTGTAACATTTTGTTTATTAAGAAGATAGATGAAAGCAACCCGAAAAAAGGCAGGGTATATTTCACCTGCCGTCTGTGTGAGTCCTGTCGTATTGACAATAAGGTACGTCAACGCAGTATTCTCAATCCTGGAAGATTGGAGGATGTTCCGCGAGAGTATCATAAATTACTGTGTGACAGG
>JAISYG010000092.1 GCA_031270075.1 Dysgonamonadaceae bacterium
CCGCAGGTCAGCGACCTGCGGAAGGGAAGCAAGCAGAGCCTACGCCGAGCGGGAGGGGTTAGGGATATATTAAAATCTCCCCCTTAACCCCATTTGCACACTCCGTCCGGTATTCCAAAAGCCCCGGAAAGAATCCAAATCATGGTTAGCGCCATCATCGCCCCGCTCAATATAGCGACTATTCAATACATTATTGCACGTAAAAAAACAATCGATAGCGATGGCCTGCATCTTGAAAGGGAAAAAAATATGCACATCCGAAACAAAAGAAGACGGAATGCGGTAGGATTGTTGCCGGTCGTTCGAATCGGTTCGTCGAGCCGGTTCAAAATGGGCATACATCCGGTCGTTGAAACGGCTTTCAAAACGTACGGATATCCGGTTGAACAGTTTCACATCGGCTATCGCTCCGACTTGCGTCTGAGGCGCATCGCCCACCATCAGCCCATCGGTAAAAACCTGAATTGTTTCGACCGGCGCGTAGGTGTAGGAATCGTAAATCGTAGCCCGAACATCGTTTTTCCACTGCCAATGACCCACCGAAGCAAAGGCCGTCAGCGAGAGCCAATCGTTGATTTTTCGTTCATAATCGGATTCAATGCCCGTGTGTTGTGCATCCAAACCGGTAATCAAATAGGGACGCCGATCTTCCTGTTTATACGGATCAGACATCAAGGATTTATTTTTCCAGTAATTATAGTACGCATTGATGGAGAATCGACTGCCGGGAGCCGACATCTTATAACCGCCTTCCATTATATAATTGCTTTCGTTCCGGACACCTTTCGTTATTTCGTTCGTGTTGGAAGCAAAATACACATTACTGTAAGGCGCCCGCGAATAAAACCCAGCATTGACGTATATTTGCTGCCTGTGTCCCACCTGAACGCTTACCCCGCCTTTGATATTACCACCCCAAGCGCCCACAGGCCGGCTGTAATAATCGTTCGTATAATTGTATTTATCCCAATGCCGGTAAACGGTAGCCGTCGACAGGACGCCCGCAAACGCACGGATGCGGTCGGAATCGTAACCCACTTGTGCATAAAGCGATACATGCTGATCGCAGTCGCCATTGTGCAGCCGGATATAATCGCCTACGGTTTTTTGCGGATTTCGTCCCGCCCAACCGGCCAGCGACTTAGCGGCATAATCTTCGTACCAAAAGTCGCCGCCAAGCAAATCGGTAATCCGTTCGTTTTGCCACGAATAAAAATACTGGTAATGCAAGCCCGACGAAAGTTTCCACTGTTCGCTGACAGTGAAGTCGAACGCCGATTTCAAGCCCGTCCAGGTATGTCCGGCCAAGTAATCCGATTGGATATTCAATGCCTGACCGTTAGCCTTATTGGCGGCAACCACAGCGTCCCAATCAATTTGTCCGGCTGCGTTGAGTGTATTCGTAATTTTCGTCCCGCCGGCATTTTCCGTCCATTTGCCTCCCCCGTTTCCGATGGAAAAATACACCGTATTCGACAGAAAAGCCTTATCGGAAAGCGTAAAAAAATGGGTAGCCGAAAAATAAGGCTTGTGATAAAAATTGGCGCTCACGTTGTTGATTTTTCCCCGATAAAAGCCCCAATTCTTATTGTATCGAAGACCGTATGTATCTATTTCCGCTTGCGACAGTTTTTGCGAACGTTGTCCGTGTTTTTCGGGCGAACCAAGCAAGGTAAACAGCAGCGCATGTTGCCTGTTGATTCGCTTCCGCAGATTCAGGAAATAGCCCCACGAATCGACTGGGGTAGCATCCACATTTCCTTCGCCCCATGTGCGCGAACCGGTGAAACTCAACGCCCAGCCCTTGTCCGTTTCATCGGTATGAATCGACAGGCGCAAGTTATTCAAACCGTAATCGGTAACATGAAAAGCAGCGCTTCCGCCCGCTTCCTGCCTCGCCGGTTGGGTAAGGATATTAATCGTTCCTCCCATCGAATTGGCAGCCAGCATCGAAGCGCCCACTCCTTTTTGCAACTGGATACGATAAGTCGCATCGGTGAGTCCGAGCCAATTGTTCCAGAACAGCGAACCGCTTCGGAACCCCGACAACGGTACGCCGTTCAGCATCACTGTGAAATTTTCCTGCCGGAAGCCGCGGATGTTGATCTTCGCATCGCCGTAACTGCCCGATTCCGGCGTAGCATACACCCCACCGATATTCCTGAGAACTTCGGGATAGGTTTTTGTACTCAAATAATCGCTGATTTCTTTTGCCCGGATGGTTTGCAACGTTACCGGCGCCCGGTCGCCTACCTGAGAAGCTGTTACCACTATTTCGCTCAACAGCCGAGCGTTTGCGGTGTCCCGCACTTGGCTCGATTGAGCCGTTACATAACTCACAACGCCTGTAAGAAAGGCGCATAATACAACTGTTCTTTTCATATTGTTCTTCTCCCATCCGGACTATACCGTCGGTATCTGAATTGCACAGATTCAATCGCCGGATTTAAGCGAGTCGTGGACTGTTACCACCGGTGGGGAATTGCACCCCGCCCTGAAGATTTCGCGGCAAAGGTAGCAAAATTTTTTCAAATATAGGTTTATCCGATTTTTTTTCCTAATTTTGTCTTCTTGTGTCATTGAAAACAATTAAATCTACTTGTATGAAAAAAAATGTGATTATTATCGGCGCTGCCGGCAGAGATTTCCATAACTTTAATACTTGTTTCAGGGGAATTGAAAATTACAATGTAGTTGCTTTTACTGCAGCTCAAATTCCTGATATTGATGGAAGAAAATATCCAAAAGAATTAGCGGGAGATTTATATCCCGAGGGTATTCCTATTTATTCGGAAGAAAGACTTCCCCAACTGATTAAAGATTTGAAAGTTGACATTTGCGTATTCTCATATAGCGATATACCCTACCCGCGGGTTATGAATATAAGCGCTATTGTCAATGCCGCCGGCGCCGATTTTTGGCTGCTTGGAACCAAAGATACAATGATTCAATCGACCAAGCCGGTCATTGCCGTCGGAGCTACCCGTACCGGATGCGGAAAAAGCCAGACTTCACGCAAGATTATCGAAATATTAGTGGAAATGGGACTCAAAGTCGTTGCCATTCGTCACCCAATGCCTTATGGAAACCTGGTTAAACAAAAAGTACAACGTTTTGCTACGGTCGAAGACTTGAAAAAACACGATTGTACTATCGAAGAAATGGAAGAATACGAACCGCATGTAGTTACTAAACGAAATGTCATTTATGCCGGAGTAGATTATGAAGCTATTTTGCGCGAAGCCGAAAAGGATCCGGATGGTTGCGATATTATCTTGTGGGACGGTGGAAACAATGACTTTCCGTTTTATCTTCCCGACCTGATGATAGGCGTAGTCGATCCGTTGCGTCCCGGCGCCGAAGTATCTTATTACCCCGGCGAAGTCGTTGCCCGCATTTCCGACGTTATCTGCATCAATAAAATAGACTCGGCTTCTTTGGAAAACATCCAGATTGTACGCCAAAATATCGCTAAAATCAATCCGAAAGCCATTGTGGTGGATGCCGTTTCTTATTTAACAGTGGATAAACCGGAATTAATCACCGGGAAAAAAGTATTGGTTGTAGAAGATGGGCCTACTTTGACTCATGGAGAAATGAAAATCGGAGCCGGCACGGTAGCTGCCATGAAATACGGCGCGTCCGAATTGATCGACCCAAGGCCTTATACGATAGGAAAACTTTCAAAAACGTTTGAAACCTATCCGGAAATCGGCGTCTTACTTCCCGCCATGGGTTACGGCGAACAACAAATCAAAGATTTGGAAGCAAGCATTGCTAATACGCCTTGCGACGCAGTCGTGATTGGCACTCCTATTGATTTGAGTCGGATTATCCAAATCAAACAACCCACGGTAAAAGTAGGTTACGAACTGCAAGAAATCGGATCCCCCAACCTGAAAGATATTCTCCGTGATTTTGTAAAAAAAATATGAAAAAACAAACGAGTAATGCTTTGCTAATGATTGAACCCGTAGCTTTTGGGTTCAATCTTCAAACAGCCGAAAACAATTATTTTCAACAGGCAGGCAATCAACCGGCAAGCGTTATTCAAGAAGAGGCGCTCAACGAATTTAAACGGATGACGGATACATTGAAAGCAAAAGGTGTCGACGTTATTCTTGTCAAAGATACGCCGGAGCCTCATACGCCGGATTCCATTTTTCCGAACAATTGGATCTCTTTCCATTGCGACGGAAGCATTGCGCTCTATCCTATGTTCGCCGAAAACAGACGCTTAGAAAGACGAATGGCTGTTTTGGAATCCATCGAAAAGGAAGGTTTTTCTATTCACAATACATTCGATTATTCGCCTTCCGAAAAAAAAGGAATATTTTTGGAAGGAACAGGAAGCATGGTTCTCGACCGAGTCAATCAAAAGGCGTATGCCGCTTTATCGGAACGCACCAACCGGGATCTGTTTATGAAATTTTGCCAAGATTTCCGCTACACTCCTTTCTGTTTTTCCGCTTATCAAACCGTGGGTACCCAACGCCTGCCGATTTACCATACCAATGTAATGATGTGCATAAGCGATTCATACGCTGTAGTATGTACCGATTCTATCGATGATCCAACAGAAAGGCAATCGCTTGTCCGTTCGTTGAAAGAAAACCGGAAAGAAATTATTATCATCAGCGAAGAACAAATGCATCAATTTGCAGGTAATATGCTCCCCATTGAAAATAAGGAAAGGAAAAAATTCCTGGTTATGTCGGAATCGGCTTACCAAGCGCTGAACGAACCTCAGATCAACCGGTTAAGCGCTTATAATGAAATTATCCGGATAGCTATTCCCACGATTGAAAAACAGGGAGGAGGCAGTGTCCGGTGTATGATGGCTGAAATTTTTTTACCAAAAATAAATTCAAATGAACACAATACAATTGCATGCGCCGGAACTGATGGCGTTGGAAGATCAATTCGGTGCACATAATTATCATCCCCTTCCGGTCGTTTTGGAAAGAGGCGAAGGAGTGTATGTATGGGATGTGGAAGGGAAAAAATATTATGATTTTCTTTCATCCTACTCAGCTGTTAATCAAGGTCATTGTCACCCCAAGATTATACAGGCATTCATACAGCAGGCCAAAAAACTGACGCTTACATCCCGGGCCTTTTACAACAGTCGTTTAGGCGAATACGAGGCATTTGTTACCCGTTACTTTGGTTACGATAAAGTGTTGCCGATGAATACCGGAGCGGAAGCTGTCGAAACGGCTATCAAATTATGCCGCAAATGGGCGTATGAGAAAAAAGGATTACCCGATAATACCGCTCAGATTGTCGTATGTGAAAATAATTTTCACGGACGAACGACTACCATCGTTTCATTTTCCATCGACCCGGAAGCCAAAGATCATTATGGGCCTTATACACCCGGATTTATGGTTATTCCTTATAACGATACCAATGCTTTGGAAAAAGTCTTAGCCGAAAACCCATCCATTGCCGGCTTCTTAGTTGAACCCATTCAAGGAGAGGCCGGCGTCTATGTGCCGGACGACGGTTATCTGAAAAAATGTTTTGAACTTTGCCGGAAACATCAGGTATTATTTATCGCCGACGAAATACAAACCGGAATTGCACGCACAGGCAAATTATTAGCTTGCGATTACGAAGATGTACATCCAGACCTGTTGATTTTGGGAAAAGCTTTGTCCGGAGGAACGTATCCGGTTTCCGCCGTCTTGGCATGCAACGAAATTATGGAAGTCATCCGTCCCGGACAGCACGGTTCCACTTTTGGAGGGAATCCTCTTGCATCTGCCGTTGCTATAACCGCTTTAGAAGTGATTGAAAACGAAAACATAGCAGATAATGCCTTCCGTCTCGGAAAAATTTTCAGGGAAGAAATACAAACATACTGCCAGCATTCGACCATTGCCTCTTTCGTCCGAGGAAAAGGTTTACTGAATGCGCTGGTAATCAATAATAAGGGACACAAAGACCTGGCATGGGATATTTGTATTGCGCTTAGTGAAAACGGCTTATTGGCAAAGCCTACGCACACGAATATTATCCGGTTTGCTCCGCCCTTAGTTATCACCGAAAAACAGTTGCGCGAATGCATTGCCATTATTCAGCAAACATTGCAACCCTTTGAAACATAAAAATGCTGTAAAAGATTATTCCACTCCAGCCAATCCCGGGTCGATAATAATCCGCCCGCAGTGTTCGCAAACAATGGTTTTTTTCCGCAGTTTAATATCCAATTGCCGTTGAGGCGGTATTTTATTGAAGCAGCCGCCGCAAGCATCGCGTTGGATATAAACCACTCCTAAACCGTTCCGTGTGCTTTTGCGAATCCGTTTGAAAGCGACCAATAAACGTGGTTCGATTTTCGTTTCCAATTGTTTGGCTTTTTCCCGCATTTGCTCTTCCTGAATTTTTGTTTCGGATATAATTTCGTCCAATTCTTCCTTTTTGGATTTCAGGTCGGCCTGCCGTTCTTCGTACATTTTTTTGCTTTTCTGGATTTCTTCGGCCAGCACTTTGGCTTCGTTGGTAAATTCCCGGATACGTTTTTCCGCTAATTCCACTTCCAGGCCTTGATATTCGATTTCCTTGGACAAACTGTCGAATTCACGGTTGTTACGCACATTATCCAATTGTTCTTGATATTTGGCTATGAGTGTATTGGCATCGGTGATTTTAATTCGTTGTTGTCCGATAGCGGTATCCAAATCTTTGGCGTCCAACTGGAAATTGTGGATACGGGTTTGCAGACCAGCCACTTCGTCCTCCAAATCTTGCACTTCAAAAGGCAATTCGCCGCGAAGCGTTTTTATCTTATCAATTTCCGACAACATGAGTTGCAATTTGTAAAGATTGGCCAGTTTTTGCTCGACGGATGCATCGCTGCCTTCTCCTTTATCGGTGGGATTTGTCGTTTGTTTTACTTCCGGTGCCGTTGCTTTCGGCGCACTTACGCTTTTCTTTTTCGGTTCAGCCGACTGTTCTTTTTTTGCCATAATCTGTTTACAAATAATTTATGGGATTTGTATTTACGTTTGAAAAATGAGCTGCAAAGTTAGGAATTTTTTTTGAAATTATATCAAAAAACAATTCTTTTGTGTAATGTTCGGTTTCGTAATGGCCTAAAACGGCCAATAAGATGCGATCTTCTACATCGTAATAATCGTTGTATCGCGCTTCGCCGGTCAGGAACACATCGGCGCCGGCAGCAATGGCGTCCGGGATAAGAAACGCACCGCTACCGCCGCAAAGGGCGACATCCCGTATCGTTTTACCGGTCAAGGGCGAATGTTTCAGGCTTTTCAACTGGAAAATATCGTAGATGCGTTCTAAAAACGATTCTTCGTCTTCCGGAGCAACCAGTTCGCCGATGGCTCCGGAACCGCCGATGATTCCCGGCTTCAAGAACCGGATATTTTGTAATCCGATTTTTTCGGCCAGATAAAAATTCACTCCACCCCAAGCATTATCCAAATTGGTGTGGGCGGCGTAAACAACCAAATCGTTCTTACAGGCTTTAATAACGCAACGTTCGATATAGGTTTTCCCTGTCAAAGTTCGTAAAGGTCTGAACAATAACGGATGATGCGATATAATCAAATTGCAGTCCAATTCCATCGCTTCGTCCAATACTTCCGGGGTTACGTCCAGACACAACAGAATTCCCTGTAATTTCCGGGAAACGTCGCCTACTTGCAGGCCGGAATTGTCGAAATCTTCCTGTAAGGACAAGGGAGCATATTCTTCAATGGCGGAAATGATTTGTTCGATTCTCATGTCAGTTGATTTTATGAATCATGTACTCCAAAGCCGCCGTCAGTCCATCGAGGTTTTTCCCGCCGGCCGTAGCAAAGTGCGGTTGACCGCCGCCGCCGCCCTGGATGTATTTCGCGGCTTCGCGTACAATCTGTCCTGCGTTCAAACCGTTGTTTACCAGATCGTCGCTTATCATCAGCGTCAGCAGGGGTTTTCCTTCGGCATGGGTGCCTGCCGCAAAGTACGATTTTTCGGGAAATTCGCCCCGTATCTGGAAAGCGATGTCTTTGACGATTTCCGCCGGCGCCGGCATACGCAGGACAAACAGTTGGATGCCGTTGACGATTTGCCGGTTTTCGATCAGCTGTTTTTTTACCGTTTGTATTCTTTCTTTCAGGAACTCTTCGGCATGCTTCTTCAGTTCGGCGTTTTCTTCAAACAGTTTCTTTACGGCTTGCTTCAAATCGGGATTGTTATTGAAAAAGCTTTTGACTTCGCGAAGCATATCCTGTTGAACGTAGTGGAATTTCTCCGCCGTTTCGGCCGTAATGGCTTCGATGCGGCGGATGCCGGCGGCTATCGACGATTCGCTCAGGATTTGGAAACAGCCGATGCGCCCCGTAGCGTCGATATGCGTTCCCCCGCATAATTCGACGGACGAGCCAAAGCGGACTACACGCACGTCGTCGCCGTATTTTTCACCAAACAGGGCCATGGCTCCCATGGCTTTGGCTTCGGCGATGGGGACGTGGCGTTTTTCGTCCAGCACCATGTTTTCCCTGATTTTTTTGTTGACAAGCTGTTCCACCCGGCGAAGTTCCTCATCGCTTACTTTCCGGAAATGGGAAAAGTCGAAACGCAACACTTCCGGCGAAACGAACGAGCCTTTTTGTTCTACATGCGTTCCCAACACTTCGCGTAAAGCCTCGTGCAACAAGTGTGTGGCCGTATGATTGCTTTCCGTGGCGCGGCGTTTTTCCACATCAACGGTGGCCGTAAATGTGTCGCGAACATTCTTCGGTAACTGGTAGGAGAGGTGAACCGCCAGATTGTTTTCCCGTTTGGTATCGAAAATGCCGGTTTTATTTCCTTCCGAATCAATTAACTGTCCGCAATCGCCGACTTGTCCGCCCATTTCGGCGTAAAAAGGGGTCCGGTCCAGAACCATCTGGTAGTATTCGGTATTTTTCTGTTTCACTTTCCGGTAACGGAGGATATGGACGGCGGAGGATGTTTCGTCGTATCCTGTAAATACAGGCTCGCCTTCTCTTACGATTGTCCAGTCGCCGGTTTCGACTGCGGCGGCGTTGCGGGCGCGGTCTTTCTGCTTTTGCATTTCTACGTCGAAAGCGGCTTTATCTACTTCCATTGCGTGTTCGCGCAAAATTAATTCCGTCAAATCCAGGGGAAAGCCGTATGTATCGTACAGTACAAAAGCGTCGGCGCCGTTCAGCAAGGTTTGTTTGGCGGCTTTAGCTTCCTGTATTTGTTTGTCTAATAATTTAATGCCGGTTTCCAGTGTGCGCAGGAAAGCATCTTCTTCCTCTTGTATTACTTTTTCGATCAATCCTTTTTGAGCGGTTAATTCGGGATAAGCGTCGCCCATCGAATCAATTAAAGCCGGAATAAGTTGATACATGAACGGCTTTTTCCGATTCAAGAAGGTGTATCCGTAACGGACTGCGCGGCGCAAAATCCGGCGAATCACGTAGCCTGCTTTGGCGTTCGACGGTAACTGTCCGTCGGTAATGGAAAAAGCGATGGTGCGAATATGGTCAGCGACGACGCGCATAGCCACATCTCTTTGGGTATCCTGTCCATATTCAAATCCGGTAATCCGGCCGATTTCTTGAATGAGTGGCTGGAAAACATCGGTATCGTAATTGGAAGTCGTGCCCTGCACCGCCATACAGAGGCGTTCAAAGCCCATGCCGGTGTCGATCACTTTGTTGGGTAAACTTTCGAGCGAGCCGTCGGCTTTGCGGTTGAATTGCATGAATACCAGGTTCCAGATTTCGACGACTTGCGGATGGTCGTGGTTGACCAGGGTGAATCCGCTTATCCGGGCACGTTCTTCGTCCGGACGCAGGTCGATATGGATTTCGGAGCAAGGCCCGCAAGGCCCGGTATCGCCCATTTCCCAGAAATTATCCTTTTTATTGCCGTTGATGATGCGGTCGGCCGGCAAATAGTTTTCCCAATAGGAGGCGGCTTCCTGGTCCCTTTCCAGATTTTCGGAAGAATTTCCTTCAAATACCGTAACATACAGCCGGTTTTTATCCAATTGCAACACGCCGGTAAGGTATTCCCAGGCGTATTCGATGGCTTCCTTTTTAAAATAGTCGCCAAACGACCAGTTGCCCAGCATTTCAAACATGGTGTGATGGTAGGTATCGTGCCCCACTTCTTCGAGATCGTTGTGTTTTCCGCTCACCCGCAAACATTTTTGCGAATCGGCTACCCGCGGGTATCTAATCGGCGTATTGCCGAGAATAATGTCTTTAAACTGATTCATTCCGGCGTTGGTAAACATCAACGTAGGGTCGTCTTTTATAACCATAGGAGCCGAAGGAACAATTTTATGGCCTTTGCTTTCAAAGAACTCTTTGAACGATTGGCGGATTTGGCTTGCGCCGTTTTTCAATTCTTTAGCAATCATATTTTTAGAAATTTTTTTGCAAAAATACAATAAATAACTTATTTTTGTCGAATATTGAATCGTAAATTTCCTTCGGAGGAGTGTTAGCGGTAATGCTATATGCCTTCGATTCGTCGAAAAAGCAACAGTTAAAAACAGATACGGGTATCTCTCATAAGTGATTATCCAATGATTAAAAAAAACAATAATAGCTATTTTTTGTGGATGGTATGTATTTTCATCGGGATTCCTGCTATTATTCTTGCTTGTTGTCATAACGATACTACCTATTTTTGGATAAAAATCTGTGCATTGATAGTATCAATTGGATTGTCGTTGTCGTTTTTACTTTTATTATCAACATTGTTCTTTCCGTCTATCAAAAAAATAAAAGAGAGACTCCATTGCAGATTTTTCAGGAAAATACAACTTCCATTGATAACGCGAACGTATGATAAATTGAAAAAAGATTTTTATCCGGCCCAGTTAAGAGAAATAGAAGTGAATAAAGAAAAAATACTGCAATATTTTGGTAAAAAATCATTCATCCAAATACGATATAACGAGAAAGAGAAAATAAAACAAAAAATCAACGAGCAATTAGAAGAGAAAACATTAGAAGAGGATCGGAAAGAAAAATTAACAATAGAATTAGAGAAATTAGAAAAAGAGTTATCAAACGGACTATTGAAAACTTGCAGGCATTTTTATTTGTCGTGGTCTTATGTATTCTTTTTCAGCATCATTCTCAGTATTATTATGTTGGCCAAAATTTGTTCGGAAAAGGATAAAAATCGTGTAGATAAAATATATGTTACAGCGCAATTTGATCACTATGGAAAGAATGAAATCCGTAAAGATACTTTAATCGTAAAAGATGATTCCGTAAAAGTTTCATTGTCGGTTCATATTAAGAAAAACGCTTGGATAAAAGATATTTATTCAACGGATAATATATTTGTTTCACCCCTATTTTCTCAGGAAGAAGAAGAGGATATACTCTTTTTTAAGAAATCCGATGAATTAAAAATGGATTCAACAAAAATAGGTTTCCCCTTTTATTATAATAAAGACGAAAGAATCATCTATAAGAAAATCAAAATAGACGATGATGAACAAATGTATGTTATCACAGACACTCTCTCTATTCATCATTGTAACAATAAAGACACTATAATTATTAAAGATAAAAATTTGATTATTAAAGACCTGAACTCCGGATGCAAAATAGTGGATTTCAAATACAAAAACCATGAAAAGATAGATGTATATTCATCCCTTATAACGGTATTCAGTATGTTGATGAATGTTTTTTTGCTGTCATTTTTCGGATTGTTGAAGACAAAAACCGATGTATTCAGAAGAGAAACAAATGAAGATGATTATTCTATATTAAAGTTATTTGCCATATCTATCTTTATTATCACTTGTGTAATTGAAGCGATTTCCATCGTTTTTCCCATATCACTGTCTTTGCATTTTGTCATAGAAACCATAGTCGCTGTTATTTCGGTTATGGCCATATTTGGGGTGTGGGGCAGTATGAATAATCAATATACCAATCTTGAACCTGCATTTAAATTGATCGTTTTCATTTATGCCGCCGCACAAATATTTACAGTTTTTTTATCAAAAGAAACATCGGTGAATGAAACGATAGGGGTCATCTTATTATGGATGGTACTGCTTGGCAAAATGTGCATTATGCTAAAGATGCTGAATTTAGTTGTAACCAAAAGATTGTCCTGGTTTTTCTTAAATGAGGCGAATGAACAAAGAACTAATGATTACAACGAATTTGTAAAATTATTGCAGGAAGAAAGGAAAACTTAAGTGAAACGATTGGTATATGATGAAAGAGAAACAAATAAATAGTAATCTGAATTCCAGATGGTGGAAACCCAACAGAACGGAATTTATTATGCTGACCATTGCCGTGCTTACCCTGTCAGTGTCGATTTTAACACAGGCCAATGAGGCTATAAGCACGCTTCTGAAATTTGATACATTTTACAAAGACTTATATCCGATACTCAATGGCGCACATCTGATGATTATCTTGTATGCCATGTCACAATTGCAGAATATTAAACAATTACTGCCCGAAACCGAAACAAAAAGCATAGATGAAAATTACAAAAAAAAGGCGGAACAATTCGTTGAGAATATAGGGCATTGGATTTATAACTATATGGGTAAATTTTATTATATAGAGGTAGAGAAAAAAGACCAAGAAGCATTCGTAAAAAAACAAATCAAGATCGTCAATAAAAATATTAATCAGTTATATGGTTATTGGTATAAGGTATTTGCATGGTTACTTGTTGTTTATGTAGTTGAATTTATCAATTCGATTACACCCAATACAATCGAAAAAGAATTACTGTCATTGTTGATTATTTTCAACAACGTTGTTACTGTGTACTGGTTTTTTATTTATCTCACACTCAATACACCTGTCAAAACACAGCATGAGAAGCAGTACAAAATAGTTGATACGATAAACAAGGTCATTTACAGGCTGAATTACTATTTAAGTTTATCATGGGCATTCGGTAAGGTGGATGACTATGAAAATTCAAAAAAAAACATCAGCGGCTGGAAAATAATGGCCTTGGTTTTTTTTGGGATATACTTGGGGGTTCTTCTTTTTTTTATATTCTCTGCTTCCATCAACACTGACAATGGTTGGTATAAATTTATAATGTACACATCCATATTATTCGGCGCATGTTCTATGCTTGCCGTTTTCAGTCGATTGGGCAGTGGTTTTCTTAAAGTCCCATTAAGTGCATTACTCATTATGTTGTTCTATTCCGCCGTACAGCCATTATTTTTTGCAGGAGAAGAATTCAAGAATGCCGATTTAAAATCGGGACAATTATTATTTATTATTAACCTGATTTGTTTAATCGGTAAGTTTGCTTTGTTATATATTATTAAATGGGTTTTCAGCGATTATCGTATTGCATATTATTTTATCAATGAACAGATTGCAAAAAACAGGGAAATAAAAGACAGTGATTTAAAAGAGCTATTTTAATAATTTCAGAGGTGGATGAAAGGTATCCGCACCGAAGGGGATAAGAAACGAATATATTATGAGCCATATAGTAGCAATCGTCGGCCGCCCGAATGTAGGTAAGTCAAATTTATTCAATCGTTTAACACAAACACGATGGATAATCCTAACGAATTGTTTGTTTTTATTATTTTTTAGTTGTTTGCTATCAATATCTTCCGGCGAACCAAATAAAATATTTAACTATACAACAAAACTATATCGAATGAATAATAATTAAATTAAATACAGATGGTTATGAATGTTAAAATTATTTTTGGTATTGTCGTCTTATTTACAATATTCACTTTTACAGCGAACGCCGCCGCCCCCGTATCGGGAAAGATCCTTGAAGAATCGACGGGCCATTCGTTGGAATATGCAAATATATTACTGTTATCATTACCGGACTCCAGCTTTGTAACCGGCGCAACCAGCAGCGAAGACGGACAATTCCGGTTCGACAACGTAAGCAGCGGCAAGTATTTATTGAAAATATCATACATCGGTCTTGAAAACCAACTGCTTCCCGTCGATGTATCAACAAAACCGGTGGATTTGGGCGATATTGTATTGAAAGAATCGAACACCTTGCGCGAAGTGGTGGTTACATCCAAAATCCCTCCCTTTCAATCCGGAATCAACGGCGGAATAGTAGCCAATGTATCCACCACGCTGTTAAGCACAGTCGGCACGGCAACCGATGTTTTGCAACGGATGCCGGGCATTCTGGCGAATAATAATCAAATAACGGTTTTCGGCAAAGGCGCTCCACTGATGTATATTAACAACCGCAAAGTGCAGGATTTATCGGAACTCGAACGCTTGGAATCGTCGGAAATATCGACCGTTGAGTTAATCACCAATCCCGGAGCCAAATACGACGCGGAAGGTCGCGCCGTCCTACTTATCAAAACAAAGACCAGGGTAAACGGTTTTTCTATTCAAGCAACCGAACGGATTAGGATAGGGAAATACTTGGGCGATAATGAAAATATCAGTATAGCCTATACGAAGGAACCGTTGAATCTGTTTGCCACTTACTATCATAATTATACGAAACAGGAAGCAGATGAAAATCATCGTTTCCTACTGAAAAATACAAACGATTTATGGCAACATGATGTCTTCATTCCAAACTATCGCTACTCAAGAAGCACTCAACAAGCCTCTGCCGGTTTGGATTATTCGTTGAACGACAAACATGCCATTGGAGGACAATATCAATTCGATACGCAGAAAAATGAAAACATCAACACAATCAGCAGTTTAACCCATTTAAACAATGTAAAATATGATGAATCGCATGTACAATCGTTTTTGAAAGCAACACCCAACCGGCATTTGATGAATGCCTTTTACAGCGGCAAACTGAACGACAAATTTTCGCTCCGCGTCGATTTTGACTACTTGAAAAATCATGAGTACAGAGAACAACGATCGGACGAAACCGCTACTTTGGAATCTCGAACAGTCAATACATTCAGTCAAACCGATTATGATTTGTACGCCGGAAAATGGACCAACAGTTATCAATCAAACGCAGGATTAATTGAGTTTGGCGGCGAATACAATTATATCGCCGGAAATGGCTTTACGCATAATCCCGAAGGATATACGGACAATAATGAATTTACGAACAAAGAACAAAAAGCGGCTGGATTTGTCGGCTATTCTCACAGGTTGAACGATATCAATGTTTCGGTCGGATTAAGGTATGAATTTACATCCGAACAGTTTACCGACAGTACAGGAACGATAATCATTAACCAAAGATATAGCGACTGGTATCCGAATCTTTCTGTTTCAAAGAAGATAAAAAACATGGATCTCAGTCTGGCATTGAACAAGCGTACCCAACGTCCCCGATTTTCGGAATTAAACGGCAATACACTCTATGTCAACCGATTTCTTTTTCAAAAAGGAAATCCCTATTTGAAAAAAGCGAATATTTATGATTTGAATTTGCAGGCAACGATGAATCCGTTCTATTTGAATATCGGTTATATTTATGAACAAAATCCTATCGTTCCTTTCTTTCAGGAACAAGAGAAAAATAAGAGTGCAATCCTGTCTACCTACGACAATTTTCCCAATTATCAGGAATTGAATGCGACGCTCAATTTCAATTATAAAATGAGATTTTGGCAACCGAACTATACTGCGGCAATCAGTCAACCCTTTTTCTCCGCCAACTACGATGGGCAAAAGGTATCCTATAATCGGCCCTATTGTTTCTTCGTGGCATACAATGATTTTACATTACCCCTTTCATTTGTCTTATCGTGCAATTTCCGTTATAGCTCAAAGGCAAGGCAATATTACATCGAAGGAGAGGAAAGGAAACAGTTCGATTTGGGGCTTCGTAAATCCTTTTTCAACAACGCCCTGCGTGCGAATCTAACGGTTTACGATATTTTTAACTGGACGAGAGAACAGGCTCATATACAATTCAATAATCTGCGTTGGGATACGGATAAGAAATTTGAAACCCGTTATGCCACATTGTCCATCACCTGGATGTTCAACAATTACAAGAAGAAATACCGCGGCGGCAGTGCAGCACAGGACGATATCAACCGCTTTTAATCCCGATGACGGAATGGTTGATGAGGTGGACGAAAGGCATCCGCGCCGAAAGGGATAAGAAATGGACTGAGGCGGTAAACGAAATTTGAATTTTAGAAACAAACTCCGTATCTTTGTAGCCTTAAAACGAATATATTATGAGCAATATAGTAGCAATCGTCGGCCGCCCGAATGTAGGTAAATCAACTTTATTCAATCGTTTAACACAAACACGACAAGCCATTGTGGACGAAATCGCCGGTACCACTCGCGATCGCCAATACGGCAAAGCCGAGTGGACGGGACATGAATTTTCCGTTATCGACACCGGTGGCTGGGTGCTTAACTCCGACGATATATTTGAAGAAGAAATCAACAAACAAGTCCGTATTGCGATTGAGGAAGCCGATGTTATCCTGTTTTTAGTGGACGTAATGCACGGTACAACCGATTTAGACCAGCAAGTGGCGTCGATGCTCCGCCGGGGAGAAAAACCGGTCGTGCTGGTTTCCAACAAAGCCGATAATTTCGATTTACATGCCCAATCGGCCGAATTTTATGCTTTGGGATTGGGCGATCCTTACAATATTTCGGCAATCAACGGTTCGGGAACCGGCGAATTATTGGATTTCGTGGTTTCCAAATTTACCAAAAAGGCGGAAGAAAACCTCGAAACGGATATTCCCCGGATAGCCGTTGTCGGTCGGCCAAACGCCGGGAAATCGTCGCTCATCAATGCTTTTATCGGCGAAGAACGGAACATTGTTACCGATATTGCCGGCACTACCCGTGATTCGATTTATACTCTTTATGATAAATTCGGATTGAAATTCTACTTAGTCGATACGGCCGGCATCCGTAAAAAAGGAAAAGTGAACGAAGATTTGGAATATTATTCCGTCATCCGCGCCATCCGCACTATCGAAAATTCCGACGTCTGCATTCTGATGTTGGATGCGACACGGGGAATCGAATCGCAGGACATGAATATTTTTTCTCTGATTCAGAAAAATAAAAAAGGCATGGTAATCGTCGTCAACAAATGGGACTTGGTTGAAGATAAAAATCCGCAAGTCATCCGAACATTTGAATACGCCATTCGCGAACGAACCGCTCCATTGACGGATGTTCCGGTTATTTTTGCCTCAGCGCTGACCAAACAGCGGATTTTTAAGATACTGGAAACCGCCAAAGAAGTATATGAAGCCCGGAAGAAAAAAATCGCCACCCATCAACTGAACGAGGTTTTACTTCCGATTATCGAACATACACCGCCACCCATGCAAAAAGGGAAAGTGGTTAAAATTAAATACATCACGCAATTACCCAACACGGCGGTTCCGAGTTTTGTGTTTTTTTGCAACCTTCCGCAGTGGGTGAAAGAACCTTACAAACGATTCCTCGAAAACCAACTACGGAAACATTGGAAGTTGACGGGAACCCCCATCAACGTTTATATGCGGGAAAAATAAAGTAGGAGATTGCTTTGTATCAAGTATGGGTGTTGCATATCGTGAACGTTGATGTCGCTCTTTCAGGGCACAGGATTCCTTATGATTTTTACCACTTTGTCGCCGCATTGAAGTAAATAAACGCCGGAGGTGTAGCGGCTCATATCTATTTGATTTTTCCACGTTTGCAATATCAGGACGCCGGTAAGCGTGTAAAGCGAAACCGGATTGTCGCCGGCCTTACGGATAAAAAGGATGTCGCGTACCGGATTGGGAAAAACGCTTAATCCGGACTTGCCCGGCAACGCCGGTAAAGCCGTTTCTTCCGGCAGGAGCAAGCCGACATTGGCAGGATAACAGGTCGATTTGGTAAGCAACGACAATTCGCTTCGTGTAAGCGTATGCTGTGCATACTCCACATGATTGACGGACGGCGTAATGATAATCCGGCCATCGCCTGCACAGGCCAGTTTGAAGTAGAAATCGGCGGGAAACGCAGTGATGTTACAGTAAGTCGTTGCATTGTTCAATACAAATTTGCCGTTCCCGTTCGTCGCCGTACCTAAGTAGTATTGAAACACGCCGGTTGCAAAAGGATCGCTTTGCCCGGCCAGGAGCGGCGAACCCCACTCGTTGGAGAACTCGCCGTTCATTTGCATCGTTACATCTAACTGCCATTTGTCCCGAGTGGATAAGGGGGGATCGAAAGTCAATGTTTGTACTGCCGCACCCGACCCCGCAGGCATCGTCCATGCCTGATCATAGCCCAATGAAACAAAATGCGCCGTAAGCGTAACATCCGCAGTTCCGGTGTAGGTATAAACGGCTTCCGTGCTGACGGTATTAGCGTCATCCGTCCATTTTTCAAACGCATAACCGGCATAAGCCCTTGCACGTACGGTTACGGCATAATGACTGACGATACTGTCCGCATCCGAACCGTCGATACCGGCAACGCCCTGAGCGGCAACTGCCGTGCGTACTTTCACCGTGCGGGTTGTTCCCACGTCTTCCGGCAGTGCATCGGGGAAAAACTTCATAAACATTCGTTTGGCTGTGGCTACAGGATCTCCCTGCGGCGTAACCGGATGCTTGGGCGAAGCCTCGTCGGTCGCCGTATTAGCCCAGTTCCATTCAATGGTAAAGAAATCGTTTGAAGAGGGTAGCGTTTGACCTGCTTTTAGCTTGTCGAAGAATGTTTTCCAGCGGGTGTAATACAAATCGCCCAGCATACCGCCCCATTCGCGGTAGGAATAGTCATGGTCTCCGCCTGCGCGGGATTGGTCGCCCCAGGTGCTGATTAAGAGGCGGGCGTTCTTTTCGTAAAGGTTCTTTTCGTCCGCAGTCGTTCCCATAGCGCGGGCGGAGGATATCCATTTACCGAGCATAAAGTTGGGTTCGGTATTCAACAGGGTATCCTGCGAGAGTATCAGTTCTAAAAACCGGTCGGCGAGCGCATTTCTCAAAGCGGTATTTCCGGCGCTTTGGGCAGCGTTGATTTGCGGCAGCAGCACGCGGGCATAGTCGGCAAGCGCCTGACGGGTTACATCTACTATATCGTATGCCAGGTTTTGCCGTCCGACAACGGTTTGCGCAGAAGCAACCGCATCGGAGGCGATGAGCATCAGGGCTGCCGCCCGACGAATCTTGAGCGAATCGTGGCTGATGCCCGACGGCCCCCAAACGGAGGCTTTCGTTGCCGTCAGGCTTGGACGGGCGCAAAGCAGTGATTCGTCCGGCCCCTGCTGACCGTTCACCGCATTGTTATATACGTTGCCTTGCAAAAGCGCCCAAGCGTCGGACAATTCGGAGCCTGCCTGCAATTCGGCGAGGCCGTAGCGAGACTTGGCATAATCCCGTGTCCATTCGGCTGCTTCCTTTTTGGTTTCACGCCACGGCAATTCGTACAATACTTCGTATGCAACCCCGTTCATTTCAATGGCTTCCATCGTTGTGCCTACGCCTTTCAGCGATTGGGGATAAGTTGATTTGGCTTCGTAATAATCGTCAATCGTCCGCTGGATGCGTCCCTGCAAACCGGTGCGGCCGCCGAAATCGTTCAGCACGCAATACACCCAGTCGTGGTAGCTGCTGCCGGAGATTTGGTAGCCATTGGCATTTTTCCACCAGGTGCCGGGACGTCCGTCGGAAAACAAGTCCAATATAATTAGCTCGCCGGGATTTAAGACATTGGCGGCTGCTTTCTTATTGCCGTCCCATTGCCATTGCTGAATCACCCATTGCGGGTCGCCCTCGTAACCGCACGAATCTTTCAATACCTGATAAATCGGGGGATAGGCTACTGTAAGCGATACCGGGATATTGTTGGTTTCGTGGAAAGGATCGATGCTGTAATACTTGGATGTACCGTACAGTTCACGCAGCTCCTGATAGTAGTAGCCCGCCATTTCGCGAAATTCGGCTGTGGTCGGATTGAGGAAAGAGGGCCGCGTAAAACCGCCCCATTCGCCCGCTGCCGTAACATTCCAGGAGGATTTTTTACTTTTGATATTGCTCGGAACCATGGCCGAATAGCCGGGTAAAACCGGCTCCATCCCCAGTTCGCGCATCCGGGCAAGGATTTTCTTCTGCAGATCTTCCATGCGACTGTAATAAGAATCGGGATTGGGGCCGCCCCAGCCTTCCAGGTTGTTCATCAAAAACCACGCCTGATAAGCCGCTCCGGCAATAAACTGATTGGCTTCCGCCGGCGTATAACCCAAATATTTGGTCAGGACATTTTTCCAAACCACATCCGTACCCACGACAGCCAAAGGCATATTGATACCGTGAAGCGCCATCCAGTCGATTTCC
>JAISYG010000106.1 GCA_031270075.1 Dysgonamonadaceae bacterium
TTTGGCAATGAGCCGAAAATAATTGCAACCTATTCTGTTTGTGATTTATGGCACGCTGTTTTTGATTTTGACGAAACATTCCTTGAAAAATTTGCAATAGAAAAGTTAAACGTTGAAAACGTTACAAGGAAACGAAAGGGCGAAGATATTTCTGTTTCGCCGCTTGTTGAATTGAAATCGAAATTTCCGCAAGGTTATGCCGATTTATCTTTGAAAGCAATGTGCAGAATTATTCCTTTTTTGAAAGAAGGCTATTTGTACAACGAAGCTGTTGTTTTGGCAAAAATTCCTGAATTGTTAGGTGCAAAGTGGGAAAATTACAAAGACAAAATTACTACTGCCGCGAAAAAAGCAAACAATATTTATGAGTGGAATAAAGTTATTGTTGGAATAGCTAATAATTTGATTGACAAATATAAAGGTTTAAAAGTAGAAGAACAGTTTGCTTTCAAAAATTTTCAATACAAACTTGATAATGACGATATTGAACAAGTATTAAAAACCTGTCATGGCTACTTTGGTGAAGAATCGTGGAAAAACAGAAATGATAAAAATGAAGTCATTGAAGCGGTAAAACAAGCATATCAGGAATTTTTCCACGATGAAAAACGCGCTTATCGGAAATTGCCTACTCTAACTGAAATTTTTGACAAAAAACTGAAAGAGCAGAGCATTAATGTAGAAGCAAAACAACTTTACCACCATTCAAACACGGAAAACCCTTATCTGAGAAAATGCAAAATTGATACCGAAACAGAAAAACCAATACTTCCGAAAGCGAAAAACAAGCACGGCTTTGATGTAGATATTCTTCCCGTAGTGCAAATCGACAGCATTAAAAATCCGATGTTCAACAAGTCAATGAGTATCCTGCGTAAATTAGTTAATGAATTTATTAAAGATGACGTAATTGATAATGAAACGGAAATAGTTATAGAATTAGCTCGTGAATTGAATGACAATAATAAACGTATTGCGATAGAACGTTACCAAAACGAACGTAAAAACAATCGCGAAAGATATAGAATGTTTTTACAAGAATTTAGCGAAAAAGAAAACAAAGATATAAACGTTGAGGAAAGTATCCCGATTTTTGAATTATGGACAGAGCAAATTTTTGAAGAAACAACGGATGAAAAAGGAAAGAAAATCAACTTGAGAAACAAAATATTAAAAGAAAATGATGCCATAAAACGATACGAACTTTGGATGGAACAGAAAGGTCAATGTATGTACACCGGCAAAATGATTGCGATAAGCAAATTATTTTCCAACGAAATACAAATTGAGCATACCATTCCAAGAAGTATATTGCCTGATAATACAATGGCGAATCAAACCGTTTGCTATACGTGGTATAACAAGGACAAAAAGAGAAACCAATTGCCTACACAATGTGATAATTATTATAATGACAAGGAAAGTTGGGGAACGAGAATCGAACCGCGTTTAGACGCGTGGAAACAATTAAGAAGCCACTATAAACAACTTTATGAAGATAGGAAGAAATCCAAAGGAAACGAAGATGAAAACACTAAGAATAAAAGAATACAGGAAAGGCATTATTTCAGGATGCATTATGATTATTGGAAAGAAAAAGTAGAGCGTTTTGAGGCTGAAGAAGTAAAAGATAGTTGGGCAAGAAGGCAATTGGTTGATACCCAAATGGTGAGTAAATATGCAAGAGCATTTTTGAAAACATACTTTTCAAAAGTTTCTGTTCAAAAGGGAATTGTTACGGCTGCATTTCGAAAGATATTTGGTTTTCAGGAAGCAGACGAGATTAAAAGCCGCAACCAACATACACACCATGCTATTGATGCTTTGTTTTTGACGCTCATTCCAACAAACAGCAGCCATAGAGAACGGATTTTAAAAGAGTATTTCAAAGCCATTGAAGATAATGAAAAAGAAAGAATTAAAATCCTTCGACAAAATGAAATTCCACAAGGTTTTAATGTCCAAAAATTTATCAATAATATTGAAAATTCAACTCTGATTTACAATTATGAAAACGATAAAATCATAAAGCAAACAAGCAAAATTGTAAGAAAAAAAGGTGTAAAACAATACTTGAAAGATAAAAACGGTAAGTATATTTTAGATAATAACGGAAAGAAAATTCTGTTGAGAGCCAAAGGTGATACCGTACGAAGTGGATTATATGCCCAAACCTATTTGGGCAAAATTCACGATGTGGAAAGAGATGAAAATGGTAAACCCCAAAAGAATGGACGTGATTGGCAATACAAAACAGGAAAAGATGAATATTGTTTTGTAAAAAGAGAAAATATAGACAAAGTAAAAGCCTCAGACAAATTAATATCTTCCATAGTTAACCCTGTGATTCAAAAATTAGTAAAAGAACAGAAAAATAATCCGGAAATAAAAGATTATCAAGGTAATATCATTCGCCATGTAAGAATACGGACAAAAGCAGGCAAGGAGGTCAAAGAGCGTATAAATTACCGCTCGAAACATGATTACAAAAATAAATTTTATGCAGAAGCCGGTTCAATTCCGTATGCAATTTTACTTCAGCAATTTAATAATGATGGGGTAAAACGTGAAATGATTCCTGTCGCTTCGTATGAAATCGCAAAAATATACAAAAAAACAGGTGGATTTGATATTGAAAAATATATCCAAGAAAAAAATCCTGAATTTATAAATTGGCATAAACAACTGATGAAAGTGGGACAAAAAGTTTTTGTGCTTAAAGAAGACAATGAATTGGAAAAAATAAATAATATTGATATTCAAATAAATAGATTGTATGTGATTACGAAATTATCTGAAGAAGATAGCATTTATTTAAAATATCATTTGGAAGCACGGGCAGATGACGATATTGATCAAATGGCAAAAGAAACAAAAGATAAATTACTTCGGAAATATGAACAGGAATTGGATATTCCGGAAGTAATAGAAGATATGACTATCCAGAATAATAATGCACGAAAGAAAGATTTTGAAGATAGAAAATATAAATTTTCAAACTTATCTGATTTTAGATTGAATCGCTTATGTCTAATAGCAGGCGAAAAGAAAACAAAAGAAATAAAAAAACAATTAGACCAATATAAGAAACAATCGTCATTGATAGAGATTGAAGGAAACACACCTTTATTGAAAATGTCAAAGAAAAACTGGAATTTCCTTTTTGAAGGTAAAGATTTTGAAATGAATTTGGATGGAACAGTAAAATTTAAGATTTAATATGAAGGATATGAAACAATTAAAAATAATTCTTGTGTTTGGAATGCTGCTATTAATGTTTATTCCCGCTACAAATGCACAAACCGACACGAAAAAGGAGCAACAACCTTGGTTGGGAAATATCATAGCAGTAAATATATAAAATTTAAATAAATAACAAATTAAAAATTCAAAGCAATGGAACAAAATCCGAAATCAGAAGGCAAATGCTTTTTTTGTGGTGAAACTTTTGCCAAAGCAGGCATCAACCGACACATACAAACTCATTTAAAACAAAAAGCAAAAGAAAATGCGACAGGACGGTCGTATTTGGTGAAAGTGGAATCTAACCCGAAATGGGGCAACTCATCCTATTTTCTTTCACTCTGGGTGGACAGCAAAGCAACAATGGAAGATCTCGACGAGTTTCTCCGGGACATCTGGCTCGAATGTTGCGGGCACATGAGCGCCTTTACCAATCCCAAGAATAGACGACAGGGAGGCGGTATGTGGGATTTTTTTGAAGCGGAAGAACTGTTGGCGAAAGGAAAGAAAAGAGAATATGAAAAACTCATGGAAGAAGCAAACGGTGAAGTTCCCATGAGCCGGAAAACGGATAAGGTCTTTTATAAAGGCTTAAAATTGGAGTATGAATATGATTTCGGCAGTTCAACCGAACTTTTGTTAACCGTGATGGAAGAATATCCGGTCAAAGCCGACAAAAAAATGGTCCTGCTCTCGCGTAACGAACCGTTAGAATGGTTGTGCGACACGTGCAAAAAAGAACCGGCTACACAAATCTGCACGGTCCACAATTGGGACGACGATAGCCTGTTCTGCGATAAATGCGCTGAAAAACATGCAAAAAAATGTGAAGATTTTGAAGAATACGCAGCAATGCCGGTTGTCAATTCCCCTCGCATGGGAGTGTGCGCGTATGAAGGCGGATCGATTGATATCGAAAGAGATGGCGTTTTTGTGAAAAATCATGATTAAGAAAACCCTCTATTTCGAGAATCCTGCCTATCTTAGCCTCAAGGACAAACAATTAGTTGTTAAACTTCCTGAAGTTGAGAAGAATCCGGCGTTACCCGATTCCTTCAAGGTGGAAAGCATTAAAACGATTCCCATTGAAGACATCGGAGTTATTGTTTTGGACAACAAACAAATAACCATTACGCACGGGTTAATGGAGGCATTGCTCGCTACGAATTGCGCCTTAATCACATGCAACAGCAACCGGATGCCTTTCGGTTTGCATCTTCCGTTAAGTGGAAATACCTTGCAAAGCGAACGTTTTACAGCTCAAATCGAAGCGTCGCTTCCGTTGAAAAAACAATTGTGGCAACAAACCGTTCAAGCCAAAATCACCAATCAAGCCTGTGTATTGCAGCAAACCCGAAATATTCCGGTAAAAAACATGCACAAATGGGTAACCGATGTGAAAAGCGGCGACAGTGATAATCTGGAAGGACGGGCAGCCGCTTTTTATTGGAGTCATTTATTTCCTGAAATGGAAAATTTTAAGCGGGGTAGGGAAGAAGCGCCACCCAATCATTTGTTGAATTATGGTTATGCGATTTTGCGGGCAGTGATCGCCCGGTCGCTGGTTGCCAGCGGATTGTTGCCGACGTTGGGCATCCATCATCATAACCGTTATAATGCTTATTGTTTGGCGGATGATATAATGGAACCCTATCGTCCGTTTGTCGATAAATGGGTCGTGGAAATCGTGGATAGCGGAGTTGATTTTCGAGAATTGTCTAAAGAAATAAAGGTCAAATTATTAAATATTCCAGTTATGGATGTGCTAATCAATGGTCAGCGGAGTCCGTTGATGATTGCAGCCGGACAAACTACCGCTTCATTAGCAAAATGTTATTTAGGTGAAAGTCGTAAAATCGCCTATCCCTCTTTTCCATAATTAGCGCATGGAGCGTTTCAGTGAATATCGTATTATGTGGGTTTTGGTGTTGTTCGATTTACCAACGGAAACAAAAAAAGAAAAGAAAGCCGCTTTTGACTTTCGGACTCAATTGGTGAAAGACGGTTTTACCATGTTCCAGTTTTCTATTTATCTGCGGCATTGTGCGAGTAAAGAAAATGCCGATGTGCACATGAAAAGAGTGCGAAACTTTTTACCGGAAAAAGGCTATGTGGGCATTCTATGCATTACCGATAAACAGTTTGGCTCCATGGACTTGTTTTATTGCAAGAAGGAAAAGGAAATTACTACTCCCTATCAGCAACTCGAACTGTTTTAATGGCCGGAGATGCCTGTCGAATGGATAATCAATACCCTCCGTTATTTGCCACCACTTTGGTACTCCATTTATCCGCACGTAACAGGTAGACACCTTCTTTGAATTTGCCTTTCAGGGTTGTGCGCTCACCAACGGCAACCGGTTGTTCGGTAAGTTTACGGCCTGCGACGTCGAATACCGATACCATGACACTGTTTTGCAGGGTTTGACTGTGTAATTCGACCACTATCTGTCCAGCGTTGTCGATATAAGCCAAAAAACGGTCGGTGTTTTCGATACCATGTAGGTCGGTGCCTGTGGAACGCAGGAAGACGACGCTGAAACGTTCGATGTTCGGCGTACTGCCCGAAGTAAAGTAGTAACTGTTGTTGCTGCAAAGGTCAAAGTCTTTATTCAACCATTTATCGCGTAAAATTACGTCCAGCGTATCGCAATTCAGTATCTCTCCGGCACGAAAACTGAAAACGCCTCCTTCGCTCGCCTGAAAACCGATCGGGATTTCCATCCCGGCCGTAATTTCGGGAAAACCGTTGATAGCCAGTTCGCGTTTGGAAGAAACCGGAAGCGTAAATAATTCTACCCCGCGATTGGTAAACCATTTATCGCTGTCATAATCGTCAAATCCGCCGGTTGCTGCCGCATCGGCATAAATCAATGTTTCGTCGATTTGTTTGCCGCTACTGACGGACAAACGTAATAAAGGACGCGTTTCTACGGCGGGAGCAACCTTCAGGATATTGCTGTTCCGGTCGGCGTGAGAACGGCGGTCGTTGGCAAAGGTGAGCGTACCGCTGCTTTGTCCGTCCATCAGTCGTACCCAAAACGCTTGTATGGGAGGTATATAAGCCAGGGAGTACTGCGAGCCGTGCACTTCATCTTCCCATCCCGGCGCTGCCGCTACATTACCGGCAGCATTGTATGCCCAGAATTGGTAGCCTTCGTAGGTGCCGTCGATATTGGTTCGGTACCATACGGTACTGTAGAGGTTGGCTGCCTGCGCGGCCGCCGAATTCCATCGCCAGTACGATGGAAAAGGATTGCCGACCAGGTTGAAGCCCCGTTTCGGATGCGCATCGTTTTGACGGTGAAGCGTGGGCGAATTTTTATTTCCATCGCTGAACTTACCTGTAAAATTAGCGGCAATATCCTCGTTTTCGGAGTAAGCCGTATATCCCATACCGTTAGTCAATGCGCCGCTTGCCGCCTGCCATTGATGATTGGGTTCGTCGTACCATTCAACACGCCATTGGCTCAATGCGTTGCCTTGTTCGTCTTTGCCAAGCGCATTTTCTACGGTGGGAATGCTGCCGTTCTGAACCGGATTGCTGACGTACCAGTTGCGCCCTTTGACCAGGGTATGTAAAACGCGGGCTTTTGTAATATTATCCGTTCCGTAATTAAGGAAAGAGGCATTATCCAGTAGCGTAAATACATTGCTTGTTACTTGTTTTCCGGCATCTACCGTATAAGATTTGAGGGGATATACCGTAATACTGTCCATATCCACCGAAATATCCTGCAAACAATGGGCTTTAATATGAATAACCGAATGGGGATAGGGGAGAATGTTTTCGTCCGAGTGATCTTCCCATTTTTCATATTCCGTCCAATTGCCGTTGACAATAAATACGGTAGGAGAATAAGTAAACGAGGCATAAGTCGTTTTTTCCCAGGCATTATCGACCGTTACATTCGTATAATTGACTTTATGAGCCGAATTGGTAACCGTAAGATGATTATTATTGATCAGGCTCGTATGTACCGTTGCGGTGGCGGGAGCGGCGTCGTTGGTTGGAGTGGCAAAAAACACATCGATCGTTGCCGGTACGGAGCCGTCGGGCAGGAAGAAATTATGTCCGGTGATCGACACTTCGGTACCGCCTTGGGTGGTTCCATAATCGGGCGAAATGCCGGTTATCGTCATAGGCGCCCGGTAAGTGTAACTATCCTCAAACGTTACCGTTCCGGTGGTCGAAGGTTGTACTTCCAATGTTACGTCCACCTTGCCTTCATATCCCCAGGCGGAGTTGTAAGTATGGGTAACGCTTTGATCGTTCCATACGGTAGAACCGGTAGCGGCAGGCGGAATACAAGTCAGTGTATTATTATCTATCGCCGTTACGCCGGTAGCCGGCAGGCCGCCGAATAGAATGATTATAGAAGTTGCACTTAAAAAGTTGTCGCCGCCCTGAAGGGTAACCGTTCCATTGGTATTAATCCCCCAATGAATCGGTGTTCCGCCGGTTACACTGCTGCTGTGGGTGTATGCGCCGCCGATATTGGGTCCGATATTATCCGTAACGGAGTCGATATACAGATCCAACCGATAGGGCACTGTTATTTCGCCTTCCAAATCGCTTACGGCGTGCTGCACACAAGCGTCGGGCGAGTCTATAAAAAAGTTCCAAAAAACAATCAGCGGATTCACATCGGTGCTGGAACCTTCTACCAAATCCAGATTAGCAAAAGTCGGCGCTTTTACCTTAAACACGATGGTGGTATTTCCTGTCGGCAGCGTAAATCCGTTCTCGCCGGTAGCATCGCCTGCAATATACAGGGTTTGTATGATTTCGCCCACAGGATAGGCCGGTTCGGGTTGAACATCTGCCCATGTAATTGCCGGTGAGGATGTGATATTTAAACTCCCCGACACATAAGAAAAATTGCTTCCCCAGTTGATATTCATAAACATATCGGCAACGCCTGCATTCGGATTATTGACTTCCAGGGTGATAGTAATTTCCTGATTTTCGGAGTATTTTTCAGGCGAATATTCGGATCGTACCACTGTTATCGGTTGGGCGCGCGTGGCGGCCGTTACGTTGATAATGGTATTTTCTTCGTTCGTATCATAGTCGATACTGTAAACGGTGGTATCGCCCGCCGATACGCTGATGGCGCCATTGGTTCTGAAATGCTCGTAAATAATCGAAGCGCGATTGGGATAGTCGCCGCTTAACGCAAGTTCATCAATCACTGCGACGGCCGAAACCTGTATGTTTGCGGCGCACTTTACCAGTATGGAATCGATCGTCAGGGTGCTGTTTCCTGCATAGTTATGGATTTCCAGTTTACTGTTATTGTTGATATTGATCGCGTCTAAACCCACCGACTCCGCTTTCCACGTCATACCGGCCGGCAATACATCCTGAAGTTTGAAATATTTATCGCTGCGGTTGGTATTCTGGATATGGAACAGAAATTCCACTTCCTCGCAGGAAGTCAGCGTTTTATATTTTGCCTGTTTTTGAAAACCGACACCGTCTTCGTTAATCAACGGAGGCGTTGGTATCGGTTTTGCTCCGGGGGTAAAAGTGATTGGGCTGATAATAATTTTTTGCATCTGCGATTTTTCCGCGTTGGTAAGCCTATAAACGATCGTTATTTGCGTTACTCCCGATTCAAAAGCCACAAAGAGTGTCCCGTTTTTGTCGGTTACACTTTTCGACTGGTTTTTATTGACCGTGGCCGTATTGCCGATAATTGCGAACGTCGGTTGGGTTCCGCCCGGCGTAAGTTTAGGATATACGTCGGTTGAGCCGCAACGGCCCGTTATGGTTACTTCGTCGCGCTGGAGTCCTTGCGCATCCAGGTCGGATATGGAAAAGGAGGGTATTACCGGTTCCGCCACACCGCCTTCGCTCGTCTGGAAATTAATGGTTACCGTTACTTTACTGACGTTTTTTGTGCCGTGTGTACGCTGTATTTCCAGCCCGTTTTTGGGAATATTGGTCGCGTGCGGAAAGCCGTAAGGGGCGCGTACATCGGCGTCGTAAGTAACGGTGGTAGCAACACTGATGTTCTCTCCCAGGTCAACAGCCTGTTTGCTAAATGTTTGCCCTGCACTTGCGGAGCCCGATTTCTTATGCGTTGGCCTTTTCCATTGTTCTGTGGTTGGTAACCATTGGAAGGTTTTTGTTCCTTCAAAATCGACGGTTGCGGTACAACCGCTCCCGCCGCTCCCGCTGGGTACGTATGCAAAAGTAATGTACGAATCTTCTTCGGTAAAAGTGTACTTGCATTGGTGTTCGCCCTTGACGTAATACATCGGCACTACCCTGAAATCGCCGTCGGGATCGTCCAGTTCGGCAGGGTCGGAGGCGACAAGCAAAAAGAACCGGTTTTGCGGTTTACCTAATTCGGTATAATAGGCTTTCACTTCGGCAGAGGCGTCTTTACCCAGGTTATTGCCTGCATTGTTTTCGCCGCCGACCAGTAAAGTGACGGGACGGTTGTCATTGGTTACTTTATGTACATACCAGTGGCGGTTGAACACTTTCTTAAAGTCGCCGCAGAGAACGTTCACATCGGTAATGCCGGTGTCGCCGTCGTGTCCGAAAGCCACCGCCTCGCCGTTCTGCAATTCGCCCAGATTGTATTTCGTGCCGTCTAATTGTGTGCCTGCCACACCCATATGCAACAGGGAACCCTGGTCGGTCGAGTGCGATTGATAGTTGTTGAGCATCGAAGCGTCGTCGCGCACAAGGGCTGCCACATTGTTGTAGAAATCAACAAATTGACCGGACGTTTGCGTTCCGTTCCAAACCATCGTGTTACCGTTGTTGATAACGTAATCGTACCGGTTTGTACCGGTATTGGGGCGGATGGTAATGCCGTATTTAAACGCCAGGTACGAAGTAACTTTTTCTCTATCGTTATCATCCAGATTGCCTTCAAAAATAATCACTTCGGCTATTACTCCGTTTATGATACGGTCTGCCTTGTATCCGCCACCTAATATGGAATAAGTGTTCATATTAAAAGAATTACGCAAACCGTCTCTTTCGGTAGTATTGTTAGAGTAATTATTCACGTCATTCTTACCGTTAAATCGAAAAGTTACTGCACCGGTTTTTGTATTAATGTCATGGTTTAGATCGTACTGCAAAATGGAAGTTGCACCTACTTTAAACAAATCCACAGTGCCTGTAATTACATCTTCAGTTGCATTCTTGCCATTTAATCGCATACGACCAACCATCTGATTGCTGCTTTTTTTTTCTACTCCGTATTGGGGGCCGTCATACTGACCCATTTCAGCTCCAAAAGACATTGGATAAATCCATGCATTTGTAGAAAAGTCGTTGTTTGTAACCAGGATAGTGGTATGTTGGGCGCTGTTTGGATAAGCTAAGATACCGGTATTATTTCTTAAATAAGAAGCGGAAGACGTAAGAGCTGAACCTCCCGAATAAAACCGTACAGCAGGATGGAAGTTCATTTCGGGCGAACTTGCTTTATAAACAGGTTTACGGGCATAAGAGGAGTAGGCGCCGGCAGCCGCATTGGCAAAGGTATAATTTTGTGTACGAATATAGTCGTTCCACTGAACTACGGCAGGCACAAATGCACCGGGATGCAGATCAGCTTCCGTAGAGGGAAGATCCTCTAAGGTTCCATCTTCTTTATCCGTATTTTCCACGCTAAGCATATTGTCGTCGTCTGCCCGCAGCCAGAGTTTCAGATTGCTGCCTACGCCACCCGGCCCTGCACTGTAGCCTGCAAAGCGAATATAAGGGTAGGTATTGACATCTTCAAGAGTTATCGTAGCTACACCGAGAGCGTTTACCGGAAACAGGCGTGTAAGTAGCGGATAGAAATCCGCTGTTGCAGAAACAAGCACATAATGGAAACCGTTTCCCACCTGCAAGTTTACGGTAACAGAGCTTGTTGCACCTGTAACTTGCGCCTTGTAGATGGCGTCTGACTGGAAATTCAGGTCTATGTCAAGCACTTTATTCATGAATACCGTGTTTTTGGAAACATTGTTTTCGGAATAGCCGGTTTGTCCGTTATCCCCAAGCATAATGTATTGTCCGTCGGGAATGGTACCCTTGTTGTCTTTGTTGAGGTCATCTACATGGGAACCGACAAAAATTTTCAACTTGGAGATGTCGACGCTTTGGCTTTGCTTCTGATACAAACCGCTTGCATCGTCGCGGGCGATTCCGAAGATATTGGAATTGTAACCGCTGTTACCGCTATAGTTCCATGTGGTTGCACCGGTCGAACTTACATAATTGTGCTGAAGCGTAAGTCCGTATTTAACAGCTAAGTAAGTGTGTATTTTCTGCACATCGGTCATTGGCATATACTCATTTCCCTGTTTGGAAAGCATAATGATTTCCTGAATGGTGCCGCAGTATGGATGAAACGTTTCCCCTGCACTTCCAATGTATGGAGCAGTTGCTTCTGATGCCGCCCATCGTTGATTTGTCCCGGATGAAAGCAGTGACCGTCCGTTCAGATATACGGTGTTGTTGCCGTCATTTGGAAGATTCAATCCAATGATGCCATACGGCTTGTCACCCTGTGTTGGTGTAAAGTTATAATTAACGGGGGCATCGTTGGTGGTGTTACGATAACCGATACGTATCAGTGGGTTAGTCGTATTAGTATTATTTCCTACTCCCCAGGATACGGAAGAACGTGTAGGTGGAATCTCGTTGGAGTGCGACAATGAAAACAAGGTGCGTACATATGTATTGTGACGCGAAGGATTACTTACAATAAAAACGTAGTACGAAGAGGATGCACTTTGAGTAAAGGCGGATGCGCATACAAGCCGCACGTTTTCCGTAAGACCGGGCGAATTCCACGAAAAAGCCGGATGGAAGTTAAACCCGTTATAAACAAATTTCACTTTGTTGGCTGTTCCGCCGTTCCGCGTAAACGAACGGTTGCTTTTCCCCGAAAGGTCGGCCCACATGGTTCCGGTACCAATGTTTTGACCATTGCCGTAGAGCGTGTTATCGCCTTTCGGATTGTCGGCTTTCAGCCAGAATTCTTTGGTGTATCCGCTCAGACCGAAATCCTGCGCTTGCACTGCCTGAGAACACAAGGCAACCCCTAACGAAACTATATATATCCAATTCTTTTTCATGCGAGTATGTGTCATTATCTTACATTGATCCCGTGCGCCCAACCAAGGGCGCACGGGCAGGTAGGTTATTGCGGGATTTCAGCAATTGCAGGTGAAAACCGCAAAAAGTTCATTACGGGATATCTGTAATAGAGTCAAAGTCGGTAACAGTAATTGTGAACGTAATTTCCACCAAATCAGTACCGGTGAATGAGATGGTGATAGCATATTGCTTACCTGCCTCAAATTCATAATTATCAGCAAGCAAAACATAGGCTGTCTGATCTATCAGATTGGCTATATCGTAAGTTACTTCGAGAGCAAAGTCGCCAGTATCCACTATCTTATCATCATTTGTATTTGAAGTTTTCTGTGGCAACACCAACATTCCCTGTTCATTAGAGGTAACAAGTGTCTTCGTCGTAGTTCCCACCGGTACGGCTACACCTGTGTTAGCAAGCACATAACTGTAATCAGTCTTCGCATCAATCGTATTCCAGGACCATATATTGGATAATGTGGTGAAAGTAAATGTTCCGTTGTCATACAAATTACGGAGCGTTAGTTTTGTAATTGTAACAGGTTCATTCAATTCGTTTGCCGCCTTTACAAATATGCGTGAAAGAGCATGTTTGAAATCCAACGCTACTGCACCAGTTACGTCATTAGGTATCGTATGGGCCACTAACAAGTCTTCCTGACTGGTATTTCCAGTGTCAAGGGGCTTCAGCACTTTGTAATTAAAAGTTACGTCCGATAGCTCATCAGTAGCATCACCAGTAGCTGAAAAACCAGTAATATTCTTACTTACAGGAGAGTACGCGAAAAATTTCGCCTCAGTGGCGCCTTGTCCATAATACTTTTTGGGAGCGTACGCGAAAGCAGCAATACTTCCCGGTTGACGGGCAACGGTTACACCATCAAAAATCAAATCACCATTTGCTCCAAACACGTCGTCGCTACCATAAACCACAAACGCATTTACATAATCAAGAGTAGTGCTTGTTGTCCGAAGGGCAGGCACACTGGTTTGTGCACGAAACGAAATTTCCTGTTGACTGGCAGGTGTGTCGATAATTTCGTTTTTCGAGCATCCATACAAACATCCGGCTACTACCGGAAGAACAAAAAAGAATTGTTTTGCTGTCATAAAAAATAAAATTAAAATGTAAATAAATAAAAAAACATATATCTATCTTTTTTGGATAGTTTCTTTTATGGGACATCCAAGTTTAAATGCAGTTCATACTGTCGCCCGATTTCAAACACAAATCCCGGTTGGAGAGGGAGCAGTTTTTGAACCGATGTATCATACTCTTCGCCGTTCGCCTGTGAAACCGAATAAATATCGTATTCCACATAGATGGCTGAATGGTTGTCCGTGAGAATCTCCTGCGGTATGACAAAAATGCCGTCGTCGTTGCGCAGTAATGTCGTATACTCGTCTTCGATGCTTATGGCAGGCGAAGCCAGTTTGAATGGGTAACAGGCCAGAGAGGTGGTATCGTACCAAAGCGTTGCGCCGGGCACGCGGTGGTCGATGCTGTATTTGAACGAAACGTTCTGTTCCATGGGAATACCCGTACTTATCGCCGGCAGAGGATCGGTATTGTCTTTATTGAGTTTCAGTTTGCCGCTCGTATACAAATTGCGCAGATCCACACGCCTTACCTTGATGCGATAATGGCTGTCATTCGGATCGATTCTCGCCTTTACGGTTACCCTGCTGAAGGCGTGGCGGAAATTCATGGGCACCGGACTGGTCTGCGGCGATGTACGATTTTGTACAGCCACCAGCAAATCTTCCTGTTTGTCGTCCACCATCAGGGGCGAAGGCGGTTCGCCGGTTCCGGGAGGCGGTTCTTCGCGCTCTTTGTAGGGCATGGTATATTCGAGAACCGGATCGGTCAGGTTGTCGCCGTTATCATGCAGGCCCGTAACAAAATGTCTGATACCTGCGGGTGCATAAGCGTAAAAATCAATCTCGCCCGACGTCGGCCAGTATTTGATGGGATGATACTCCCAAATTAAACCGCTTTCGGGTTTATATACGTACTGTTCGTTAAAAATACGCGACCAGGAGGTGCTTGGCGCTGCTTCCTTGTATATTCCGTTGACAACAAAGTCGGGAATCGTAGCGTAAGTATTTACCGGAGCGCGCATGATAGCACTGCGTGAAGGTGAAACGCTTCCGGGTGCGCCGCTTCCATTGCCTGTCGTGGGCACGTCTATGATTTCGCCCCAGTCGTCTACATTGACTATAAAGCCGTCAGTGGTTCTATTACCTCCTTCGCCGTCGGGTATTACTAAACGGCGGTCGTTAGGAAGCAGAATATCGTATCCGCCGTTACGTTCCCGCCAGGCAAGTTGTTCTTCCCAGGTTCCGTGTTTCCCCATAGCGCTGTCGATCTGGGATGCAACGGTATTTTCCCATTCGCCGTACCAGTATCCCCACGAGCCGTGGTAATAATTTTTTGCCGTACTGATGGCTTCGACGGTGAGCCGGAAACGATTTTCGTTGCGATCGAGCGGGCCGAAGGTAACAAATTTTCCTCTTACCCAGTCGCGGGTCCAGCCAATAAGCGTATCCGGATTCGCCCAATTCGGATCTTTGAAGGTAAAAAGCGCTTTATCCTGATCGGTCCACAACGAACTGGTTTGCGCATCCCTAATGGCCTCTACCCGTTGAAACAGGATGGTTGAAGGCAAATCGGCCAGTTCCCCTGTTGCCGGATAATAAGAGCCGGACATTCCGGAAATCGCGCCGCCGTTTTGGGTCATGTATTTTGCACCAATCACATCGTAGACCAGAAAAGTAAATTCCCTCAATACATTTTTGGGATAGAAATGGACAATAATCGTATCTTTTTCCGACCAATTATGGGTATCGATCGTTTGCGACCGGCTGTCGATATACCATTGGTAGGGATAGGCTTCTGCAACCGTTATTTCGCCGCCGGGCAGTTGCGGTACATAGCTATTATAGATACCGGTCATCCGGATGTTGTAAGCTTCAAAGTCTTCGCGCGTGCCGTTGCTGCGAAAAGCCAGCGAGGAATTTCCGTTAAAATCAAGACACATGGCATCGTATACCTCGGGATACAGCCAGTCATGGCCACCGTAAACACTCATATCGGAGGCAAGCAGCGTTCCTTGTTGCGGATACCAGTGTACAGTCATATTGTTGGGCAACAGGAGCTGGTTGGCAGGCACGCTGTCCCAATGGATAATTACTCTGGCGGGAATATTGCCTGTGGGCGGACACACAAAAAGTTCTTTGTGTTCGCACGAAGTAAAACCGGCCCCTGCGACTGCCATCCAAAAGAATATATAAGTAAATTTTTTCAAAATTTATTTATTTTTATTATATGTCACTCTGTTTGTATTCACTTTTCTGCGATCCGAATAACTGTTTTTTCCGTTATTATTACCGGCGCCGAGCAACCAGACCAGCGAAATATTCACCCGCGTAGGTCCAAAATAATTTCGGTTATAAATGATCCGTTGCGCCCAGTGTTCGTGCGTCATGCAATAATCGTATTCATAATATCGCCCACCCACATATCCTGCGGCAAGCCCGAATTCGAGATTGAATCTGCGGGCAACAGGAACGCTGTAAGCGTATGACAGGCCGGCCGACCAACTCAGGTAACTCAGCCATCCTTTCGTATATTCGTTTTCTGTAAACAAGCGAATATCGTAATTTCCTATTGTTGAATATACACCTAAAGCATGTCCGTGTAGCGGATAAGGCGATTTTACCCATTTCCGAAGCTCAACGCCCAGCGTTTGAATGCGATGAAACCACTGGTTTTGGATGGGTTGGTCGAAAGTCCACCAACTCCATTTGCCTTCTACCGCCAGCGACCATTGCTTGCCCATATACCATTCGACTGTGAGATTGGGCAACAGGGCTGCATCGTACAACAAATTATTTTTGAGTGCGATATGCACCGGTGTCGATGACGCTTGAACGACAGTCGATGGCTTTTCAGGCACATCGGCGGGTATGTATTTCGTAGGTGCTGTTGTATATACATGGTAGACGGTATCGCATTTGAGAAACACCGTATCGCGCACGTTATTTACTTCCGGTTCGATCGAACGCGCGGGAGTAATCGATGGTTTGTACTTATCCGAACCGGGAATAATATAGGAGCCGTCCTTCATCTTAAAACGTATGGCTGCATATTGCAACATATCCCAGATTTGTTTTTCGGAGAGAACCGGTTTTTGATTTTTCAAAATATGGTAACCCAGCCGATCTACTCCTATAATATTGAATTGGATGGGAAAGCGTTCGGCAAATGCCAGATGTTTCCATCGTAAATAAGAGCGCAAGGCCATACAGCGGCTGAGCGCTAACTGAAGATTGTATTCTTCGCTGCCCACAGGCGAACATGCCCCAATAATTTCGATGGTATCCAGGGCTTCAACGACCTGCCGGGTGGTTATCAGTTCATCCAGCGCCGTAAGCATGATATTATTGTCGCGATAATCGCGTAATAACAGGTGTTTGCTTATCGGAAAATAAAAAACCGAAGGGAAATAATTTCCTTTCCAAACGGAAATATCCCGGTTGTCGTTGACGGAAACCTCATTATAACTGGTAATGATGGTGTTGCTATATGCATATGGGACATAACTATGCTCCGAAACGGAAATAATATCTCCGTTGCTATCCATAGTGACTTTTTTCTTGCCGACGATAAATGAAAGGTTGGATGAATGGGAGGCGACTCTACCTGTGTTTTGAGCATGTACGTCGATTATACAAAACGTGAACAAAACACATAAGCAATATATAAATATACTTTTGCAATTTTTATACCTGCTTTTTTCTATCATAGGCTACCTGTATTTGTAGTCATAATATAACAAAATTTTGCGACAAAGATACTAAATTAATTATCAATATTTATCATAGAAACAAAAAAAATGTCAAACATTTACTCTTTTTAACTAATCTTACACTTAAGAATTTGTAATGTTTGTTAATTAGTGCAAAAATAGGTACTATGTATTGCATGGTATTAAAGTATTGCCTATCTTTGTTGCGTATATACTTTGTGCAGTATCATACGAAATAGATTACAGGACAAACACAAAAACGAAATAGATGAATGCAGACAATGTAAAATCTCAAATGCGGAAAGGAATACTGGAATACTGTATTCTGTTGATTTTGAATGACAAACCGGCTTATGCGCCGGACATTATCCGTATTTTGCAGGAAGCCAGGCTCATTGTGGTGGAAGGTACTTTATATCCGCTCCTGACCCGTTTAAAAAATATGAATCTACTGAGTTATAAATGGATAGAATCGAACCAAGGGCCTCCTCGCAAATACTACAAATTAACGCAGGAAGGTGAAGCTTTTCTGAAAGAATTGGGCGCCGCCTGGGAAGACATCAGTAACACAATCAATCATTTGAAACAAATATAATTAGAAAAGGATATGAAAAAAACGCTTACAGTCAATCTCAACGGCAGAGTATTCAATATCGATGAAGATGCCTATCAATTGTTGGATAAATACCTGCGGAATCTCCGCCTCTATTTCCGAAAAGAAGAAGGGAACGATGAAATCCTGGCGGATTTCGAAGCCCGTATCGAAGAATTGCTCAGCGATCGTGTGCGCTTGGGTTATGATGTGATTACGATGACCGAAGTTGAACAAGTGATTGCCCGGATGGGGCGTCCCGGCGATTTCGGGGAGAAAGAAGAAGAAGCGCCGGAAGAAAAAAGCACCGGATACAAAGAAGATGACTTGGGGCAGACCAAAAAGAAATTCTACCGGAATCCGGAAGATAAGATGTTTGCCGGCTTATGTTCGGGAACGGCTGCTTACTTTGGATGGAATGTAGTCTTTGTTCGCATTATTGCCGCCATTTTGATTCCGGCTACTTCCTTGTGGATTGTTCCGGTTTATCTGATTTTATGGTTGGTTATTCCGGAAGCGCTTACCGCCGAACAGACACTGGAAATGCAAGGCAAACCCATTACCGTGGAAAACATCGGGAAAACGGTGGCCGCCGGGGTGGAAGATATGAAAAGAGCGGCTACCAACAGCGGATGTCTGGCTTCGTTCGTCGATTTTATTGTCGCTTTCTTCAAAGTCTGTCTGATCGGTTTAGGAGTAATTATCGGCATTCCGCTGGTATTTCTGTTAGTGCTTATAATTATTGTGTTGGTTAGCGTATTGTTTGGTGTGGGAACCGGTATTTTGGGCGAACTGATTCCATGGACAAACGAAACCTTCCTCTTTGTCAGTCATCCGGCATTGGCTACCGCCGCCTTCTGCCTGATACTCGGTATTCCGTTGGTTGCTTTGGTATATACCGTTATCTCCTATCTGTTTCAATGGAAACCGGTGCATCCGGGAGTGAAATGGGCGGGTATTATCCTTTGGATTGCGGCTGTGGTTGCCCTGCCTTTCTCCGGATTCAAAGCCGACTGGAAGAATTTTTCCGATAACCGGAATGTGGGGTGGCATTATACCGGCATAACCCATTCGACAGGCATTCCCATTCCATTCAGTATCCGGTAAAATGTAAATATTTACTTTTTTCATAATACATTTAAAAATTCAAAAGAAAATCCTACCTTTGCGATTTATATTTCGAAAAGGATGGCGCTAGTTAAATCGGTACGGGGTTTCACTCCCCGGATGGGAAATAATGTGTTTTTAGCAGACAATGCTACCATTATCGGTGATGTAATTATCGGCGATGATTGTAGCATTTGGTTTAATACCGTGTTGCGGGGCGATGTCAATGCGATTCGCATCGGTAATCGCGTGAATATACAGGATGGAACGGTGGTACATACTTTGTATGAAAAATCCGTAGCCGAAATTGGCGACGATGTATCTATCGGTCATAATGTTGTGATTCACGGAGCGAAAATCGAAAACGGTGCGTTAATCGGGATGGGCGCTGTGGTATTGGATCATGCTGTGATTGGTGAAGGAGCCTTAGTGGCAGCCGGATCGGTCGTGCTGAGCGGCACGCAAGTTGAACCGGGAACAATTTACGCCGGAACGCCGGCCCGGTTCGTTAAAAAATTAGACCTCTTGCAATCCAAAGAAATAAACCAAAAGATTGCGAAGAACTACTTAATGTATTCCAATTGGTATAAATAATCGGAATATGGATATTGATTTGGTATATCTTTGGGTGGATGGCAATGACCCCGTTTGGCGCGCTCGCAAGGATGAATTTTTGGGAATTGAAAAAACCTGGGATGAAACGATTTGTAGGGGTCGTTATGCTAATAATAATGAATTGAGATATTCGTTGCGTTCTGTGGAAAAACATTTGCCTTGGATACGTAAAATATTTATTATAACCGACCGGCAAACGCCGGCGTGGTTAAATACTTCTCATCCGAATGTGCAGATAGTCGACCACAGAGAAATATTGCCGGAAGAGGCTTTACCTTGCTATAATTCTACGGTAATCGAATATTTCCTGTACCGGATACCCGGTCTTTCCGAACATTTTTTATACGGGAATGACGATATGTTTTTCAATGCCGACCTGTCGCCGTCGTTCTTCTTTGCCGAAGATGGGTTTCCGTACGTGCGGCTTCAACGAAAATTCTTCGGCGAATGGCGTTACCGATGGAAAGAATGGTGGGGAAAAGAATTATCCGTCTACCGGACGACAATACTTAAATCGGCTCGAATGGTAGCCGCTCGTTATGGCATATTTTATTTCGGAACACCGCACCACAATGTGGATGCGTACCGGAAAACCGATTACGAGGCAGTGGTCGAAACCGTTTTCAAGCAGGAAATCACAGACTGTATATTGCATCACAAACGTTCCCCTGACGATATCCAACGTGCAGTGTTCCTCTATTATGCCTTAGCCGTTGGACACGCTCATCTGAAATATGGCGGACGAAAAGAATCGTGCATTATTGACGGAAAAAAACCGGATTATGCAAAACAATTGCGACGTTATCATCCCAAACTCTTTTGTTTGAATGATAATCAATATGTTACTGAAATGGACAGGGAGCGGATACAACCCTTTCTGGAAAATCTTTTTTCCATGAAATCCCTGTTTGAAAAGGAAGGGATCTGGAGTTAAAATATATAATTCTTTATAAATATATTTATAATTTTTATTATCTTTGCGGTCTGTATTCCGAAGGTGAAGATTCGGAGTACTATCAATCAAACGGCAAAGTAATGATAAAAGTATCGGTTATTGTACCTGTTTATAATGTGGCGAAATATTTGCCTGCCTGCATAGACAGTATTGTTTCTCAGAGTTTGCAAGACATTGAAATTATCTGTATTAACGATGGTTCTACTGATCATTGTGCGGAGATTTTGGAACAGTACGCCCGGAAAGACAGCCGCGTGCAGGTAATCACCCAAACGAATCAAGGCCTTTCCAACGCAAGGAATACCGGTATTGCACGGGCGCAAGGCGAATATGTCGGTTTGGTGGACAGTGATGATGTCATTCTTCCGGATTTTTTTGAAAAATTGTACTCCGCTGCAAAGAAACAGGATGCGGATATTGCCGTAACCAACATCCGCCGTTTTTCTTTCGGACGTTATAAGTTGAGGTATTACGAAGAAAAAGTGTATACCGGCGCCCAAGCCAAAATGGATGCGGCGGATATTCCCCGATACAATTACGTCTGGAACAAAATTTACCGGAAATCGGCCTTACGGTATTTTTTCACCGAGGGCATCTATTATGAAGACATCAATTGGAGTATCAAGGTGGTTTATGATGCGAACAAACTTGTAACCGTTCCGGATACTGCATATTATTACCGGAAACTGTCCCAATCCATCGTAAGAAGTCGTTCCGAACGAAAAATGGAAGACCACAGGCTGGCATGGAAAGAACTTTTGGATTTTGCCAAAGAACATCGAATTCTGTTTAAGGAACGATATTACATGAAACAAAAGACGAGGATAACTTTGCTCGGAATAACGATCCTCAAAGGATATCATTGGAGTTATCGAAGCTACTACAAGTTATTTGGTTGCATACCTTTTCTGTCGATAAGAAGAGATTAAAAATGAAAATTTCAGTTCGCGAATCCTTGTAAATCGTTGTATCTATAAAAAGGGATTCCGTATTCCTGACCTTTTTGTAAAACATATTCCAATCGTTCAGGCGTTATTCCCCAGCCGTCGCCGGAGATGTTATGCGATGTCAGCGGCACAATTTTTCCTTGCTGCTGGGCTGCTTTTAACATCTTGTCAATGGTCCATTGAAAAACAGTCCCGGATTTATGCCGGATATTATCAATGGATTTTGAATGAATAAAACCGGATTTCATTTCCTGCTTATCGTACAGTCTGAATCGCTTGAATCCGCGAACGACTTTATAATATTTCAACAATTCATCGTGCATCCAGGGTTCATAAGCTCCGTAAGGATAGGCAAAAGTCGTCAATTCAATGCCGGCCCCTTGAAACAGGCTCATACGGGAAATGGTTTGTTCAAAAAACGGTTCTTTCGATAATCCGGGCAACCGGCAATGGTTGGCGGTATGGTAACCGATTTCGTGCCCTCGGTCTTGTGCATGAAACATAAACGGGGAAACAGAACCGGCAGTAACGAAAAAGGTTACTTTTGCGTTATATTTATCCAGTAAATCAAAAGACTGCTCCCATGTTTCCGGGTGATAGTCGTCGAATCCTAAAACGATTCCGGGGTTGCCGGATTTATTGGACCTGCTCAGGGGGACTGTAGCGTTAAAAAGAATGGAAAATAAATCAATTGCCTTAAACATACACAAAGGTATGCATTATTTCTATATGGTAATATATTTTATAAAATAAAATATAAAAAATACATGTTATTTAAATAAAAATTTCAGAGAATCCATCCTTCCTCAAAAGAAAATCCTAACTTTGCAGCCTATAATGCAATTATATAAAATTATTTTTGAATTACGATGAAAATTTCAGTAATCATTCCCTGTTACAATGGTGAAAAGTACATTGCACAATGTATTGAAAATATATTGAGTCAAACCCATAAGGATTTGGAAATCATTGTAGTAGATGACGGATCAACGGATAAAACCGTAGAAATAGCTCGAAATTATCCGGTTACATTAATTAAACAGGAAAAACGGGGCGTTTCTACTGCTCGTAATGCAGGTATAAGTGCGGCAAAAGGTGATTTATTGCATTTTATGGATGTGGACGATGAAATAAATGCCGGTTTTTACGAAAAAATGCTGGAAGCGATGATTGAAACAGGCGCCGATGTATCATGCTGCAGTATAATCAATCAATTAAAACCGCACCGTACGATGCTGTATATGGAAAAACACAGTTGCACAACGGCCAACGACAAGTTCCGGATTACCAATGCCGGAAAATGGGGCAATGTGGTTCGGTATGTGTTTTCCCTCGATTTTTTGAAAACCAATCAATTGCGGTTTGATGAATCGTTAATTGCTGCCGAAGATTTGATTTTTACTTTGCAGGCTGTTTTTCTGTGCCGAAAACTGGTGGTTGTCCCCGGTGCGGTGTATAAATATATTCGCCGCGAAAATTCTACTATGACACGAACCGATCGTGAACATCTTAAAAAACGTTATCACGACAGGCAATACGCCAAAGATTTCCGACATCAATATGCACGACAAAACGGATTCAAAATTCCGGGAGTTCCTACGGGGATAATTTCGTATTTTTATGTAAAGTGGCTTACCTGAATTTTTTGGCAACCGTACATCTACAGTTCAAAAGTTGATTTATCCGGCAAAATGCTTTCAAAAGCCGAATGGATATTTTGTACTGTATTCTCAAAATTCCGGATGTGAATACTGTCGTTCAGACAGATCAGTGAATACGATTGTTCGCGTATCGCTTTCATCGCTTTTCCCGCCCGGAACGCCAATGGAAACATTTTCGTATCGTTGTAGGTATTATAAGGAACAAAATCCGACCGGCAAATTTGCCAGGTCCGGAAAAGTTCCTGCGTGTAATCTTCCGGGCTTCGGAATTTATGATTAGACATTTCCGCCAATTCGTTACCGGCATAGTTCCAGACTTCTTCAAACGTGGTTTTCCGGTAAGGTTGTGCATTGTGAGGCGTACGTAAAGTGATGAATTGGGGATAAGGGCGCAAAAGCCAGGTCAAATTCGCTTTGCCGCCGTAGTTTTTATTGAACCACTTGTCGTGGTCGCGCTTCATGATTTCCTTTTTATCGAAATGTTTGTTGATTATCGCAATATTGTTTTTCAAGCATTTATTCCAAAGTGACAGGCCGGAATTGAAGCGGAACGCCGCAATATCGTTGGGTAAGCCATCGGTAAAGAATCTTTTTTCCGTAATGTTGTTGATAATGAAAAAATCGTCGTTGAAATAAACGAAATGTTCGGCCAAGTCGGGTATTTGGTGCAAATAGATTTCGATGAGGCTGGAATTGAAACAAGGTAGAAATTGCCGGGGAATATAGTCTTCGTGATGCACCGGATGCAGTTTGGGATGATTGAGATTCAACCATTCGGGATGTTGCCCGCAAGTAACGAAATGAATTTTCCGCACCCAGGGCGCAAATTTTTCCACTCCTCTGAACCAATATTTGAGCAAGCCGCACTCTCTGAAACGGGCTTCCGAAAATTCGTTGGTATTATTATTGATTTTGCCGGCATAAGTTGCAAAATCCTTTTGCCATTGAGGGTCGTTCATGTCAACCCAGGTGATTACAAAATCGATATCCATACAATATAATTACGAATAAATTTATATTTTTATATCCTGCAACAATTTCGTGGAAGGATGTTTGAACCGGTTATGCGTCCATAAATAACATTCGGGATGCCGCCGGATGGTTTGTTCTAATAATGCGAAATATTTGTCCGTCAATTCAAAGTCGGACAAGGCTTGCGAAGCGTCGTGCATCCGCACAAAACGGGCTTCGTAATATCCCCGCCGCTTCCGTTCAATATCCAGATAGTAAGCGTCGAAACAGTACTTCCGGGTGATTTTTTCGGCGCCCGTCAATGCGGTTGTCCGGTGATTGAGAAAATGGACATAATGTTGGGTATTACTACGTTTCGTCGCCTGATCGGCGATGTAACCGGTAATGGTAACTTGTCCTTCGTCGAAATGCTTATGAATCCAACGAAAGGTTTCGTTCATTTCAACGTTAACGGCTCCCCATTGTGAGCGGTTGTGTAACAATAGCCTGTTTACGACCCGGTTGTGTAAATGATGGTAAATTTGTCCGGCGACTATCTGTCCGGATAAATGTACCGGAAACGAACTTATCCATTCCCAATTTCCGTAGTGTCCTATAAAAACGGAAATCGATTGTCCTTTATCCAACACTTGTTGCACTTCTTCCGGATTGGTAAAGTGCATCCGCCGGCGCATCTCCTGTTCGGAGAAAGAAGCCATCTTACACATTTCAAACATCAAATCAATGAAAAAACGGTAAAACCGCTTTTCGATTCCGGTAATTTCCTGCCGGCTTTTTTCCGGAAACGATTCTGTCAGGTTTTTACGGGTAATCCGGCGCCGGTATCTTGCCAGATAATACAGAATATGAAACGAAATATCGGAAAATCCGTACATGATGGGCAAAGGAATGTAAGAGAGCAAACTCCATATTCCTTTCAACAGACCGTACCAAATCTTATGTTCCGTTTTTTGCATCGAATGTTGTGTGTTGCGTTAGGGAATTTTTATTTCCCGGATGGCGTTTTTTATTCTTCTTACGACTTCTTCTTTGCCCACTATTTCGGTGATATCGAAAATATGCGGGCCTTTGGATTCGCCGACTAAAGCCAAACGGAAAGCGTTCATAATATTTCCCAGAGGATAGCCTTTGGATTCGATCCAGGTCATTACCGCTTCTTCGGTGGGCTTGGCCGTGAAATCGCTTACGGATTCCAATACGGGAATCAGTTCGGCGAGTTGGGTGGGCGATTCTTCTTTCCAACGCTTCCGAACGGTTTTTTCGTCGTAGGTTTCGGGAGCGATAAAAAAGAAAGCCGTTTGATCCCACAATTCCTGAATGAAATGGATGCGTTCTTTAACCAATCGCACTATTTTTACGATTTTGTCATGCAATGGCTTGTCGTTGCGGGCTTGATCGGCCAGTGTATGAAGAATGGCATGTTCGGGAGATTCCGTTTCAAGCGCAGGATGACACAGGTTGTCTATGAATAATTGCGCAATTTCTTCGTCCGGTTTCCGTTGAAAGTATTGATGATTAAACCAAATCGCTTTCTTATAATCAAATTTAGCACCGCTTTTGCTGCATTTTTCCAGCGAAAACAAGGAGATAAGTTCATCCATGGACATGATTTCGCGATCGTCGCCGGGATTCCAACCTTGAAGGGCAAGAAAATTCACTACAGCTTCCGGCAGATAGCCTTTTTCGCGGTAGCCCAACGAAAGTTCACCGGTTTCCGGGTCTTGCCATTGCAAAGGAAAAACGGGAAATCCCAGTCGGTCGCCATCCCGTTTACTCAGTTTGCCGTTGCCTTCCGGTTTAAGTAGAAGAGGCAGATGGGCGAATTGGGGCATCGTGTCTTCCCAACCCAGGTAGCGATACAAAATTACGTGGAGTGGGGCGGAGGGCAACCATTCTTCCCCGCGAATGACGTGGGTAATTTCCATTAGATGGTCGTCCACAATGTTGGCCAAATGATAAGTCGGCAACTGATCGGCCGATTTGTACAGCACTTTATCGTCTATAACGGACGAGTTGACGATTACCTCCCCTCGTATCCGGTCGTTGACGATGATGGGCAGATTGGGTTCGATTTTAATCCGGACGACGTATTGTTGACCGCTGTTGATTCGATCGGCGGTTTCCTGTGGGGATAAAGTCAGCGAGTTGGTCATCATCGTCCGGGTAGATGCGTCGTATTGGAAATTAGGGATGGCATTGCGCCGGGTTTCCAATTCCTCCGGCGTATCGAAAGCGATGTAGGCCAATCCTTTCTCCAATAACCGATCGACATATTCCCTGTAAATGATTTTCCGTTCCGATTGGCGGTAAGGGCCCCAAGTTCCACCTACATGAGGTCCTTCGTCAAACGGGATATTCAGCCAGCAGAAAGCGTCGATGATGTATTCTTCCGCACCGGGCACAAAACGTTGCGAATCGGTATCTTCGATTCGCAGAATGAGTTTGCCTTCGTGTTTTTTGGCAAATAAATAATTGTATAAAGCGGTCCGGACGCCTCCGATATGAAGCGGTCCGGTAGGGCTTGGGGCGAAGCGTACTCTTACCATATTCTATTTTTCCTGCAAAAATACAATATTTCCGCTATTACTCCAAACTTTCGAGCATTCGCTTAAGTATCATTTCACAAGCAATTTCTCGGTTAGCCGCTTCGGGTATGACAATGGATTGTGGACTTTCGATAACGTCGTCCGTTACAATCATATTGCGGCGCACCGGCAGGCAGTGCATAAATTTTGCTTGGTTGGTCAGGTTCATTTTGTCCGTATCGACCGTCCAACTGCGGTCCCGGCTGAGGATTTGTCCGTAATGGACATCGGCGAAGGCCGACCAGTTTTTGGCATAAATAAAGTCGGCGCCAATAAAAGCTTTTTCCTGGTTGTATTCGATTTTCGCTCCCCGTACAAATTGCGGATCCAGTTCGTAGCCTTCGGGATGGGTGATGACGAAATCGACATCGGCTTCGTTCATGAAATCGGCGAACGAATTAGGTACGGCTTGCGGCAAAGCCTTGGGATGAGGCGCCCAACTCAAAACCACTTTCGGACGCGCTTGAGTCTTATATTCTTCGATGGTAATCAGGTCGGCGAAAGCTTGCAACGGATGAGTGGTAGCGCCTTCCATACTGAAAACCGGTCGTCCGGAATACCGGATAAACTGTTGCAGAATATTTTCGCTGTAATCGTCGGCTTTGCTTTCAAACCGTGCAAACGAACGAACGCCGATGATATCGCAATAGCAGCCCATGACGGGAATAGCTTCCAGAAGATGTTCCGATTTATCGCCGTCCATAACGACGCCCCGTTCGGTTTCCAGGCGCCAGGCGCCCTGGTTGACGTCGAGTACGATGGTGTTCATTCCCAAGTTCATAGCCGCTTTCTGTGTGCTCAAACGGGTACGTAAACTGGAGTTGAAAAATACCATCAACAGGGTTTTATTTTCTCCTAAGGATTTATAAGCGAAGCGGTTTTTCTTGATTTCCAGCGCTTCTTTGACGGCGGCTTGCAGATTGCCTAATTCTTTTACGTTTGTAAATGTTTGCATAGAATAAATTTTAGTACAAAAATATATAATTCTTCTGAAAACTTTCGTCTTTTTCCAATATTTAAACTAAATTTGTCGTTTATATTTACATACACACTAATAAACAATATTATTAATTAATTTATATTTGTATGAAAAACAAATTCATGTTAAAGGCTATGGCCGTTCTTTTGAGTTCTTCCCTTTTATTCAGTTCATGTATCGGTTCTTTCAATTTAACGAAAAAGTTACATTCATGGAACAGTTCTATCAATGAAGACAAATGGGTAAACGAGTTGATATTTGTTGCTTTATGCGCCGTTCAGGTTTATTCGATAGCCCTGTTTATCGATGGCGTGATTCTTAATTCGGTTGAATTCTGGACGGGCGACAATCCGGTAGATACGGCTCAAACAAAGCAAATCAGGACGGAAAACGGTCTTTTCACCATTACTACGGATGCGCAAGGACATAAAATTCAAAAAGAAGGTAGCGATGAAATAGTTGCTTTCCGGTTCGATGCACAAGAAAATAACTGGTCGTTGGAAGTAATGGGTCAATCGACTCCATTAGTGCAATTTGTCGGTGAAAATCAAGCGAAAGTCTACTTGGCGGATGGCTCGACCCTCACTGTCGGTACGGATCAAGCCGGGGTGCTGGCTTTGAAACGGGCGATTGCCGGCCGGATGTATTTTTGCAGTAGACACTAAAATCCCAACTAATTGATCATACGATGAGCTGACCGTTCGGAATGCTAATGTAGCAATTTCGTCCGATTTTCGTTGCTGGTTGCTCCGATTACAAAGAGGGAATCCGGTAAGGATAATAGTAGGATGTAGTTGTATTCCAACCGGTTGTTCGTCGATTGCCTTATTTCGTCAAACAATATGAAATTAAAATTTTTATTCTTCGCTTTTTTAGCATCGGCCTGCATTTTTACAGCGCAGGCAACGCCGATAGACGACCTGCTTGACCGTATCGGCGGCGCAGGCACATCCGCGCGAATCATTACTGAGGTTATCCCTGCATTTGGGGATGATAATTTTACGATTACATCGGAAAACGGTAAACCTAAGATTTCGGGGAATTCATACCTGTCCGTCGCAACAGGTATTCACCGGTATCTGAAATACCATGCCGGCGTGATGCTGTCGTGGAATTGCCTGTCGGCCGACCTGTCCGGCGTAACTTTTCCTGTTCCCTCAGTTGCGGAAACGCACAGTACGAATCTGCCATACCGGTACTATCTGAACTATTGTACCTATTCCTATTCCATGCCCTTTTGGGATTGGGAACGGTGGCAGCAGGAAATCGACTGGATGGCGCTTCACGGTATCAATATGCCTTTGGCTGTCGTGGGTACGGATGTGGTTTGGAAAAATGTCCTGACCAAATATTTGGGTTATACGCCGGCGGAAGCCAATC
>JAISYG010000146.1 GCA_031270075.1 Dysgonamonadaceae bacterium
GTTATTTCTTTGGCCAACCGTTTCTGCAATTCGCGCAGGTGCGGCGCTTCGGTGTGCAGCGCCACCAGATTTTCAATTTCCTCACGCCCCAGCATCGTGAAAATTTTAATGTAGCGCACCGCATCTTCGTCGCTTACATTGAGCCAAAATTGATAGAACGTATAAGGCGATGTATAATCGGGCGAGAGCCATACATTGCCTTGCTCGGTCTTGCCGAATTTTCCGCCATCGGCTTTGGTGATCAACGGGCAGGTCAGTGCAAACGCTTCGCCTCCGGCTTTGCGGCGTATCAATTCCGTGCCGGTGGTGATATTTCCCCACTGGTCGCTGCCGCCCATTTGTAGCCGGCAGTTCCGCGTCTCATACAGGTGCAGGAAATCGTATCCTTGCAGTAGTTGGTAAGTAAATTCCGTGAACGACATCCCCTCGCGCTCCTCGCCGCTGACGCGCTTCCGCACCGAGTCCTTGCTCATCATATAATTTACCGTGATATGCTTCCCGATGTCGCGGACGAACGACAGGAACGTATAATTTTTTGTCCAGTCGTAATTGTTCAACAGCGCCGCTGCATTGGGCGCCGATGAGGTAAAATCCAAGAATTTGTGCAATTGTTTTTTTATCCCTTCCTGATTTTTTTGCAACGTTTCTTCGTCCAACAAATTTCGTTCTGCCGACTTCATACTCGGATCGCCAATCATGCCTGTGGCGCCGCCGAGCACAGCCAGCGGTTTGTGACCGCAAGCCTGCAAATGCCGCAACATCATAATGCTCACCAAATGCCCGATATGCAACGAGTCGGCCGTGGGGTCAATGCCCACGTAGGCCGTTACCATTTCTTTCTGCAACAATTCTTCCGTTCCGGGCATTATGTCATGAACCATTCCACGCCACCGCAGTTCCTCTACAAAGTTCTTCATACTTCCTTAAAAGTTCAAAAATACAAAAAAAATCATCCTTGTGCAACTCAATAGGCTTTTTTATCGCCTTTGATGGTCACGATAATGGTTTTCCAGATAATTTTAATGTCAAGCCACCACGACCAGTTTTCGAGGTACCATATATCTCTTTTGATGCGTCCTTCCATTTGTTCCACGTGCTTTGTTTCGCCGCGGAAACCGTTTACTTGCGCCCAACCGGTAATGCCAGGTTTCACAAAATGGCGCACCATATATTTGTTCACCAACTGCGAATACTGGTCGGTATGCCGCAGCATGTGTGGGCGTGGCCCTACTATCGACATATTGCCTTGCAGTACGTTAATAAACTGCGGCAACTCGTCAAAGTTGGTGCGACGCAGCATGTCGCCCACACGGGTTTTACGGCAATCATTGGCCGTAGCCTGTTTGGTGTGCGCCTCCCCATTACACCGCATACTCCGGAATTTGTAACATTTGAATGTGGTTCCTTTTTTACCGGTACGTTCCTGTACAAAGAACACAGGGCCCGGAGAGCTTATTTTAATGGCTATCGCGATGATCAAATAAATAACAGGAAACAGCGTAATCAGAAACAAAAAAGAAACCACCAAATCAAGCAATCTTTTGATGATGAAGTTATGGGCATAACTCAAAGGACTTCTCCGCACCGCGAAAACAGGCATATTGCCCACTCCATCCAACAACATGGGGGTAGAGGTATAATATCCTACGGCCGGAACGATGTAATACTTGATCACATGATCTTCCGAAAAATTCAGGAAGTCGAGGATTTTTTCGCTGGCCGACAACGGCAACGTACAATAAATCCTTGAAACGCCATGATCCAGCACATACGCTTTCGCTTCTTCGATAGTGCCTAAAAGATGTCCGTTATTCCGGGTCGGGTCGTCATCGAAAAAGCCGAGCACCTGCACATCCATGTACGCATGATTGGTTAATTCCGCATAAATCTTTTCACCCAAAAGCCCTGCGCCCAAAATAATGCTTTTATCGCTATACCGGCCGCCGCTTAACATCCTAAGCAATACTTTTTTCATTATCCAATGGGATATGGATAAAAACAGGAAAGTAGCACCAACGAAAGTAAATACAAGCAGGCGCGAAACCTCGTCTGCCATTTTCTGCGCAAACAGGCAAAGCAACAAGACAAGGAAAAGAATAGACAAACGATAAAAATTCTGCTTTAAAATATCCGACAAACGTAGCTTCCGGAGATTTACTTGAACCCTTATCACGGCAATGCCCACCACATAGCCAAAGTTCATCAAAAATTGCAGCAATTGATAAGACGAATTGCTCCATTTAAGATTAAAGATGTATAGCAATACAACGTACAGCAAATTTAGCAGTAGCATATCTGCGACTACTATTATCCAAGCGATAGGCGCGGCATAACGATTATTTTTCCCAATAGCAGGCATACGGTTCGGTTAAGAAATCAAGGCAACAATTTATACATAAATTTCAACACTACTTGCAAGAACGAGTTATTTTAGAACAAATTTAGTAAATATTTATTACAAAGCAAAATCTAAAGGCTATTTTTCATTATTTCAACGATGCGCCGTACGGCCATACCGTCTCCGTAGGGATTATGTATTTTTTGCATAGTGTCATAGTAATCTTTATCATCCAAAAGGCGTCTCGTTTCGGAAATTATTCTTTCTTTGTTGGTACCGACCAATTTTACAGTTCCTGCCTCCAGCGCTTCAGGACGTTCGGTTGTTTCCCGCATCACCAAAACCGGTTTCCCCAAACTGGGCGCCTCTTCCTGTATGCCGCCGCTGTCGGTTATAATAATGTAAGATTGATTCATTAACCAAACAAACGCGGGATAAGCCAACGGATTTACCAGCCGAATATTCGATTTCCCTTTTAATAACCGATTGACCGGATCCTGTACGTGGGGATTCAAGTGCACCGGATAGACGATTTCCACGTCCGGATCGGCGGCTATTTCTAATAACGCTTCGCAAATGTGAATAAACCCGTCGCCGAAATTTTCCCGGCGGTGTCCGGTAATCAGTATGGTGCGTTTAGAAAAATCGAGCGTATTTTTTAGCGTTTCAATTTCTTTATCGGAATACTTTTCAAGTTTATCGACTGCGAACAAAAGCGCGTCAATCACCGTATTGCCGGTTATTTCGATTTGCCCGGGTACTCTTTCCGCCAACAAGTTATTTTTGGCCGGCGGCGTTGGCGCAAAATGAATATCGGCCAACCGTCCGGTGATTTGACGGTTCATTTCTTCCGGGAAAGGCGCATGTTTATTGTAGGTGCGCAGGCCCGCTTCGATGTGGCAAACTTTTACGCCCGCATAAAAGGACGCTAAAGCAGACGCCATAGCAGTTGTCGTATCGCCATGCACAAAGGTGTAATCGGGTTTGAAATCTTCCAACACGGGTTTTAACCTGGCGATAATGTCAGCGGTCAGTTGAAAGAGGTCTTGCCCGGGACGCATCAGGTTTAAGTCGTAATCGGGTGTGATTTCAAAGAAAT
>JAISYG010000008.1 GCA_031270075.1 Dysgonamonadaceae bacterium
CGCGGCCGACGGCGACTACTACACCGACGGCATCCTGAGAGCGGGCGATAATAGCGTCTTCTTGATGGTGGATTCAAACACGCCGTATTACGTAAAGGCCGTGTCGTACAACAGCACGAGCGCCGGCGACGTTCCCGGCATTGTAACCGATAATATGTTCACGGCTACGCTTCCGGGCCTTTCGACCGACGAGGATGTGCTGTATGCCGAAACGGAGATCACTTCCGGGGCGGCAGGTTCCGAACATGACATCAACCTGACCTTCTCGCACAAGTTCTCGCTGGTGCGCGTTGTGGCGGACAACGCCGCCAACACCACAGGCACCATCACCGCCTGCTCAGCCACGTTGAGCAACAAGTACAAGGCTTCACTCGCCCTGGATGGCGGCGCCCTCACCGCAGGCTCCGCCGACGGCGTGCATCCTTTCACGTGGACAAGCCCGAACGCCACGGCAGTAACTTCCAATTCGGCCACCGTGTATACCGGTGCACAGACCACCCACGTGCTTGCTTTCACCAGCATCACGGCTGGGGGCATCACTTACACGGGTACCTCGGTAACCTTCACCAAGACCTTCGAGCCGGGCAAGACCTACCGCCTGACAGTGCGGTTCAAGGGGACTACTATCCCGGTGATTCCCACCGGCGGCGGCATCTACCCATCGGATACCATCTCTTACGTTGGCGCGTTCTGGCGAGCTTCGCAGACAGGCGAGCGGCTGATACGCATCCCTGTGGGCACGAATGCCGGCAACCTCGGCAACTGGTCTGCCATCGTGGCGTGGGCTGACGCCCGGTGGAACGGGTTGAGCGACATCGTGCTGGACACGGGTGAATCCGCCGACCCGGGCATCAAGTGGAACAGCACGGAAACCCCCGCCGACATGAACGATGTCGATAACGATCTCCTATACCAGGTGGCGGGCAACGCCACGGGCGTGGGCGGCACGGTGGCCAGCGACGGCATGATAGCTTTCCGCATCGGGTTGAAGTTCCCCTACACGGCCACCGACGCCTATCCGGCTCGTTACGCCGTCGTGGTGGTAACCTACGGCACACCCGGCAAGACGTTCAATCTGTACCTGCGTCAGGGGGAAGACCCAGACTATGTGTGGAGCCCATCGGAGGACTACCCCTACGGCGGTTCCACCAAGAGGACATCGGCGGTGAGGTTCTCGCCGTACAACCTGACGGCTTCCGGTTTGACGGATGCCTCGCCATATTATAGCCAGGTGGCTGTCGGCGGGGGCGTCTTTACGGCCTATCCCACTCAGGCGGGTGCGTTTTTCCAGTGGATGAATGAAACGAATCCCCGGTACGCCTACCATCCCGTGACCCCGTCCGGTGCCCCATCCGGCTGGGACAATATCTATCCAAATGTCTATTGGAATACCCTGGGCTCCACGCTTGAAACCTGTCCGCAGAACCAGCCGCTAACCTCCGGCACATTGGGCGTCAATTTCCGTCGCCCGAACGACGGCTACACGGACAGGAATGTCATGTCAGGACCCATCACGGGCAGCGAGATGCGGCAGAGCCTGTGGGAGGTTCCGCAATCCTCAACGACAAGTTCCACCGCCGGAAGTGTCTGGGGTTTCTACGCCGATGGGTTCTTCGACCGGCGCAGCCACACGCACGCGGCTTACGGAATGAACGGGGTTGCCAACGTCGCCGTCAGCAGCACGACGAAAGACGTCGCTTTTATTGGAACCCTCTTCTACAACCGGGACAGCCAGCGATCGCTGTTCTTCCCTGCTTCGGGGTACCGCGGCTCCAATTCTGGTACTGCTGGAAGGATCGAATGGTTCGGCAGCAATGGGTTCTACTGGTCGTCGTCGGGCCGCTTAAGTGATTTCGGTTGGGGCCTGTCCTTTTACGCGGATGCGAGTGTGCGCATGGGGTACTCCGCTCGGAACGCCGGCTGTGCCGTGAGGTGTGTCCGCGACTAATCCGAATAGGGAGGAGCTTGTGTCCGACCATTCGATTATTTGGTTCATTCCGGATTTTTCCGGGTGGGGGATTGGCATTGCTTACTTAAATCTGCCGTAGGTTAAAAACAAGCGCCGGCTTGCAAAAATAATAAATAAGAGTTACCTTTGCACTCGCTTATGCAGCTGTGGTGTAATTGGTAGCCACGCCAGACTTAGGATCTGGTGCCGCGAGGCGTGGGGGTTCGAGTCCCTTCAGCTGTACTGTTTCATTCAATCCCATCTATCAACCGATAGAAAGTATCACTAAGCGATTCCATGCAGCGAACGTTTTTTTATTGTATCTTTGTTTTGTCAATACAAAAATACAAACAATTAAAAACGAAAATGTCATGAAATTTGAATTAGTTAAACTTCCGTATGCTACCGATGCGTTGGAACCGATTATTGGAAAGCAAACCATTGAGTTTCATCAGGGTAAACATCTGCAAACCTATGTGAACAACCTGAATAACCTGGTTGCGGGCACCCCGTTTGAAAACGCCGACCTCGAAACCATTGTCAGGGAATCGGACGGCGCCCTCTTTAACAATGCCGGTCAGGTGTTGAATCACAATCTCTATTTTACCCAGTTTTCGTCCAACGGGGGTGGAAAACCGTCCGGCCCACTGGCTGCTGCTATTGACGCCGTTTGGGGTTCATTCGAGAATTTCCAGAAAGAATTTGAAACCGCCGGCACGGGCTTATTCGGTTCGGGATGGGTTTGGTTGGCTGCCGACAACGCCGGCAAACTGTCGATTACGAAAGAAGCCAACGGAAGCAATCCGGTTGTGAAAAAGTTAAAGCCGTTGTTGGGTTTCGACGTATGGGAACACGCTTACTACCTCGATTATCAGAACAGGCGCGCCGACCATCTCAAAGAATTGTGGAAAATTATTGACTGGAAAGCCGTGGAAGCCCGGTATTAACAGCCTTGCTGCTTCTGCATCTGTTCCAGAACAATAGCGTCGATAACCGCTACGGTGGTAATATTGACAATATCGCGCACCGAACTCTCAATGTCGGTGAAATGAATTGGTTTCTTCAATCCCATTTGGATAGGACCAATCATTTCACCGACTTCCATTTCCTGCAATAGCTTCTGAGCGATATTCGCCGAACTTAAATTAGGAAAAATCAGTGTGTTAACCTCTTTTCCAAACAAACGACTGAACGGATATTTGCGGTCGCGCAACCATTTGTTCAGCGCAAAACTCACTTGCATCTCACCGTCAATCGCCAAGTCGGGATAAGTTTCCTGCATTACCCGGATTACTTCGTGCATGCTTGCAGGACTTCCTTCCGGGTCTGAACCGAAATTGGAATAGGAAATAGCCGCCATCACCGGTTTTTGGGCAAAAAAGCGAACCGTATTGGCCGCCAATTTCGCAATATCAATGATGTTTTCGGTCGATGGATGGCGATTAATCAATGTATCGGCCAGAAAATACGTTCCTTTCTGGGAAGTGAGTATGTGCATTGTACCGAATGTATTGTAGCCTTCCTGTATTCCTATCACTTCCTTAGCCACTTTGATGGTATTGGAGTATTTCGTGTAAACGCCGGTAATGAAGGCGTCCGCTTCGCCGGTTTCGACCATCATCATGCCGAAATAGTTGCGTTCAAACATCTTATCCATCGCTTCATCGAAAGTAGCGCCTTCGCGGGCGCGCTTCCTGGCCAGGATTTCGGCGTAGCGCATCCGCCGTTCGGCTTCGCGGTCGTGGCGGAGATTGACGATTTCGATTCCTTCGAGGTCGATGTGGTGTTGCGCAGCTACTTTCTGAATCCGTTCGTCGTTGCCCAGCAAAATCGGATAAGCGATTTTTTCGTCCCGCACCTGGGCGGCGGCTTTCAGCATATTTTCGTGTCCGCCTTCGGCAAATACCACCCGTTTGGGATTTTTAACGGCCATATCGGTCAATTCCCGGATCAGTTTGTTGTCGTATCCCATCAAATCGCGCAAACGGTCTTCGTAGGCATTCCAATCGGTAATCGCTTTTTTGGCTACACCCGATTGAATGGCGGCTTTGGCCACAGCCGTCGAAACACAAGTTAACAAACGCGGATCCATGGGTTTGGGAATGATGTATTCCCGTCCGAAAGACAACAGCGACAAACCATAAGCGGCATTCACCACATCGGGCACCGCTTCTTTGGCCAGACGGGCAATGGCGCGAACGGCGGCTAATTTCATTTCTTCGTTGATGGTTGTTGCCCGCGTATCTAAGGCGCCACGGAATATGTAGGGAAATCCCAGCACATTGTTTACCTGATTCGGATAATCCGAACGACCGGTAGCAAAAATCAAATCGGGACGTGAAGCTTTGGCCTTTTCGTACGCTATTTCCGGATTCGGATTGGCGAGTGCGAAAACAATCGGGTCGTTGGCCATGCTTTGTACCATTTCCGGCGTCAGTACATCGGCGACCGACAATCCGAGGAAGACATCGGCGCCTACCAGGGCTTCCGCTAAGGTGTTGACTTCGCGCGTGGTGGCAAAAAAAGTTTTTTCCGGCGTCAGGTTCGACCGGCGGACGGATATTACTCCTTTACTGTCGCACATCACAATATTTTCCTTTCGTGCACCCAAGGCCATGTAGAGGCGAGTGCAGGAACTGGCCGATGCACCGGCGCCGTTCACCACAATTTGTACGTCTTCGATTTTCTTTCCCGCCAATTCCAGCGCATTGACCAGTCCGGCCGAAGAAATAATGGCCGTACCGTGCTGGTCGTCGTGCATGACCGGAATGTCCAATTCTTCTCTCAATCGCCGTTCGATTTCAAAACATTCGGGCGCTTTGATATCTTCCAGGTTGATCCCGCCAAAAGTAGGCGCTATCGCTTTGACGGCTTCCACAAAGCGGTCGACATTCTTTTCTTCGATTTCGATGTCGAATACATCAATTCCGGCAAAAATTTTGAACAACAATCCTTTCCCTTCCATTACCGGTTTGCCGGCCAAGGCACCGATATCGCCTAAACCCAAAACGGCTGTGCCATTCGATATAACGGCCACCAAATTTCCTTTTGTTGTATAGTCGTATGCCGTTTCCGGATTTTTTTCGATTTCCAGACAAGGCTCGGCTACTCCCGGCGAATAGGCTAACGATAAATCGTATTGTGTACTGTGAGGTTTCGTTGGGATGACCTCAATTTTCCCCGGTTTTCCTTCGGAGTGATAAAGCAAGGCTTTATCTTTCAATCCTTTTGCCATATAGTTTTTTTATGATGTTTTTAGTTGCAAATTTACAATAATACGAATGATTTACATAGAAAATAGGGCTTTTTTATCGTTTTTATATAGAAAGAAAACGAAAGCTTTCTTTCTGCTTTCGTTTCCCCTTTTTTACACGGCCCATTGTACCGTTGGGTACATGGCGGTTTTTTAATCATTGATTACCGAGTCAATGATTATTTTAATGACAAATACAATTCATCCTCTTTTTCGATAAAAACCAATTTTTCTTCGCGAGCGAGCCAGCCGATAGCGGCGTAGAGTTCCTTGTCCGTCATTTTTACCAATTTCTTCAAATTTTTAATCGATTGGGCATCGGTTTCATTCAATACATTCCATACTTGGCCTGCATCATTTCCAATTTTTTCCAACATTGCTTTTTACATTTTAATTAAACAATCTTTTGTAACTCATCAATATATTCTGTATGATTCAATAAGGACTCCTGCAATTAATCATTGCCGATATAAATTTTATCCCATTTTTCGTATTCGTCGTTATTGCGCAAGCTGTAATAAATATTACGTAAGGCAAAAACAGCATCATTGTCCTTGGGATTCAATTGATAAGCCTTTTCAAAGTAGGGAATGGCTTCTTTAAAGAAAGCCTCTACTTTAACGATTGCTTCCTTATATAATTTTGGATCGGTAATATTATCGGCCTCCCCTCTGGCTACGATTCCGGAGTTATAATATAGACGTCCCAAATGGGATAAAGCCTCGGCATAATCGGGATTGATTTCAAGCGCTTTCTTGATGTTTTCGATCGCTTTATCTGTCTGTTGAGTCGTTTCATACACCAATCCCAGCACATCATACAACTGAGCATCGTTCGGAGAAACAACAATCGCTTTTTGCAAATAGTCTATTGCTTCATCAATTTTCCCCTGGTTGATGTTGATATTAATCAGGCTGAGTATATAATAGGGTTCTGTAGGAAATTTATCCACGCCTTGTTTCAGAACTTCGGCAAAATGAACTGTATCAGCTTTCTGACTGTATCCGCTGGCCAATCGTTGATAAATTTCATTTTCGTTCCAACCCGAATCTTTGATTTCCCTGAAAAGCTCGATGGCAACATTCATATCCGGAATACCTGTTGCGGCTAAGGCAGCATAATAGCGAATTTTGATATCGTTGGAGTCATTCGGTTGCGTGTTGAAAATTTTACTATCTCCTTCAAAAATTGGAAGTTTAGGCATATCGCCATAGAAGCGGAAATTTTCATACGCTTGCTTGTAATCGCCTTTTTCGTAAAAATAGCTGCCCGCATTGATATAATAGGGCCGGTTTGCTACCATAATCGCCTTAATATCTTTCCGGAATTTCAGTTTTACTTTTCCTTTGGCATCCGGACGCTGATCTAATTCGTCCGCTTTGACGAAGTAAGGATAAATTTTCACCAGAGCCGGATACATCACATCTTCCTTGGATGTTTGTCCCAGAATTTCTTTGGCCCTTTCCGTATCGAAGACTTTATTTTCCACCATGCCGGCCACATACCATGTTTCCGCATTATCCATGGTTTCCGGATTGTTCAAAGCGCTTTGAATAGCGGTTCGTGCATCCTCAATATTCGGTTTATCGGACCGGATTTCATTTTTTGCAATATTTAGGGATTTTTTCTGTCCGAATGCCAGTCCCATTGCAAAACACAATACGAATGTAAACGTTAGCTTTCTCATTTGAATTTTATTTTAAATTAATTGTTTTCTTCACTCCTTACTTCTTCCGACTGAATATCCTCTTCTTCCGAAACTACTTTACAAACAGAGGCGATTTCATCGTTCCGTTTTTCCAGGTTAATTAACCGTACGCCCTGTGTAGCCCGTCCGATAACATTCAGGTCTGCCACTTTCACACGAATCGTGATACCCGATTTATTGATAATCATCAGGTCGTTATCGTCCGTTACGCTTTTGATGCTGACTAACGGCCCCGTTTTTTCGGTGACATTCAAAGTTTTAACACCTTTTCCTCCGCGATTGGTGATTCGGTAATCATCAATTTTCGACCGTTTGCCGTAACCTTGTTCCGAAACGACCAAGATGGTTTCCCTGTCCGGATCTTTAATACTGATCATTCCTACGACTTCATCTTTGTCGGAATCTAAAGTCATGCCGATTACACCGGAGGCTGTACGTCCCATGCTCCGAACTTTTTCCTCGTTGAAGCGGATGGCGCGGCCGTGCCGGTTGGCAATCACAATCTCGTTGTGGCCGTTGGTCATCCTCACTGCAATTACTTCGTCGTCTTCGCGAATGGTAATCGCATTCACCCCATTCTGGCGCGGACGGGAATAGGCTTCCAGCATTGTTTTCTTGATGATTCCTTTTTTCGTACAGAACAGGAGGTAATGCGATTCGACAAAATCTTTATCATTCAACTGTTTGATACGGATGAAAGCGTTCACTTTATCGTCGGCGTCAATATTCAGCAGATTTTGGATGGCGCGGCCTTTGGAAGTTTTCGTTCCTTCCGGAATTTGATAGACTTTCAACCAGTAGCATTTTCCTTTTTGTGTAAAGAACAACATTGTGGCGTGCATACTGGCAGGGTAAATGTACTCCACAAAATCTTCTTCGCGGGTTTCGGAACCTTTTACGCCGATACCTCCGCGGTTTTGCGCCTTAAATTCCGCCAACGGCGTCCGTTTGATATATCCCAAATGCGAAATAGTGATAATCATTTCGTCGTCGGAATAAAAATCTTCCGGGTTCATTTCTTCGGTAGCATAAACGATGTCGGTTTTCCGTTCATCGCCGTATTTATCCTTTATTTCAATTAATTCTTCCTTGATAATGCCCATCAAGATCTCTTCGTTGGCCAACACCTCTTTATAATAAGCAATTTGTTTTTGCAGTTCGTCGTATTCCGCATGTAATTTATCCTGTTCCAATCCGGTCAACTGGCGCAAACGCATTTCCACGATGGCGCGTGCCTGAATATCCGTTAGTCCGAAACGTTCGATCAATCGTTCAATCGCTTCATTCGGATTTTGCGAAGAACGGATAATGGCAATTACTTCGTCGATATGGTCCGATGCAATAATCAAACCTTCTACTATATGCGCCCGTTGTTCTGCTTTCGCTAATTCAAATTGGGTGCGGCGGGTTACCACGTCTACACGATGATCTACGAAGTAGCGGATCATATCTTTCAAAGTCAGCAAACGCGGACGACCTTTGACCAAAGCAATGTTGTTGACATTGTAAGACGATTGCAACGCCGTTAACTTATATAATTTATTCAGTACAACACTGGAATTGAAATCTTTTTTCACATCCACTACGATGCGCATCCCTTCGCGATCGGATTCGTCGTTGACGTGTGAAATGCCTTCAATTTTTTTGTCTGTAACCAATGCTGCAATATGTTCGATTAGTTCCTTCTTGTTGACCAGATAAGGTATTTCGTTAATAACAATAGTATCCTTATTATTATGTACTTCAATTTCGGCTTTTCCCCGCAGGATAATTCGCCCCCGTCCGGTTTCAAAAGCATCGCGCACGCCTTGATAGCCGTAAATGCTTGCTCCCGTCGGAAAATCGGGCGCTTTAATATATTGTATTAGGTCGTCGATACCAATTTCTCCCTTCAAATCGATATAGGCAATAATTCCGTTCACACATTCGGTAAGATTATGAGGCGGCATATTGGTAGCCATCCCGACAGCGATACCGGACGTTCCGTTCATTAATAATTGTGGAATACGGGTTGGCAGTACGGCCGGTTCTTTCAGACTGTCGTCGAAATTGAGGGTGAAATCGACGGTACTTTTGTCGATATCGCGCAACATTTCCTCGGCCAGGCGGCTCAAACGCGCCTCGGTATAACGCATGGCAGCGGGCGAATCGCCATCCACCGAGCCAAAGTTGCCTTGTCCGTCTACCAGAGGATACCGCAACGACCAATCCTGCGCCATACGAACCAGTGCAAAATACACCGAACTGTCGCCATGCGGGTGATATTTTCCCAACACGTCGCCCACCGTACGCGCCGACTTTTTATACGGTTGATTTGAATGATTTCCTAACTCATTCATCCCGAACAAAATACGTCGATGTACCGGTTTAAACCCATCGCGCACATCAGGTAATGCACGCGAAACAATGACAGACATTGAATAATCAATGTATGCCGTTTTCATTTGCTCTTCAATGTTAACTTGAATAATTCTATCTTGATTATCAGTCATTTATTAATAAATTGATTCAACTACTCTTTTTGCATTCAAAAAATCACGCTAAATTACAACAAATTCTTCAAATATAAAAATTATTTTTAATCAATTTGGTTTGCGCAGATTCAAGTAACCAATGCAATTTTTCTAAAAAACCAGTCTTTAGGTGATTCAAAGTTAAGCAATTTTCTTGGTCTTCTGTTCATTTTGGATTGAAAAAGTTTAATATCACTGTCGCTTAGGTTTTTAAAATCCTGTTTTTTTATGTATGTGCTTTATAATAATGAAATTAGCATATTCATTCAGTCCTTTTTTCCATGACGAAAAGGGGTGAGCAAAAAATAGTTTGCATCAAGCTATTTAGCGATACGTTTGTACTCGTAAAATTCGGTTCCGTTATCAGAAGTGATTGAATGTACACATTGTTTATATATTAGGGTAGTAGTAGGAAGAAGAGCTCTTTAGTCAAATCTTTAGCATTTTTTCCTTTGGGTAGTTTTTTCATCAAATGGAAACTGGTGATTCTTGCTGTGGCGGCGGCGATGGTGCGCTGCTGTGGATGGGCGGCAACGGCTCCTGCCGGAGCAGGACATTGTGCAATAGTCGTAATGGCGGGTTCGCCGTATGCTGTGTCCGCCAAGCATAATACTATATGCTACGTTTTCATATTTTTTGAAAAATAAATAAAAAAAAGTTTGCGAAGTCCGGAAAAATCCCTTATCTTTGTGCCCGCTTTCCCCGAAAAAAGACGAAAAAAAGAGTAGGGGCAAGCCCAAGCAGAGTTCTTTGAAAGATTTTCATGCAACGTAGTACAAGCCGGTATATATCGGAGTCACAAGCTCTGAATATACCAGGGAAAAAAAAGAAAGCCAGTCAATTACAAGATTCGCGAGCAAAGGAAAAAATAAAATAAACAAACTGACAGAGAAGAGTTTGATCCTGGCTCAGGATGAACGCTAGCGATA
>JAISYG010000093.1 GCA_031270075.1 Dysgonamonadaceae bacterium
TGAACGGGAAAATACAACGATTCATAACTAACAACTACGGACTCAGGGACAAAGACTTCTTCCTCTTCCGTGTGGCCGGTTATTTTTCCTGATAGCACCTCAAAAAAAGATTTAGCCAATTTTTATGCGTTTGTGTATAATTGAGAATTTTATGCTAACTTTGCCGGGAAAATTAGTTTGTCATGAAAAATGTACCGATAAGAATACAATCGTTTGAAGATATACAGTGCCTGCCGAATATTTACGGAAAATATCAAGGAAGTCGGTTGCCCGATGGAGGAACTGAATCGCAAGGCTTAAATAAATGATGTGAAATAAACAAATTCTAATTCAATTCAATATGGAAAATATCAACTGGTCGGATTTGACTTTCGGTTATATGAAAACCGATTATAACGTCAGGTCGTATTATCGCAATGGAAAGTGGAGTGATTTGGAAATATCGGATTCGGAACATCTGAATCTGCCTATTGCCGCCACCTGCCTGCATTACGGGCAGGAAGCATTCGAGGGTTTAAAAGCATTCAAAGGGAAAGACGGTAAAATTCGGATTTTCCGGATGCGCGAAAATGCTTTGCGCCTGCAATCGTCGGCGTGGGGCATCCGGATGGAAGCATTTCCCATCGAACAGTTTGAGAAAGCGGTTGTGGAAGTCGTGAACCGGAACCGGCGTTTCGTTCCCCCTTACGAAAGCGGCGCATCGCTGTATATCCGTCCGTTATTGATTGGAACTTCCGCCCAGGTAGGCGTTAAACCGGCGCAGGAATACCTTTTCGTGGTATTTGTAACACCCGTAGGCCCCTATTTCAAAGAAGGATTCAAAACGACGCCCGTAGGCATTTACCGCGAATACGACCGCGCCGCTCCCCTCGGAACCGGAACGTATAAAGTCGGCGGGAATTATGCCGCCAGCCTCGTTCCCGGTGAGATTGCCCACAAGGCCGGTTATTCAGCCGTCCTGTATCTGGATGCGAAAGAAAAGAAATACCTCGACGAATGTGGCCCGGCCAATTTCTTCGGAATCAAAAACAATACCTACATTACTCCGGCTTCCTCCTCCATCTTGCCGTCGATTACCAATAAAAGCCTCATTCAGTTGGCTGAAGCAATCGGGATGAAAGTCGAACGCCGGCAAATACCACTGGAAGAACTGGCTACTTTTGAAGAAGCCGGCATGTGCGGTACGGCCGCCGTTATCAGTCCCATTCAACGGGTAGACGATGTGGATAACCAACAATCCTACATTTTCTCCAAAGACGGTACACCCGGCCCCATCAGCGAACGACTGTACTATAAACTGCGGGCTATCCAGTATGGCGACGAAGCCGATCCATACGGTTGGGTAACAGTATTATGAATGGAATAGGAATCCTTGGCATCCTTTTCGTCTATTTCGGAATTTTATTTTTCATTGCCCGAATCACCGGAAAAAAACATTCCGGAAATGCGGCTTTTTTCTTAGGAAACAGGCAATCGCCGTGGTATGTGGTTGCTATCGGCATGGTCGGCGCTTCGTTGTCGGGAGTAACCTTTGTGTCTGTCCCCGGTATGGTCAGGCATATCGACATGACTTACATGCAGATGGTGTTGGGGTTTCTGGCGGGTTATGCCGTTATCGCTTGGGTCTTGCTGCCGCTGTATTATAAACTGCAAGTTACCAGTATTTATACTTATCTGGAAAACCGAATCGGTCCGCGGGCGTATAAAACCGGCGCCGGATTTTTCCTGTTGTCCCGTACTATTTTGGCAGCCGTTCGCCTGTATTTAGCGGTTTTCATCCTGCAAACTTACATTTTCGATGCCTGGCGAATCCCTTTCGCACTCACGGCAGCTGTATTCCTGCTGATGATGTGGGGATATACCCATAAAAGCGGCGTAAAAACCATCGTATGGACGGATTTGTTGCAAACTCTCTTTTTAATAGCGGCGTTGATTTTAATTATCGTACAGGTAACCAAAGGTTTGCATCTCGATTTTTGGGACATGGCCGCATCCGTCAAACAAAGTCCGCACTTCCGCCTGTTTGTGTTCGACGATTGGCATACGAAGCAAAATTTTTTCAAGCAATTCATTAGCGGATGTTTTATTACCATTGCAATGACCGGCATCGATCAGGAAATGATGCAAAAAAACCTGTCGTGCCGGAACCTGAAAGAAGCGCAAAAAAATGTCGGCTTGTGCAGCCTGTTTTTTATTCCGGTCAATTTCCTTTTCCTCTGCATGGGAATTTTGCTGCTTAATTACGCTTCACAGAACGGCATTGCCCTATCCTCCTCATCCGATACTCTTTTACCGGATTTAATAAGCGGTGGGTATTTTGGTATTACAGCGATTATTTTCTTCATGATAGGCATTATCGCCGTTACTTTTGCCAGCGCCGATTCCGCCTTAACCGGATTGACGACTTCCGTTTGTGTGGATCTGCTGAATGTATCGCAATACAGTGAGCGGAAAGCGCGCAAAATGCGCTTGGCCGTTCATTGGGGCATCGCGTTGATTTTTATTTTGATTATGTTGATTTTCAAAGCCATTAACAACACCAGTATCATTGATGCTATTTATACGGTTGCTTCCTACACATACGGGCCTTTGTTGGGATTATTCGCCTACGGTATCTTGTTTAAACGGAAAACCAGCGACCGGGCAGTGCCGTTTATTTGCATTTTATCGCCGGTTATCTGTTGGGCAATGAACAGGCTTTTAAAAACTACGATGAATTACGAATTCGGATATGAATTGTTGATTGTAAATGCTTTAATAGTAATTACCGGATTGAGATTGGCCGGAATCAAAACTGTGTTGCGGGGGTAGGACTCGAACTTACGACCTCCAGGTTATGAGCCTGGCGAGCTACCAACTGCTCCACCCCGCGATATCGGACTGCAAAGGTAATGGTTGTTTTTTAGAAAAACAAATTTTTTTCTGTGAAATAATAAATATTTCAACACAGCGCAAAAAGCAATGTTGAAAGTAGGCATCAATCGGATAACAACAGTTGGTAATTTATAGGTATTTTGACATTCGGAGAGTATCTTTTGGGACAACCTATGGGCAAATAGGGATATGCGTATTCATTCCATTCAACGAATGGATGAAATGTCCAAACAGAAAAATAATCTGCGATCAATAAAAAAATAAAAAATAATTCCGATTATCATAAATTATTTCTATATTTGCGGCAAAATTAGGAATGTTGTGTCTTTTCAAGAGCAGAAGGCAAAAAAGAAAAGAAATGAAAAAGAAACAGATACTCTCGCCCGCTACATTTATCAATTCAAAAATTACAGCTATGGTCAGTATAGCATTCGTTCTTTTTCTGCTGGGATTGATTATCTTTTTGTCTTTATTTGCCAACAATTTAACCAATCATATTAAAGAAACCCTGTCGTTTGATATTGTTTTACAGGATGATACCAATCAACAACAGATTCAGCATATTCAGGATTTTTTGAAAGAAACACCATACGCCAAATCGGTCGCTTACATACCTAAAGAAGAAGCTATTAAACAATTAGAAGAAGATTTGGGACAAAATCCGGAAGAATTTTTGGGTTTCAATCCGCTCCCCAACCTGATTGTCGTGCATCTCAACGCTCGTTATGCCCATGTGGATAGTTTAGCAGTGATATCCCATCAACTGCAGGCTTTTTCAAATAATATCAAAGAAACGGAATACCGGGAGGAAACCGTACAGCTGATTGGTGAGAATATTGCCAAAGTGGGTTTTCTGTTGCTCGTGATTGCCATCCTGTTAATGTTTATCTCTTTTGCCATCATCAATAATACCATTCGTTTGATGGTCTATTCCAAACGGTTCCTGATTTATACGATGCAGTTGGTCGGCGCAAAGAAAAGTTTTATCCGTAATCCGTTTATTATTTCTAATATCGGCATTGGAGTCATTGCCGCAGGCATTGCCAGCGGACTGCTCTATTGGTTGATTTCGTACATGACCAACAGTATACCGGATATGCATACTTTGTATAACACCCAATCGCTACTTATCGTATTCGGAAGCGTTTTGATATTAGGTATTCTGATTACGATTATCTCAACCTATCTGGCAGTTAACCGGTATGTGGGCGCAGACGTAGAAGATCTTTATAAAATGTAATTAATTAAAATAAAAATGGATAAGAAACAATTTGCATTCGGAAAGGAAAATTTTATACTGTTGGCCGTTTCCATCGCTATAATTATTATTGGATTTGTTTTGGTTTCGGGTGGAAAAACCACCGAAGAAACCGGTTTCGACCCCAGCATTTTCAATACAAGACGATTGTTCATTGCTCCCATCGTCATTATGAGCGGTTTCGGACTAATCATTTATTCCATCCTTAAAAAACCGAAAGCCTAAAGATGAATTGGTTAGAAACAATTATTATTGCCATTGTTGAAGGACTGACAGAGTTTTTGCCCGTATCGAGCACAGGACACATGATTATTGCCGAAAGCATTCTCGGTGTAGAACCCGATGCTTTTGTCAAAGCGTTTACCGTGATTATCCAGTTCGGAGCCATCTTGTCTGTATTGGTGTTGTATTGGAAACGCTTTTTCCAAAGTATCGATTTTTACTGGAAACTCTTTATCGCATTTATCCCGGCAGCCGTTTTGGGACTTCTGTTCGGCAAGACGCTCGACCTATTGCTCGAAAGCGTTCAGGTTGTATCTGTTATGCTGATTCTCGGCGGCATCCTGATGCTTTTTGTCGATAAACTGTTTGAAAAAACCTCCAGCAATCAAACCGTTACGCCCCGGAAGGCGTTGATTATCGGTCTGTGCCAATGCATTGCCATGATACCCGGAGTATCCCGTTCGATGGCCACCATTGTCGGAGGCATGTCGCAAAAGTTGACGCGAAAACATGCAGCCGAATTTTCGTTTTTCCTTGCAGTGCCCACCATGGTTGCCGCTTCGAGCTATAAACTATGGGGACTGATTACAGATCCGGAAAGCAAACAATTATTAATAAATAATTTAGACCTATTGATTGTAGGAAATATAGTCGCGTTTATCGTAGCCACTCTGGCCATTAAATTCTTTATCGATTTTATCGGCAAATACGGTTTCAAGGCATTCGGATATTACCGGATTATTGTAGGAGGCATCCTGCTGGGTCTGTTCTTTTTAGGCTATAACCTGCAAATCGATTGATCATGTGGAATTTTCAGGAAGGTGAAATTCTCTATTTCAATAAGCCGTTGCATTGGACATCTTTCGATTTGGTCAATAAAGTGCGGCGACAGATTTCGCTGTTCCTGAAAGTAAAAAAGATAAAAGTCGGTCATGCCGGCACATTAGATCCCCTCGCCACAGGCGTAATGATTGTATGTACCGGAAAAGCGACCAAACGCATCGAGGAATTCCAATACCAGACAAAAGAATATATTGCTACCCTCCGTTTGGGAGCGACAACACCTTCTTTTGATTTGGAAACGGTTATCGACCGGACGTATGAAACGGCGCATATCACGAGGGAAGGGGTCAAACAAGTTTTGCAGCAGTTTGTGGGAAGTATCGAACAAATTCCGCCGACTTTTTCCGCCTGCAAAGTGAATGGCGACCGGGCATACGCATTGGCCAGAAAAGGACAGAAAGTGGAATTAAAGCCCAAGTGGCTGGTTATAGACGAAATCGAATTATTGGATTTTCGTCCGGATGAATTGAAAATCCGCGTTGTATGCAGCAAAGGAACTTACATCCGTGCATTGGCCCGCGATATCGGCGAAGCGTTACAATCGGGCGCCCATCTAATCGCTTTGGAGCGGACAAGAATCGGCGACGTTACTTTCAATGACTGTTTAACAATGGATGAATGGAATCGGCTTATACATTAATAATTTATTAATTCATATTATAACATGAAACTCTCTACATTTAAATTCAATCTGCCACAGGAATTAATTGCTCAATTCCCGATACCCAACAGAGATGAATCCCGGTTAATGGTTATCCATCGCAAAACCGGAGAGATAGAACATAAAATCTTCAAGGATATCCTGCAATATTTCGATGATAAAGACGCCTTTGTCTTTAACGACACTTTGGTTTTTCCGGCCCGTTTGTACGGAAATAAGGAAAAAACCGGCGCCAAAATCGAAGTTTTCCTCTTGCGCGAATTGAACCCGGAATTGCGTTTGTGGGATGTTTTGGTAGATCCCGCCCGTAAAATCCGTATTGGCAACAAGCTCTATTTCGGCGAGGATGATTCGATGGTAGCGGAAGTGATTGACAATACGACTTCCCGCGGTCGTACATTGCGATTTTTGTACGATAGTCCCCACGACGAATTTAAATCCATCTTGTATGCCTTGGGCGAAATGCCTATTCCATCGTACGTAGAACGGACGGTGGAACCTATAGACAAAGAACGCTATCAAACCATTTATGCGAAAAACGAAGGGGCGGTCATAGCTCCGGCAGCCGGTTTGCATTTCAGTCGCGAACTGATGAAACGATTGGAAATCAAGGGATGTGAATTTGCTTATATCACTATTCATTCGGGTCTGGGAAATTTCCGCGATATTGATGTGGAAGATCTCACCAAACACAAAATGGATTCCGAACAAGCAGTGATTGGTTCCGAAGCGGTAAAAATTGTCAATAAAGCCAAAGATAGTAACAAACAGATTTGTGTTGTTGGTACATCGGCCCTGCGAGCCATCGAAAGTACGGTTACCAGCAACGGTTACCTGAAAGAATTTGACGGATGGACCAACAAATTTATTTTCCCTCCCTATGATTTTGCCGTTGCCACCCGGTTGATAACGAATTTCCATTTACCTCTGTCGTCCATGTTGATGCAAGCTACGGCTTTCGGCGGTTTTGAACTCATTATGAGCGCTTATCAACAGGCGATCAACGATAAATATCGCTTTGGAGCTTATGGCGACGCCATGCTCATCCTGTAATATGCACACTGTATATCTGGCATTGGGCACCAATTTGGGAGATAAAGACCGGAATTTACAAGTATCTATTGAGAAAATAGCGAAAAGTATCGGCACGCTGGCCGCTGCTTCATCGGTTTACATTTCCGAATCTTGGGGATATATCTCCGAAAATACGTTTTTGAATCAGGTGATAAAAGTTGAAACCGAGCTTTCGCCTATCGAATTGCTCCATACAACGCAGGCCATCGAAAAACAAATGGGGCGCACCCGTAAAAGCACATCCGGTTATCAGGATCGCGTGATTGATATTGATATTATCCTCTATGACAACCTGGTTTACCAATCCGAAGAACTAACAATTCCCCATCCGTTTTACCGGCAACGACCTTTTGTTCTGGAACCTTTAAAAGAAATCCTTTCTCGCGATGAGAATTTTGCACTAAGGTAGGGAAATTATTATAAAGTTTGTTTTTCAAAAGGAAAAATCCTATCTTTGCACCACTTTTCCTGCCCAGGTGGTGAAATTGGTAGACACGCTACTTTGAGGGGGTAGTGCCGGTTTTCGGTGTGTGGGTTCAAATCCCGTCCTGGGCACAATAACGCAGAAAATTCTATGCTGCAATCTATAATCGTAATACTTATCGGAATAGGAGTAGCTGTTTACTTACTCAAGCAATTGTTCAGGTGCTTCTTAGACAAAAAAGACAACGGAAAAAATCGTTGCGAAGACTGTCCGGGTTGTATCCTGCATCCGAAAAAGTAGGCAGTCATTTATCTGCTGTAATAGGCTGAACAATCCCCTCCGGTTTCTTATGCTTCTTTTATCTTACGGATAATCCCCAAAACTTCCCGGCACATATCCGAAATCTTACCCCAGTCTTTCGCAGCCATTACTTCTTTCGGAAATAAATTTGAACCCATTCCCACGCAGGTAACTCCCGCATTGAACCAGGCTTTCAAATTGGCTTCTTCCGGTTTGACGCCGCCGGTTACCATCAGCAACGACCAGGGCATCGGCGCTTTCAATCCTTTTACGAAGTTTGGGCCTAATACATCGCCCGGAAAAACTTTACACAAATCGCAACCCATTTCCTGGGCAAAACCGATTTCGGAAACCGAACCGCAACCCGGTGTATAAGGAACCAACCGGCGATTGGCTACTTTAGCTACATCCGGATTGAACAAAGGCCCTACCAGGAAATTAGCTCCCAACTGAATGTAAAGCGACGCCGTGGGTGCATCGACAATCGAACCGACACCCAAAATTAACTCCGGACATTCTTTGGCTACCCATTGACTCAATCCGCCGAAAACCTCGTGGGCAAATTCACCCCGGTTCGTAAATTCAAATGTCCGTACTCCGCCTGCATAACAGGCTTTGACTACGTTTTTTGCTACTTCCACATCCGAGTGGTAAAAAACAGGCACCATGCCGGTCGCCGACATGGCACTCAAAACTTGCATTTTATTAAATCTTGCCATCTTTCAATCTGTATTTTATAAAAACAATACAAAAGTACGTTTTTTTAGTTAATTATTTTTTAGGTGCATGAGAAATATTCAACCATTCTCTATTCGGCGGATTGGTTACCTACCGTCAATGATTCATCCATAGACGAGTCTTTTCACAAGATTGAGTCAACATTAAAGTAGAAAAGCGAACTATCCTCTCTATTTTCCACGCTTCCGTACATTCCCTTCTTGCGTTTCTTTTGTAACTGTTTAAAAACCCCGCTGACGCATGGCTTCAAATGTTAGAATGGCAGTAGAAACGGATACATTTAAGGAATCGATCTTCCCTCGCATCGGAATTTTGATGCGTTTATCTGCATGAGTCAACCAAAAATCGGTTAAACCGTCGGCTTCCGTGCCCATAACGATGGCCGAAGGGGAGATGAAATCCGTATCCTGATACCCTTGCGTGGCCGTCAGCTCGGCGGCAACGGTTTGGATGCGACGGTTTTGCAGGAAAGTCAGCGTTTCTTCGTTTGTTCCGATAGCTACAGGAACTGTAAATACACAACCGACACTCGACCGGATGATGTTGGGATTGTAAATATCTGTCAGAAGATCGCAGACCACAACGGCGTCCGCTTGGGCCGCATCGGCTGTCCGCAAAACAGCGCCTAAGTTTCCCGGCTTTTCGATGGCTTCCAATACAATAATAAATGGATTATCGGATAACTGTAAATCGGATAAAAGGTGAGATTGGGGTTGGGCCAACGCCAAGATGCCGTCGGAACCTTCGCGATAAGCGACTTTTTGAAAAACGATTTCGCTCACTTCATACACCATGGTGGCGGGAACCGTCCGGAGGACTTCGGGATAATCGCTTTTGGCAAACAATCCGGGACAAACATACACCGAATCCAAAACATATCCGCCGGCGATGGCCAAACTTAGCTCACGAGCGCCTTCAATCACAAAAAGCCCTTGTTCTTTTCGTTCCCTGTGTTTCGTACTGAGTTTCTGAATGTTTTTGATGCGGTTATTTTGCAGACTGCTTATCGTTTCCATGATCATTTTTCTTTTCTTCATAATCCCGGACAAAAACAACGTACGTTTGCAAGAGGGCTGAAACCAAGAGGCAAACGATCCATTCGTTCATCTGCCGGAACATAAAATAAGCCGAAATCAGCAACATCAATGCGGCAATAGCCTGTTGGATATTCAAGCGTTTGAGGCGGAAATGATCGCCTTTGTAAGGATAGAGAAGAAAAAAGGCCGCCACTCCCCCACTCGCCGCCGCATAGATATAAGGTATAAATGCCCATTCTGTTGGATATAGGATAGCCGCAAGTATCAGCAACGTGCCGGAAAAGTATAAAAGATACTGTTTAAACATTCCACTTATTCTTTTATAATGAATAATTCTTCGTCCGGTTTTACCATTTTATATTGTTCACGAGCCAATTTTTCCAAACTTTCGTTGTCGCTATGCAATTCCTGCAATTTTTGCAGATTGAGTTCCTTTTGTTGGGTGTAGTATTCAATTTCACTTCTTAACCGGTTGATTTGCCTGTTGTAAGAAAGACGATTGAAAATATTGTGTTCCCCTACCAGAAAAGTCAGAACGAAACCCACGACTACGACAATCCAATATTTATTCAGTTTGCTTTTAACCAATGGAACCAATGCTACTATATTTTTCATAACCCATTCTTAAAAATTCGATTTGCAAATGTACATAAGAATATTGAGAGAAACAAAATTTATATCGGCTCGCAACCTTTTTCTTAACTAATTAATTATTATATTTGCGTAATAAAAACTCATAATTCAAAAACATCATGTTCACAAAAGACATTTACATTCAAAGAAGAGAACAATTAAGGCAGTCGGTTCAATCGGGAATCGTTTTATTGTTGGGAAACGGCGAAGCCGCCGTCAATTATGCCGGTAATGATTATGCTTTCCGTCAGGATAGTTCGTTCCTCTATTACGTCGGATTAGATACGCCCAATCTGGCTTATGTATTGGATATCGACAACCAAAAAGAATATCTGTTAGGCAATGAATTAACTATCGACGACATTATCTGGATGGGACATTTGCCTTCGCTGAAAGAACGCGCCGCCCAAGTAGGTATTGAAACCATTTTACCTTTTTCCCAATTATCGTCGTTCACGGATAAAAAACGCATCATCCATTATCTGAAACCTTACCGGTATCGCAATCAGTTATTATTAAGCGAATTATTCAATAAAAAAGTCGACGAAATCCTAAGCTCTTATTCCATAGAATTGACCAAAGCCATTATCCAAATGCGTTTGATTAAATCGGCGGAAGAACTGGCAGAATTAAACGACGCCGGACAAACGGGTTACGCCATGCACATTGTCGCCATGAAAATGTGTCAACCGGGTGTTTCGGAACGGGAAATTGCCGGCGTTATCGAAGGATTGGCCGTTTCACGGGGAACGCGCGTATCGTTTCCTTCCATCTTGTCGATGAACGGACAAACACTTCACAATCACGACCATAGCGGAATCCTGGCCAAAGGCCGGCTGATGTTGTGCGATGCCGGTGCGGAAAACATCCATCATTATGCATCGGATTTCACACGGACAACAGCTGTTGGTGGCGAATATTCGCAACGGCAAAAAAACATTCACAACATTGTTCTGAAAGCATTGAACGATTCCATCGCTCTGTCCCAACCGGGTATCACCTACAAAAGTGTGCATCGCAATGCCTACAAAATTATTTTTGAAGGATTACGCGATTTGGGATTGATGAAAGGGGGTACGGAAGAAGCCCTGAATGCCGGCGCACCCGCCCTATTCATGCCGCACGGATTGGGACATGCCATGGGATTGGACGTTCACGACATGGAAGACTTGGGCGAAACTTGGGTCGGTTACGACGATGAAATCCATCGCGATACCCTGTTCGGTTATCGCAGTCTTCGCTTCGGTAAACGGTTGGAACCGGGACATGTACTGACGGTAGAACCGGGCATTTATTTCGTTCCGCAATTAATCGAAAAATGGGAAAAAGAAAAAATCAATACGGATTTTATCCATTTCGCGGAAGTAAAAAAATACCTGGACTTTGGCGGTATCCGCCTGGAGGATGATATTGTTATTACCGAAACAGGCTGCCGGTTCGTTTATGAAAAGCGGTTGCCGGTAACCGTCGAAGAAATCATCCATGCCACCCATTCATGAAACGGTTCTATCGGATAAGTCTTTTGATATGGATGGTTTCAACGGCTATCCATGCTGAAAAAATACAATTGTGGACACCGAACGACGGACTGTCCAATAGCCATATTTCGCAGATTTACCAAGATTCGCAAGGATATATCTGGATTGCTACCGAAAACGGATTGAATAAATTCAACGGCTATCATTTTACGGTTTATTCGCAACAACCCAACGATTCGACTTCGTTACAGGGAAACTATATTTACAATGTATTGGAAGACAGTCGCGGTACATTTTGGGTAGCTTCCATGGACGGACTTTTGCAATACGACCGCCAAAAAGACACTTTCCGTCCGTTCCTGATTCGCGATAGCATCCCTTTTTACCTGAACCGGGTAACTTGGGTCATTGAAGACAGAAAAGGCAATATCTGGGTTTCCTATTATGGCAACGGTATCATTCGTTTGGACGGACAAACCATGGAACCTACTTTCTACAACCGGAAAAACAGTCCTATCGCCGACGACAACATTGATTGCGCTTTCGAGGACAGTTTTGGCTATCTCTGGCTGGGAACCCATGAAAACGGTGTTTATCTGTTTCATCCGGAAGAACAAACGGCTGTGCATTTTCAACATCATCCGGGCATAGCGGGAAGTCTGAGCGACAATCATGTGTTTGCTATCTGCGAAGATTCCTACGGTCGTGTCTGGATTGGAACCTTGGGCGGCGGGGTAAACATTTACGACCGTCCATCACAAACGTTCAACACGCTCAAATCCGGTATTTCAAAAACGGAAAATCAGGTGTTTTCCATAGCGCCCGACAAAAAAGGCAACATCTGGATTGGAACCGACGGTATAGGCATCATACGTTACGACCCATCCGGTAAAAGATTACCGGCTATTGACCCTGATTTTGACGCTTGCGACTTGGGAAAAGTGAAAGTGCATCATATCTTTGAAGACAAACAGCAAAATATGTGGGTAGCCCTTTATCAGAAGGGAATCCTGTTTATCCCCGCAAGAAGCAATACGTTTCGTAATTACCGTTTCAACCCGTTCGACCCGCAACGGAGTATCGGCACGTATTGCGTCATTTCGGTTATCGAAGACAACGACGGCGACGTATGGATTGGAACCGACGGCGACGGCCTGTACAAAGTGAACGCCGTCAATCAAAAGATCGAACATTTTTCTACCACTACCATTCCCCATATTCCAAGCAATGTCATAACGGCTCTGTTTGAAGACCGTGACAAAAATGTATGGATCGGAACTTATGTCGACGGAATGTTCCGCTACAACCGGAATACCCGACAGTTCGACCTCCACTACCACTCCTCCTCTCCCCAAGCCTTAAGCCACGACCACATTTCCGCCTTCACCCAAGACAAGGACGGCGTTTTGTGGATAGCAACCGATGGCGGTGGCCTCAACAGTTTTGACCCGGCCTCGCAACGAATCCGGCATTATAAATCCGAAGACGGCAACCAACCGGAATCGCGCTTATCCAATAATTGGGTCTATGCATTGCATATTGACAAAAATAATTGCATTTGGACAGGCACGGCCCGCGGAGTGAATCGATTCGACCTGAAAACCAAGACTTTTTCCAATGCTCCTTTGCTCAATACATTATTAAACAACAAATTGATTTACACTATCAATGAAGATTCATTAGGAAACCTCTGGCTGGGCGGATTTTCCGGACTGTATCGCATCGATAAAAAAACCGGTGAAATTACACAGCGAACGACTCTAAACGGTCTTCCCGACAATATGATTAACGGCATCGAAATCGACGACGATCAAAACTTGTGGCTGAGCACCGGAAATGGTCTGTGCTGCTATCATCCCTCCAACGAACAATACCTCAATTTTTATGCGCAAGACGGTATCCAAAGCAACGAATTTCGCAGGGGAAGCCATTACAAGGGGAAAAGCAACCGTCTGTATTTCGGCGGTATCAATGGCTTAACGCATTTTGTTTCACCGGCTTTGGAACAAGAACATTCGTTGCTGTATTTAGCTTTCACCCATTTATTGATTTACAACGAACAAGTACAGGTAGGCAAATCGACAGCGCTCGAAAAAACATTGGACGAATCAGAAAGTATTCACTTGAAATACAATCAACGGAGCTTCACTTTCCGTTTCGCCGCCATCGAATACAGCACGCCTCAGCGAGTGCTTTACTATACGCAAATGGAGAATTTCGATAAATACTGGCGGTTGGTCAACAATCCCGACCGCAGCGTTACCTATACCAATTTAAATCCCGGTAAATATGTTTTCAAAGTGAAAGCCGTTGTCGACGGTATTAACTCCCTCGAACGGGAAGTAAAGGTCATTATCGAACCCCCTTTCTGGTTAAGCATTTGGGCAAAAATAGGTTATGCAATTATCCTTCTGCTTGTCGCCTATTTCATCTATTTGTATACAAAAAACCGGATAGAAGAACGGCGTATATTAATGGAAAAAGAGCAGCAAAAGCAATTATCAGAAAGCAAGCTACAATTCTTTACCGATATTTCACACGAAATACGCACTCCCTTAACCTTGATTCTGGGACCGATAGAAAAATTAAAAGAGGAAGCGAAAAACCAACCCATCCTTTCTACTTATCAAATCATTCACCAAAATGCGTTACGTATTCTTCGATTAGTCAATCAATTAATGGATTTGCGAGCGGTAGACAAAGGCAAATTGAAACTGAAAGTAGAACCTACTTTGTTACAGGAATTTGTCGGTAAAATCATGGACTCGTTTCAGGAATTAGCCACCACCAAACAAATTGATTTCAACTTGATTATCGAAAATCAACTACCGGAGATTTACATCGACCGCGATTGTATCGACAAGGTGATTTTCAATTTACTTTCTAATTCTTTCAAATTCACGAACAAAGGCGGAAGCATCACCCTTTTTATCGGCATGAAAGACGAACAAGCGGAAATTCGCGTCGAAGATACCGGTATCGGAATTGATAAAGCATCTCAGGCTTACATTTTCGACCGTTTTTACCAAGTGCACAACAGCAAAGTGAATACCAAAATGGGAACGGGTATCGGCTTACATCTTTCCAAGATGATGATTGAACTGCATCATGGCGAAATTTTCATGGAAAGCGAACCCGATCAAGGGTGTAAATTCACTATCCATCTCCCGTTGGACAAAGGAGTCTATAGGCCGGAAGAATTCGGCACGACCAACGGGGAAGCGACAGCGATGATGGTTCAACCTTCGTTCCAAACGAACGACGAAATGGAAACCAACAACGCCAAGAGGGGACCGGCATCCAATCCCCATACCACCCAATCGGTTTTGCTGGTAGAAGACGATGTCGATATCCTGAACTACCTGGATACGGAATTATCACTTAAATACCGGATTTTCCGCGCCAACAACGGGAAAGAAGGTTTGAGCAAAGCGTTGAAGTATTTGCCCGATATTATTATCAGCGATATTGTCATGCCCGAAATGGATGGTTTAACCTTATGTAAATTATTGAAAATAAATGATAAGACTTGCCACATCCCCATCATTTTATTGACGGCAAAAACCAATGTGGAACAACGCATTGAAGGCATTGAAATGGGAGCGGATTCTTATATTCCCAAACCTTTCAATCTAAAGCACTTGGAAACCCGTATTCAGAAACTTATCGAATTACGGAACAAATTGAAAGGCAAATACAGCGCCGGTAATCAAGAAGAATCGGACATCAAAATACTGTCGTCGGACGAAAAATTATTTCAAAAATTCAATGATAAATTGCGCGCACAGATCAGCAATCCCGATTTGAGCGTAGAATCTATCAGCAAAGAACTTGGATTGAGCCGCGTACATCTCAACCGGAGATTAAAAATCATCACCAATGAATCGCCCGGAAACTATATCCGCAATTTTCGTTTGAAACAGGCGGCATTGCTGCTGACCTCCAAAAAGATGTCGATTGCCGAAGTGGCTTATGCCGTCGGATTCTCGTCCCATGCCTATTTCAGCAATATCTTCAAAGAGCATTTCGGCATTTCCCCATCGGAATACGCCGAAACCAAACATCCGGAATAAAAAAGGGTGGTATGCATCATTGCAACGGTTAAAAATTGTATTTGATTAAGCAATAAATATCCGATTTCTCTTGACCATCGATGGCTTCCTGTCCGGAACCCACGATTTCCCGGTCGGAATAGTGCGTCGAACCGTATTTCAGGTAGAGCGTGAGGGATTTGGCAATTTTCCATTTCATCATGGCGTAATAACGCAAACCCTGTCCGTAATACGTTGGGAAACTGAAAGCGTAAAGGATATTCTTTTCAAAAATCGAGATGCGCGTATCCCAATCGTCCGTGTGAAAATACATTACTCCGCCATCCAACTGCAATTTACCGGAAAGAGGCAGATACGAAAAAGATTGCGTCCAACTCCAGCCTTGCCGGTTGCTATCCAAACTTTCATACCGGTTATAATCCAATTGTGTATTGATTTTCAACTTTTTATTAAACAAATAATGACACCGGTAGCGCCAGCGGTGTTGCCCGTACATCCACTGATTCGCTTGCTTTTCCTTGAATTTGTACCGCAATTCCAAGGGACAATCCGGACGCCAATTGTACTTCAACTGCACCAAGACTTCTTTTCCGGACGATGGCGTGTCGATGCCATACCTCAACCAAGGGAAAATAAATTGGTCGAGATAAGCGGATAATTCCCACTTCCGGAACATACGAAACCGGATGCCCGAATAAAATCCCGTTTCATTCTGGACCGTGCCGGATTCGGAAAATCCTTTACTGTACAAAGCATTGTATTGTTTATCGTAATAGCGGAACGAAAAAACGCCATCCACAAAAGAGGCCGGATGAAACAACCAATTACTGATACTCGCTATTTTCCCAAAACAATCCACGGCTGTTTCCCCTTGAAAATTGACTTTCCTCGATTGGTAGCCATAATGGAACCCGGCATTGGAATATGCTTTCCCCCGCAAATAAAACGTATTGTACGGTTTCCAATCGGGATTCAAGGTTTTTCCATCGAAAGCATAGCTCACAGCGGTCAACCCCAGTGTCCAACGGTCTTTTTGCCAGCGAAAGTGGCCGCCGTACAGCCTTATCCGGGCTGTTTCCCGTTTCAGCCAATCGTTATACGTCCGGTGATAGCCATCCGTTTGAAAAGTATAGATAGTTGTATCATCGGCTGTTGCATCCTGATTCCGGTTGGAATAAAACAAGTGGAGCCGAAAATTTCCCTGATGCAACGTTCCCGCCACACCGCTGAAATACTGGCTTTCGTTGGTAGAAACATGCCGTTGAATACCTGCACTTTTCTGATTAATATTGACGGCATCGGAAGTTTTACCCATCGAAAAATTCGTATTCATCACCAAGCCCTGTCCGAACGAAAGGCGATAATTACCGAAATGCAAGGCCTCCAAAACACCCAAATTCTTGAAATTCAGATTAAACGTCGTGTAATCCAATCCCTTTTCACCGGGGTCTTTTTCACTGCTCAGACCTATTTGCAGTTTATCTTTATAATTGAAACCGTAACGGAAACTGCCGTAATACGGATTGCCTATATATTCTTTCTCTTGATAACCGGCTTTCTGTTGAACGGTAAAATTCATACGCAACAATAACTCTTGCCGGCTGTAGAGCCAATTACGAATCGTGCCGGCCGGTGTTTCCGGAGGGGGAATTTCTCCCACATACACAAATGGCAATAGATAGGTAATGGTCTGAAGATCCAGTTCTTCCACATTCTTCAATTCCGAAATATCGACCAAGGGGCCATATTTATAAATGTAATACAACAGATTTTCGATTTGCAAGGCGGTCAGGAAAGGCAATTTTTCCAATTCCTCTTTCGTAACCGTTTGTAAATTATAGGGATTTTCCACTATATACAATAATTCGTCATACAAATCCGCTAACGCCTCACTATCCGTATTTTCTTCACTTGCCAATTCTTCCAGATAGTGCATCCATTCGGAATTATTCCGGTCTATCGTTTGGGAGAAAACCGGTAAAATACCTAACCATAAAATAAAGAAGAAGCCAATGGTGAATTGTAAATTAAAACCCTTCATACGCCTGATTTTGGTTTTAAAATGTTAATAATTCGATTAATTGCCACAAAGTTAATCAATGGTTGCGAAAAAACAAATAATTTTGATAAAATCCTTTTTGTGTGTCGGTGTATATGTGAGAACTTTTATGTATTTTTGCGTACATGAAAACCGGTTTTATCAAATATCTGTTTTGGATGCTCGTGATAGGGGGATTATATGCTTGTACATCAACCAAATTTATTCCCGAAGGCGAATATTTGCTGGATAAAGTAAAGATCGAATCCGATATTCCGGGTTATAAAAGTATGGAATTGAAGCCTTATGTGCGCCAACAACCCAATTACAAGATGTTTGGATTGTACAAAACCATGCTCCAGTTTTATAATCTATCCGGAAAAGATAGCACCCAATGGCACAACCGCATCATCCGGAAAATCGGCGAAGAGCCGGTTATTTTCGATTCTACTTTGGTGTATAAAACGGAAAACGAAATGCGGAAATTGTTGATTAACATGGGGTATATCCATGCCGATGTTTCGTCCGAGATGATTCGTCGCAACAAAAAGGCTCAGGTCATTTATCGCATCCGGGGCAATAGGCCTTACCGAATCCGGAAATATTCGGTTTCGGTGAACGACAGCATAATAGCAGACGAATTATACGGTAAAAACGGCGAGCCGCCGCAACCGGTTCCGGGCGAAGCCGCTGCACTGCGTACTCCCTTGGTGCACGAAGACATGTTGTTCGATCGAAACCAGTTGGATGCAGAGCGCGATCGCTTGACTTCGCTTTTACAAAACCGCGGATACTTTGAATTTAAAAAAGAAAACATTACGTATGACGCGGATAGTTCCCTCAACAGTCTTGCGGTGAATTTGGAACTGAAACTGCATATTCTAAATGACTCGGCCAAGTTTCCCGCCGGTAAGAAATTTTATTACGACCGGGTATTCATGTATTTGGATTACGACCCGTTGCGAACGATCGATTTGAATGAATACTCCGCCGAAAAGAGTATTACCCGCAACAACTATACTATTTTTTACACCGGAGATAAACCGTCTTTGAAGCCTCGAACATTGCTCAACAACTGTTTTATCGCTCCGGGGCAGCCATTTGCTCAAATCAACGAAGATTTTACTTACACTTCGTTTTCCCACTTGCATGCATTAAATAATATTCAAATTCAGTATGATGCAAAAATACGGAACGATTCCGCTTTACTGGATTGCTATCTATTGACCATGCCGGCGAAAAAGCAAACTTTTTCGTATGCTATCGAAGGTACGAATACGACCGGCGATTTAGGGGTAGCCACCGCCGTCGGTTATATGCACCGGAATTTGTTCCGGGGGGCGGAAATTCTCAATTTCCGGATACGAGGCGCTTACGAAGCCATGAACCAATTTTCCAATCCGTATTGGGAATTGGGCGGAGAAGTATCCATTCTTACGCCTAAAGTGCTGTTCCCTTTTATCGAAACGGGCTTTTTGCGACGCATGCAAACTTCGACCGAATTTTCGTTGAGCTACAATTACCAGACCCGTCCCGAATACGACCGCACCTTGCTTTCCGGCGGAATCCGTTACCAATGGCAGGGACGAAACAAGCGATCGGCTCACCATCAGTTCGATATTTTGGACATTGATTATGTATATCTTCCCCGGAAGGACAGTACGTTTATGAGCAAACTGCCAACGAACGCCGAATATTTCGGTTACACCAACCAGTTTATTGTGGGAATAGGTTATACTTTTTATCATTCTACTTTCGACAATACCCAGAAACAAAAAGACGCCCATTCGCTCCGGTTTTCGATGGAAGCGGCCGGGAATATACTGCAAGGATTCAGTTCGCTGTTCAAACGGCAAAAGGACGCCATGGGGATGTACCAGCTATTCGCTACGCCTTTCGCCCAATTCGTAAAAGGAGATTTCGATTATACGAAAAGTTTGGTGATCGACAGGCAAAATACGATTGTCTGGCGCATCGGCGGAGGTATCGGATATCCTTACGGTAATTCCAAAATGCTGCCGTTCGAAAAGCGGTATTATTCGGGGGGGGCTAACAGTGTTCGGGCATGGCAAGTGAGGGAATTAGGGCCGGGCGCGTATGTTCCGAACAGCACTTCCACTTTTTTCAATCAATCGGGCGATATTAAATTGGATCTGAATATTGAATACCGCAGTCATTTTTTCTGGAAATTGGAAACGGCGGTATTTATCGACGCCGGCAATATCTGGACCATCCGGGATTATGAAGGCCAAGAGGAAGGAAGATTCCGGTTAAATTCTTTCTATAAGGAAATAGCGATAGGTTACGGATTGGGCATTCGCTTGGATTTCGATTATTTCCTGATCCGTTTCGATTGCGGGGAAAAAGCGTATAATCCGGCTAAGAGGGGGAAAGAGCGTTGGACTTTGTTCCATCCTAATTTGAAAGAAAACTTTGCCTGGCATATGGCGGTGGGATATCCTTTCTGAAGAAAAAACGACCCCC
>JAISYG010000143.1 GCA_031270075.1 Dysgonamonadaceae bacterium
CTGGCGTCGTTGGCGGCAAAGGATTTGCGCGACACGCCGGCCGCGTACCTGAGCGACCACCTGCAACCCCGCAGCGACTTCCAAGTGAAAAGCGGAACGCCCAACAACTTGGTGGTTCCTTATATTCTTTCGCCGCGCATCGGTTGGGAACGGATAAAGCCTTGGCGGAGCTACGCCCAACAGCAATTAGACGCAAACGAACAGGCAGCGGTGCGGGATAACATCGACTTCATTATGGATTACGTGAAGAACGAAATAAAAATCAAGGACGAAGAAAACTACTACAACTGCCGGATGACACCGCAAGGCGTGCATGAACTGAAAATGGCCGACCGGCTTTCGCGGAACCTCTTTTTCGTGGCCGCCTGCCGCAGCTTCGGTATTCCGGCACGCATCGAAAGCAGCACGGGGAAAACCCAGTATTTCGAGAACGAAAAATGGATGGATGTGATGTTTGAGCCTGACGAATCGCTTAATTTGCCCAAGGCCAAACTGACGGTGCAGAACGCGCCCGGCAACCTTACCAAGCCCGGTTATTACAGCCATTACACGCTGGCGTATTTCAAGGACGGCGATTTCCGCACGTTGGATTTTGAAGACAGCCCGCAGGTTGCCCGCTTCCCCTATACGCTGGATTTGGACGAAGGTTATTACCGCCTGATGACAGGCAGTCGCGCCAACGACGGCTCGGTTTTCGTTCACACCGAATATTTCGAGTTGAAGCGCGGTGCACCTTCCCGCGTAAGCGTTCGCTTGCCGGAAACGGAAGGAAAACTGTTCGTGAAGGGCATTGTGGACATGAATTCGATAGTTACGCTGAACGACGCGTCGAAAGCCACGTTGAAGGAATTATCGAAAGGAAAAGGCTTGGTGCTTTGTTTTCTTGACCTCGGCAAAGAGCCGTCGAAACATATTTTGCAAGACCTTCCGGCGGTACAACAAGCCTTGGATGAATGGGGCGGAAGCGTGCTGTTCCTCACCCCGGATGACAAAGCCAGTACGGTTTCCGGAATTTCAGCTTTCAAGGGATTTCCGCAAAACACGGCTTGGGGTATTGATAGTCGCCGGGAATTGTTGCGTGCGGCAACCGGCGCTTTGCAAATCGACTTCAACGATAATTTCCCGCTGACCCTCTATCTTTCCCGCAATGGCGGCATTTTGTATTCGGTTGCCGGGTATCACATCGGTACAGGAGAAGCAATACTGAAAACGATACGGAAGGAGGCGGAAATGACATTGATTCCATAATGAATATCCGTCCAAATAGTTATTGTCTTCCTGCCAAAATCTTCCTGACCGCCTCGACTAAGCGGTCGATTTCATCCGTTGTGTTGTAAAATGAGAATGCCGGACGCACGGTCGCCTCGACTCCCATTCTCCGCAGAGCCGGTTGAGCGCAATGGTGGCCGGCGCGCAACGCAATTCCTTCCAAATCGAGCAGTTTTCCCACTTCCGGTGTAGGAATTCCCGGCACAACGAAAGAAACGACGCTTATCCTGTCGCGAGGATTGCCGATCAGTTGAATGCCGTCGATTTTGCTTAGTTCCTTGCGGGCATACTCGGTCAGGTAATGTTCGTAGTGTTCAATATTGTAAATTCCCGTTTGGCTTACGTAATCCAATGCTGCGCCCAAACCGATGGCGTCTGCCACGTTGGGTGTTCCCGCTTCAAACTTGGCGGGTGGTACATTGAAAACGGTTTCTTCAAAGGTTACGTCTTTAATCATATTGCCTCCACCCTGCCAGGGAGGGATGAGTTCCAGCAGTTCCTTTTTTCCGTAAACGACGCCGATTCCATTGGGAGCATAGATTTTATGACCGGAGAAAACAAAGAAGTCCACATCCAACTCCTGCACATCCACCGCGGTATGAGCAATGGATTGCGCACCGTCGATCAGTACCCTCGCACCGTAACGTTTGGCCATGTCGATCAGGGTTTTCGCTGGCGAAATCGTTCCGAAAGTATTATTCACCTGGGCAAAAGAAACGATTTTTGTCCGCGAGCTCAACAGGCGTTCGTATTCTTCCAGAATCACGTCGCCATTGTCGTTGATAGGGATAACCAGCAACTTGGCGTTTTTCTCTTTGGCCAATTGCTGCCAGGGAACAATGTTGGCATGATGGTCTAAGGTAGAAAGAATGATCTCGTCGCCCGGATGAATAAATTTCTTCCCGTAAGTTTGCGCGACCAAGTTGATTCCTTCCGTTGTTCCTCTTACGAACAAGATATTCTCCGGCGAGGGGGCGTTGATGAAATTCTTGACTTTTTCGCGTGCGCCTTCGTAACCGTCTGTGGAACGCGCCGCTAATGTATGCGACGCCCGGTGGATATTGGAATTGTCGTTTTCGTAATACTGCTTGAGAGCGTCGATTACCTGACGCGGTTTTTGCGTTGTGGCGGCATTGTCGAACCAAATCAAATCTTTTCCGTTTACCTTTTGCCGGAGAATCGGGAAATCTTTTCTAATGGCCTGTACGTCGAAAGTTTCCCGGCCGTTGTAAGTAATCGGCTGGTCGCGCAGGAAAGAGTATTGAGAATATCCCGTGTCCGAAAACTCATGCGTAGCCGCCGAATGCAAGAGAGATGTTTCGGCAGGCAAATCATCTTCCGACAGCAGACGGCTTGTAATTTCGCGCAGGAAACTTACATCGTTCCATTCGCCGGTCTGTATATTGTTTATATAGTCAGCCATTTATTTCAATACCGTTTTCCGGTTGTTATAATCGTGATAATAGCCGACTTCTACATTTTCGAGTACGGCAATGGCGTCGTCGGTTAAAGAAGCCAGCGAGAAATACTTGGTCAGCAAATAGCTGGCAACGGCGAATTTGTCCAATCCCATCAACCGGGCGGACAGACTCGGAGCAATTTCGCCCGGAATACCGGCTTGATGAAGTCCGACAACACCCTGTTCCTGTTCGCCGGTACGCACCAGAATGAAGCTGGTTATTCCCACACCGCGATTGGTCAGGTATTGTCCCTGAATTTCCACTTTGTCGCTGGGGATGATGGGAACGCCGCGCCACGTAATGACCGGAACGCCAAAAACCACGGTTGTAACGGGAGGGACTCCGCGCCAGGTACATTCCCTTTCAAATGCAGCAATTGCTCGTGGATGAGCCAGAAAAAACGAGGGCTTTTTCCAGACCAGCGACAATAATTCGTCCAAATCGTCGGGGGTGGGAGAGCCATAACGGGTGCTGATGCGGTATCCGGGTTCTACGCTCGCCAATAGTCCGAAGTTTTTGTTGTTGATCAGCTCCCATTCCTGCCTTTCTTTGATGCTTTCGATGCTCAGGCGCATTTGCTGTTCAAGCTGATTGTAGGGATTATTGTGCAAATCGGTAACGCGGGTATGAACGCGCACCACGGTTTGAAGCGTGTTGAGTGGATATTCGCGCGGTTCTTCTTCGTAGTCGATATACGTTTCGGGAATAACATTGTCTTCTTCGTGCCCGGAAGCCAGATCGATGTGTTTTTCGCCGTGAGTGTTGACCGTAGCCCGCAGGCGGAGGTGTTCATCGACCGCGTTCAGAAACTGTTCCCTGAATGTCGGAATATCTTTGATAATTTCTTCCAGTTCATTGCTGTTCAGGGAGAAAAATACCGCCGGCGTAATGGCTTTGACCGTTACGGACGACGCTTTATCGGAAAGGAGGTTGGCTTCGCCGAAATATTCCCCTTCAGAAAGGATGGCAATGCGCAAATCTTCGCCGTGCGTACCTTTGCTTGATATTTCCACTTGTCCTTGGGCTACGATGAAGAACTTTTGCGGATATTTGCTTTCCTCGATCAGGTTTCCGCCCAGATTGACGGTTTCAATTTGAAACTTTTTAGCCAGTCGGTTCACTATATCCTGTTCGATATGAGCGAATAAAGGAATCCTGCGGAACGATTCTACGCGGAACGACGGTACGCCGTCGAAAAATTCCACTTCGATGCGTTCCGCTTTTTTCAATTCCACTTTGGTACGGTTTACGCGGTAGGTTCCCGAATCGACTTGTACCCAGGGGAGGAGTTTCAACAATAGCCTCGGGGTGATGGAACCCATTTGCGGGGCTGTTTTAGTGGTAGTCGCTAATTTTTTTGCTGTTGCAGTAGCGATACTGCGTTGCAATTCATTTTCTGCCATGATGATAGAAGTTTGTTTTGTTTTATGTATTAAGTTATTTGTATTTCTATTGGTTCGACGTTTTTATTTTTAATAGAAAACGCCTTAATTATCGGATTCTCCTTTTGTTGTAAAGAAAGGATGATATAAATAATATTCGGATCGAAAGCCAGACGAATATCTTCTTCCGATGGGCGGGCGGGCGATTCGGGATGGCTGTGGTAATTGGCGATAATCTGCAAACTTTGCGAACGCGCTTCACGCAGCACGGC
>JAISYG010000134.1 GCA_031270075.1 Dysgonamonadaceae bacterium
TGGACAAAAAGCTGACCGTCGAACAGAAGGCCATTTATAGGGAGCAATTAGAACTTTATACACGGGCAGTGAATCAGCAAAAAACGGATAAAAACAAAGTATACAGTTTACACAAGCCCTTTACCGGGTGCATAGCGAAAGGCAAAGCGCACAAGCTATACGAATTATCAAAAACGTAAAAAGCGCCAACAGTTTCGCTCCAGAGCCGCAATAGAGCCGATAATCAGTCACTTAAAACATGATTACCGGCTGCTGGAAAATTACTTTTGGGGTAAAGTAGGCGTTCAAATCAATGCTTTGATGGCTGGAACAGCATGGAATTTGCGGAAATATATGGAAAAACTCAAGGATAAACTTTTGTCATTTATTTTTCGACTGTTTTTTTCGCAATATTTTTATCGACCCACTATCCGAGCAGGGATTGTTAAGGACTGACTATTTAGCGAAGGTGCCTCTCTATTACGGATTACTATCCGCCAAGTCTAACAAAAATTTAACCGATGTTCATAAGAAAGCAATCTCATTACAAGAACAATACCAAAACCGCAATTACAAGCGAACCTGCTATAAATATCCACGCATAGAACTGTACCTGTCCCGATTGCAATCCACGGATACTTGCCGCCGCTTTCTGTGTAGTCCAGGCCAAGCCGTTCATGCTGCCGTCTACTATGTGGCGGTCGAACCATTTAATGGGTTCGCATATCCATTGGAAGATCAGGGTTTTTGTTATCCACATCCAAAGCTCATCCAAGTAAAATTTGTGCAGGGTGGCCGTATAGAGCGCACCCATCGAACGGGCAATACGTGCCGGCGCTTTGCTGTCTTTGAAATACAAAAAAAAGGCTATCCCGATTCCTACAACGGCTACGGCAATACTTAGTGTGGCCACCAAGGGATCGATATGCGTATGGAAAGCCACGCTGTCGCTGCTGACGAAATCCGCAAAGGGAATAAGACCGGAAAAGACGGACAATACCGCCAGGAACACTAAGGGCAAGGCCATGGTCATCGGCGATTCGTGGGGTTTGTGATGGGCATCGTAGTTGCGTTTGCCATTCCAGAAAATACAGAAATAGAGGCGGAACATGTAGAAAGCCGTCAGTCCGGCTACCACCCACAACGTCCAGAAGATTGCCGGTTGGTGATGGAATGCTGCCGCCAGGATTTCGTCCTTGCTGAAGAATCCCGAGAAAGGCCAGATACCGGCAATGGCCAGGCAGGCAATCAGGAACGTCCAGCTGGTAATCTTCATGTATTTATGCAAACCGCCCATATGATTCATTTCGTTACTGTGAACGGCATGAATCACCGAACCGGCTCCGAGGAAGAGCAAGGCTTTGAAGAAGGCGTGTGTAAACAGGTGGAACATGGAGGCCATATATCCCAATCCGTCGTGATCGCCATAGCCGGAAACGCCCAAGGCCACCATCATATAGGCTATCTGCGAGATGGTCGAAAAGGCCAGCACCCGCTTAATATCGGTTTGCGTAATGGCAATAATCGCCGCAAAGAGAGCGGTAAATGCACCGACGAAAGCAATCATTTCCAACACTTCGGGTGCGGCAAAGAAATAGACGGGGAATAATCGGGCTACCAGATACACGCCTGCTACCACCATCGTAGCCGCGTGAATCAGGGCCGAAACCGGTGTCGGGCCTTCCATGGCATCGGGCAACCAAATGTGCAGGGGGAACATGGCCGATTTACCTGCGCCTCCCATAAAGATGAGCGCCAGGGCCCAAGTGGCGATAGAGAGTCCCAGAAAGGTTCCGCCGGCAAAAGAAGTGGTTACCAAAGTGGCGCGGTCGGCGGTGAGCAATCCGAAATCGAATGTTTTTGTATAATAAGAAAGCAGCAGTATTCCAATCAAAAAGCCTAAATCGGCGAAGCGCGTAACGATAAACGCCTTCTTAGACGCTGCCACGGCCGAAGGCTTGGTGTAATAAAATCCAATGAGTGAGTAGGAACTAACGCCTACCAATTCCCAGAAGATATACATTTGGAAAATATTGGTCGCTACCACCAATCCCAACATCGAGAAACTGAACAACGCAAGCAGGGCGTAATAGCGCTGGAAACCGGTTTCGCCTTTCATGTAACCCAAACTGTAAATATGCACCATCAGCGATACGGTGGTAATGACGACCAGCATCATGACCGAAATCGGGTCTAAGAGTATCCCCAAATCGATATGTAGGTGTTCGGTAAACCGCAGCCACTCGAAATTCAGGGGGATAATCTTTGTCCATTCTTCCCCGGTTTTACCGATTTGAAAGAAATACTGAAAGGCTACCGCGTAAGCTAAAATAGCGCAGAAAGTCATTCCCAAGGTTCCGATGATTCCTGCAACGGTGGGTTTTATTTTCGTTCCCAGCAATCCCAACAGCAGGAAGAGGATAATGGGAGTTACTATAATTAATAGACTGTATTCCATATGATCAGTGTTTCATTTTACTCAAATTCTTAATATCAATGTTGCCGATAGCTCGGTATGCATTGATGATAATGGCTAATGCCACAGCTGTTTCCGCTGCCGTAATGGCAATGCCGAACAACGTGAAAAACATTCCCTCGAATTGTCCCGGGAACAAATAGCGGTTGAATACTGCAAAATTGATTTCTACTGCATTCAAGACCAGTTCCAACGAAATCAGTATCGCAATCATGTTTTTTCGGGTAATAAATCCGTATATCCCGATGAAGAACATCAGTGTGCTGATTATTAAGTAATATTCCATTTGTATCATAATCCTACCGTTTTCTTGCAATTAATATTCCTCCGATAATACAGGCCAACAATAACAAACTGACCACTTCAAAAGGCAAAAGGTATTGGTATTTTTCCGTCCCCATCAAGGCTTCGCCAATCACTTTCATATTGATTTCCTGATCGCCTTCCATGGGGTGATTGCCGCTGTAAACAAACCGGTGTTTCAAGAGGACAAAAGCTGTAACGGCAATTCCGCCCAGCGCTGCCAATGCACCTAAAATATATTTCTGCGCCTGATGTTTTTGCATCACATCGCCTTTGTTGCTTGTCAGGAAAATGGCAAATATAAACAATACCACTACCCCACCTGCATAGACCGAAATCTGAACGGCAGCCAGGAAGTGATAATTCAAAAACAGATAAAAACCTGCCGTGCATATCAACACCAGGAGCAGGTAAGTGGCCGCCCGTAAAAGGCTTTTGGACGATACGGCCAGCACGGATAATACCAGACTAGCTACGCCCAAACAGGCAAATACGATTAGATTAATTATTGGATCCATATTTTATTTATTTCGATAGCATCTTCTATCCGTTCCATATTATAACTGCGTTTTATGCAAAGTTTAAAATCCTTTTTTATTTACTCTCTCGCCGCTTTTTCCTTTTTCGCCAAACTCGAACCCTCCTTATTCAACTGTTCCAACAATTTCGGCCGCGTAAATACGGCATGTTCAAAGTTCGCCGACCATTCAATTGCATCTTGCGGACAGGAAGTCGTACACAAAGCGCAGAAAATGCAACTGCCGATGTCGTACAAATACCGGTCTAAAACTTTCTTCTCCTTGCCGGTTTCTGCGTCCGTTTCTTTTTTACTGATTACCTGAATGGTATCGTTCGGACAATTCATTTCGCAGATACCGCAAGCGGTACATTTGTGCTGATTGGCTTCGTTGTGAGGCATAACCAACTGTCCACGCATCCGCTCGTGGGGAAAGACCTTACCCCGGTTTTCGGGATATTGTTCCGTTACTTTCTTCCGAATCAGGTTGAGCATGGTAACATACATGCCCTGCATCAACCGCCACATCCCAATAATAATGTTTTTTATATAATCCATACTATCCAAACCGCCATTAAAATAATATTAAGCAAACTTAAAGGCATCAGAATTTTCCATTCCAGTTTCAGGAGTTGGTCAATTCGTAAACGGGGCATCGTCCACCGTACCCACAAAGCCAGAAACACACAGAAAAACGTCTTGGCAAAAAACCACAATACCGGAGGAATGTAATCCATCACCTGGTTGAAACTTTCCCAACCGGGGATATGCAACGGCATCCAACCGCCCAAGAATAAAGTGGTTGCTATCGCTGCGATGATAAAGAGATTCAAATATTCCGCCAGATAGAAGAACCCGAACTGAATGCCGGAATATTCCGTGTGATAACCGGCCGTCAATTCCGATTCGGCTTCCGGCAAGTCGAACGGCCCGCGATTGGTTTCGGCATGGCCTGCAATCAGATAAATAATGAATGCGATAATTGCTGGGATTCCGCCCCGAAAAATATTCCATGCAACAGTCTGCTGTTCCACAATGGTCGATAATTGCAAACTGCCCGAGAGCATGACAATCGTCATCAATGACAGTCCGCAGGATAATTCATAGGAAATTAACTGCGCACCCGACCGCATGGCGCCAATTACCGTGTATTTATTGTTCGACGACCAACCGGCCAACAGTATCCCGACTACACCCAGCGAAGAAACCGCCAACAGGTAAAACACGCCGATATTGAAATCGACGACATGCAATCCTTTATCGAATGGGAGCGCACCAAAGGTGCATATCGAAGCAATAATGACTAAATAGGCTGCCAAACGGAACAGGCGCGGATCGACACGATCGATCTTGATTAACTCTTTCAACAGAATTTTAATCATATCGGCCACCGACTGCAAAACGCCGAACGGGCCTACCCGCATCGGGCCTAAGCGGCATTGAAAAAAAGCGCAGACTTTCCGTTCTACGTAAATCAGGATTAAAGCCAGTACCGCATAAACCGTTAAAATAACCAAGCCTATCAGTACAAACTCGATAAACAGCGTCCAGCCGGCCGGCAAATACGTCCGGAGAAGTTCATCTATCCAATGGGTTACTACATCAAAATGAAACATATTATTAATTTATTCACTAACATTTTTATTTTCCTCCTCATCATACTGGATAAAACCGATGCGTCTGCGGGGTTTTTCAGCTAATTGCTTGTGCATTTGTAATTCCGCCAGCGCCTGATTAATTTGTTCCAATTGCATACGGGTATCTTCGTTGATGTCGTTCTGATCGGCAAAAAACTCCTCAATATATTCTCGTAA
>JAISYG010000089.1 GCA_031270075.1 Dysgonamonadaceae bacterium
GTGAGTTTGTGCAAGTCGGCACTCGATAACCAATCTCGCCTCTTTAAAGGTCATCAGTCCCGAAGGCGTGCTGACTGCCGTGAGAGCCGTTTCGTTCATTTTTTGCGAGTCGCGCCCCGGCTGCATACCAAATTTCATAAAGTCGTCACGAAAACGCTCGTCAAAAAAACTGAACGTATAAACCGAGTCTTTCAACAGAACTTCGAACGTGTATCTGCTGCCCCGCAAGCCACAAAAAGTTACCGGTTTGCCTATCAGTACGCCGATTCCGCCGTCGCTCGCCATCATCGTGTTGTAATCGTCGGCGTGTCCGGCAGTAATCGCAATATTGGTCTTACTCGCCAGTGTAATAGGGCTTTCGCCGATTTCTTCGGGTTGAATTGCGGTAAAAAGTTCGTCAAAACTTTTTTCCGCAATGCCTTCATACGAAATGGTTTGTTGCTCATCATAAGCGTTTTCCACAGTTTTCTGCGAGGAATTTTTACAGGCAAAAGCTGTAAAAATCATTGATAAAATTACTGCCTTTTTCATATATGATAATTTTTGAGGACTTCCAATGATAAATTTTTTAGTTTTGATTTTTCACAGAGCCGAAGTCCGTTAGAAACCCTGTTCAAAATCGCTGCAAAGATAATTGTTTTTCATCGAATTATAGTGAAGAAAACTGTCACAACGTTGAAATAACTTACAAGTAAAGTAGCTTTGGAAAAGTGGCGAATTTATGGGAACAAACCCTGCAATGCAAGTTATGGCGCCTGCGTTAGCGGCAGGTTTTGTGGTGCATTTGTCGCAGTTTTAGGCAAAAATGCCGTTGCGCGAATGGACACAGTAAAAATGCTGTCCTTTTTATTGTTAATAAATTCTTATTTTCTTTTGATGGCTAATTCATAAAAAAACAGTACTTTTATTCCGATTTTCTGACAATTCTAAAATACGAAAGCAAGAATGAACTTAATAACTTGATTTATAAATATTAAAACACAATTCTTATGTTGTTCGGTAATAAAATTAGACAGTTAAGAGAAGGAAAACAAATGTTGCAACGCCAATTTGCCGCAGCATTAGAAATTGATACGCCAATGTACAGTAAAATTGAGCGTGGAGAACGCCGTGCCAAACGCGAACAGGTTATTGCACTTGCCAAAATTTTCAAAGTAAATCCAAACGATCTTTTATCTCTTTGGCTTGCCGACCAGATTATTGAAGTGATAAAAGATGAAAAAGAGTTGGCGGGCAAAGCATTGAATGTGGCACAAAAATATGTAAATATAAATTAAATACAAGTATAATGAAAAAATCAGTAGTATTAGTCAGCCTTATGTGTGGTTTTGTTGTGTTCATTGGTATTTCAATAGCAACTAAATTATTTAATGGTGCAGATTTGCCTGTTCAAATTTCGGGTGCGTTGCTCGAAGCTGTAGTAACTGCATTAATGACTTATTTTCTATTAGCCGGTCAAACAGGGCACGAAGAAGTCAAGGAACGAAATGTTAAGGTTTTTGAAGAAAAATCGGCACGATTCAACAAATTTATTGACAAATTGTGGAACGTTTGGGATGATCATTCAGTAGATTTAGATGAATTGAATGAATTGGTAAAAATGGCTTCGCAAGAAATTGTTTTGTTTGCAAAACCAAACACGGTTAGCAGGATTCTTTCGTGTTTGATAGAAATTGCAAAACAGGCAAATCCTTATGAATCTGACAGTAAAAACAAAGAAACCACAAAACTAATACAAAGAAATATATTTACGATTATCAACGAATTAGCAAAAGAACTTGGATTAGGAGGTGAAATTGACGAAGAAATCAATAATAAATTAAATGAACTTGATGATTTGGTTTTACAAAAGAAAACCTTAACCTAATAATTGTTATGGCTTGGCAATGCGCGTTTTGTGCTTACTGTTTGTTTGGCTGCAACGCAAAAACAGGCAGATGCAGGCTTGAAAGCAGATACGGAAACAATTATTTAAATGAAGCTACAAAGATAGCATTTGTATTTTGAGTACGGTAGTCAGCGAAACAGGGTGGCCTTGATTTTTATCTCAGGCGCTTGGAAAAGCCGGGGTTTTCATGTAATTTTGTACTCCTGTTATAAATAATACATTCCGGCATGGCTCGAAATACGCTGTTAGAGAAATTAGACGCTTTAGTAATCCGCTTTGAAGAGATTGGAACACTGATTACCGACCCCAAAATCCTTGCAGATATGAAACGGTTTGTCAAACTGAATAAGGAATACCGCGATTTGGAAAAAATTGCGGAGGCGCGTAACCGCTATCAACTATTACTGAATGGAATAAAAGAAGCCAAACACATCCTCGAAAACGAATCGGACGCCGAATGGCGCGAAATAGCCCGCAACGAATGGGATGTATCGACGCAACGCCTTCCGCATATCGAAGAAGAAATCAAGTTGTTGCTGGTTCCATCCGACCCACAGGACGGCAAAAATGCAATTGTAGAAATCCGTAGCGGTACGGGCGGCGACGAAGCGGCGATTTTTGCCGGCGATTTGTATAAAATGTATTCCAAATACTGCGAATCCAAAGGATGGAAAACGGAAGTTACCTCGTTCAGCGAAGGGACGATTGGCGGATACAAGGAAATTATTTTTACCGTCAGCGGCGATAATGTTTACGGGACGATGAAATACGAATCGGGTGTGCATCGCGTGCAACGGGTTCCGGTTACGGAAACGCAAGGACGGGTACATACTTCCGCGGCAACAGTGGCGGTGCTTCCCGAAGCGGAAGAGGTGGATGTGGAAATCAATCCGGCCGATTTGGAATTTCAAACCGCCCGTTCGAGTGGCGCCGGCGGACAGAATGTGAACAAAGTCGAAACCAAAGTGCAATTAACGCACAAACCCACAGGCATCATGGTTCAATGCCAGGTGGCGCGTTCGCAATTAGCTAATAAGGAAATGGCGTTACAAATGCTTCGCAATAAGCTGTACGATATAGAACTGCAGAAACACAACGAGTCGATTGCCTCGCAACGCAAAACGATGGTTTCCACCGGCGACCGTTCGGCGAAAATCCGGACTTACAATTATCCGCAAGGCCGGATAACCGACCACCGGATTAATTACACCTTATATAATCTGGCCGATTTCATGGAAGGGAATATCCAGTGCATAATCGACCAACTGATTGTGGCAGAGAATGCGGAGCGATTGAAAGAGAATGAATTGTAAAATATTACCCTATGACAAAACAAGAATTATACAACAATATCCTTCAAAAGCAATCCTTCCTCTGCGTAGGATTGGATACCGACATCCAAAAAATCCCGCAACACCTGTTGCAGGAAGATGACCCGGTCTTTGCTTTCAACAAAGCCATTATAGATGCTACGGCCGATTATTGCGTCGCTTACAAACCCAACCTGGCGTTTTACGAAAGTCTGGGCGTAAAAGGACAAATAGCACTGGAAAAAACGGTGGATTACATTAGCAACCACTATCCCGGCCAGTTTATCATCGCCGACGCCAAACGGGGCGATATCGGTAACACATCCACAATGTATGCCCGCGCCGTTTTCAACCATTCCGCTTTCGATGCGGTAACGGTAGCGCCTTACATGGGCGAGGACAGCGTCAAACCTTTCCTTATTTATCCCGGTAAATGGGTCATTCTTCTGGCTTTAACATCGAACAAAGGCTCACAGGATTTCCAATTAACGGCCGACGTCAACGGTGAGCGATTGTTTGAAAAAGTCCTGAAAAAATCGCAGGAATGGGGGAACGACGAACAACTGATGTATGTTGTCGGCGCTACCCAAGGCAAATCGTTTGAAGAAATTCGCCGGATAGTTCCCAACCATTTTTTATTAGTTCCCGGCGTGGGAGCGCAAGGCGGCAGTCTAGAAGAGGTGGCACGTTACGGACTGAACCGTCAATGCGGCTTATTAGTCAATTCCTCGCGGCAAATTCTTTATACCGATACAACCGAACGATTTGCGGATGTTGCAAGAGAAGAAGCGCGGAAAGTGCAACAGGAAATGGCGAAATATCTCCATAACTTGTAACTCCAAAAGAAAAATTGTACATTTGTCAAAACTTTCAGCTTATAGCACAAATGAATGGAGATGAACGACAAACGTAAAATAATCAACGATCCTGTTTTCGGATTCATCAATATCAGTAATGAATTTATATACAGCATTATCCGGCACCCGTATTTCCAACGGCTAAACCGGATCAAGCAATTGGGATTAACCTGCTTTGTGTATCCCGGAGCGCAACACACCCGCCTCAGCCACTCGCTGGGCGCCATGTACCTGATGAATGAAGCCATTGCGCAGTTACGTATCAAAGGACATACCATCACGCCGGAAGAAGAACAGGCGGCCTTGGCCTGCATCCTGATGCACGATTTGGGGCACGGCCCTTTCTCGCACGTGTTGGAAGACACGCTCATCCAAAACATCCGCCACGAAGAAATTTCTCTTTTGCTGATGAACCGTATCAACCGCGAAAGGGATGGAAAACTGGATTTGGCCATTGCTATTTTTAACGATACCTATCCAAAAAAATTCCTCCACCAGTTAGTCAGCGGACAGTTGGATGTAGACCGGCTGGACTATCTGCGCCGCGACAGCTTTTTTACCGGCGTAACCGAAGGCAATATCGGATCGGCGCGCATCATAAAAATGCTGAATATCAAGGACGACCGTTTGGTAGTGGAAGCCAAAGGCATTTATTCCATTGAGAATTTCCTGATGACCCGCCGCCTGATGTACTGGCAAGTCTATCTGCACAAAACGGCGATTGCAGCGGAAAAAATGCTTATCAACGTTCTGAAACGGGCGAAGGAATTAGCCGGACAGGGCGTCGAACTGTTTGCATCGCCCGCATTGCACTACTTCCTGTATTATCCGGTCGATAAAAGCGTATTCCGGAACGACCCGCAAGCCCTCGAACAGTTCACCGATTTGGACGACAACGATATCTGGTCGGCACTGAAAGTCTGGGCCAAACATCCCGATGCAGTTCTTTCGATATTAAGCAGCGCCTTGTTAAACCGAAATATATTCAAGATCGAAATCGAACAAAACCCTTTTCCGCCTGGATACCTGGAAAGCAAACAAAAAATATTGGCCGCCAAACATGCAATTTCCCCGGAAGAAGCCGTCTACCTAATATCGTCCGACGAAATATCGACGAATATGTACAGCGAAGCAGACGATAGTATTGATATTCTGTTCAAAGACGGAACCACCAAAGATATTTCCGAAGCCTCCGATATGTTAAATATACAATTACTATCCAAGAAAATAAGGAAGTATTACTGTTGTTTTTTGCGAGATTGAAAATAATTTCCGTACTTTGCAGCCAATTTAATGATATTTTGTATATGGAGTTTAGCGCCGAACAGATTGCTCACATCTTAAAAGGGACCATCGAAGGCAATCCGCATTGTACAGTCAATAATTTTTCTAAGATAGAAGAAGGAAGGCCGCATACGCTTACTTTTCTCGCTAATCCCAAATATTCTTCGTTTATATATGAAACGAAGGCGAGTATAGCCCTGGTGAATCATGATTTTACAGCCGAAAAAGAACTGCCGGCTACACTCACCTTGATTCGCGTGCCGAATGCATACGCCGCTCTGGCGCAATTAATGCATTTGACCCATCAGGAAAAAACGAAAAAACAAGGCATCGAAACGCCGTCATTTATAAGCGATTCGGCTCGGATTCCCGGAAAAAACATCTATATCGGCGCATTTGCTTATATCGGACCAAACGTACAGTTAGGAGAAAACGTGGCCGTTTACCCCAACGCTTATATCGGCGACAATGTAATCATTGGAGAAAACACCATTATCTACGCCGGAGTGAAGATATACGAAGATTGCGTCATCGGAAAAAATTGCATCATCCATGCCGGCGCGGTGATTGGCTCCGACGGTTTCGGGTTTGCCAAAGAAGGCGAAGTATATCAGAAAATTCCCCAGCTAGGCAATGTAGTGATTGAAGACGATGTGGAAATCGGTGCAAACACCACCATCGACCGGGCAGTAATGGATTCGACCCTGATCCGGCGCGGAGTCAAATTAGACAATTTAATTCAGATAGCCCACAACGTGGAAATCGGCGAAAATACGGTGATTGCCGCTCAAACGGGAATATCCGGCTCAACCAAAATCGGCAAAAACGGCATCATCGGCGGACAAGTGGGATTGGGCGGACATATCCGGATCGGCGATAATGTAGGTATTGGCGCTCAATCCGGATCTATCAGCCACATCGAATCCGGACGACAGGTGATGGGTTCTCCCGCCATCGACGCTAAGCAATTCCTCCGATCGAGCATAATCTTCGCCAAACTTCCTGATATATACAGACAAGTCAATCAATTACAAAAAGATATAGATTCATTCAAACATGACTAAACAGCACACATTAAAGAAAAGTTTCTCATTACAAGGTAAAGGATTACATACCGGATTGAAAATTCACATCACTTTCCATCCGGCACCCGAAAATCACGGCTATAAAATCAAGCGAACGGATGTGGAAGGGCAACCCCTTATTGACGCCATTGCCGAAAACGTAACAAATACACAACGAGGCACTGTGCTCTCGAAAAACAACATACATGTCAGTACGGTCGAACATGCTTTGGCCGCTTTATACGCCATGCAAGTAGATAACTGCCTGATTGAAGTGGATGCTCCCGAATTTCCTATCTTGGACGGAAGCGCCATCGAATACGTCCGCGCCATCGAAAAAGCCGGATGGACGGAACAAAAAGCCGATCGCGAATACTATATCGTCAGGAATAAAATTGAAGTCAAAGACGAAGAAACCGGCTCGTCCATTGTCATATTGCCCGACGACCAGTTTGTCGTCATGTCGCTGATTGCTTTCGATTCGGATATCTTAGACAGCCAGTTTGCTACCCTCGATCGCCTGTCTGATTTCAAGGAAGAAATTGCCGCCAGCCGGACATTCGTTTTCCTTCGCGAAGTCAAACCCTTATTAGATAATAATCTGATTAAAGGCGGCGACCTGGATAACGCCATTGTGATTTACGAAAAGCAAATGAGCCAAGAATGTTTCGACCAGTTAGCCGATAAAATGAACGTGGCGCATAAAGACGCTACCCAATTGGGCTATATCATGAACAAACCGCTGGTTTATCCCAACGAACCGGCGCGCCACAAACTATTGGATATCATCGGCGATATTGCTCTCATCGGGAAACCTCTTCGCGGACGGATTATCGCTACCTGTCCGGGACATAAAATCAATAATAAACTGGCCCGCTTGATTCGCAAGGATATTAAGATCAACGAAGTACAGGCGCCGGTTTACGACCCGAATGTTCCCCCATTGATAGACACCAACCGGATTAAAGAACTCTTACCGCACCGCTATCCGTTCCTGCTGGTGGAAAAAATCATCGAAATCGGCGCAAGCCATATTGTAGGTGTCAAAAACGTATCGGTCAACGAACCTTTCTTTCAGGGACATTTCCCCAACGAACCGGTCGTTCCCGGCGTACTGCTGGTTGAATCCATGGCGCAAACCGGCGGACTGTTGATTCTGCAACAGGTGGAAGAACCGCAACGTTATTCGACTTATTTTATGAAAATCGACGGCGTGAAATTCCGCCAGAAAGTAATTCCGGGCGATACCCTGATTTTCCGGCTGCAATTGCTGGCGGAACCGAGGCGAAACATTGCCAACATGAAAGGCTATTGCTTCGTCGGCGAAAAATTAGTGTGTGAAGCTGAATTTATGGCACAAATAATCAAAAACAAATGATACACGAATGCTCATCTGTTCACCCGAAAGCAATTATCGGGCAAAATGTTACTATCGGCGCTTTTGCGGTAATCGACAAAAACGTAATTATCGGCGATAATACCTATATTTATCCCCACGCAATTGTGCTGGAAGGAGCGCGTATTGGGAAAGACTGCCGGATATTTCCGGGCGCAGTCGTATCGGGGATTCCCCAGGATTTGAAATTTCAAGGGGAAGAAACCACTTGCGAAATCGGCGACCATACCACTATCCGCGAATGTGCAACCGTCAACCGGGGAACCTCATCCAAAGGAAAGACCACTGTCGGAAGCCACTGCTTACTGATGGCCTACTCCCATACGGCACACGACTGTATCCTGAAAAATCATGTTATCTTAGGAAATGCTACCCAAATAGCCGGTGAAGTCGAAGTCGATGACTACACTATTTTGAGCGGCGGATCGCTGGTGCACCAGTTTTGCCGCATCGGTAAACATGCCATGCTACAAGGCGGCTCGAAAGTTTCCAAAGATGTCCCGTCATACATTATCGCCGGCCGTGAGCCCTTGACGTTCTCCGGTGTTAATATCGTGGGATTGCGTCGGCGCGGCTTTACTACCGAACAAATCGGCGGCATCCAGGAAATTTACCGGATTCTGTATCAATCGGGAATGAATAATTCGGCTGCCGTGAAATACATGGAATCCAATCTTCCGGACAGTCCTGAAAAACAGGAAGTGATCCGGTTCATCTCCGGTTCACAACGGGGAATTATTCGCGGTTATTTAGAGTAATTAATATACAATACTATGGTTTACAGATTCATCTTAGTTTCGGACGAAGTCGATGACTTCAGACGCGACATTACAATTGATTCGGACGCGACATTCTTTGAACTGCACGAAGCGATTCTCGAGTCCGTGGGCTATGGCAAAGATCAAATCACATCGTTCTTTCTTTGTGATGACGATTGGGCGAAGCAAACGGAAATTACGCTGATCGATATGGATTCAAGTTCCGACGAAGATGTCTACGTGATGGATGGCAGCCGGTTAAGCGAATTATTAGATGAAGAACGGCAAAAACTGATCTATGTGTTTGAACTTTTAACCGAGCGTTGTTTCTTTATGGAACTACGGGAAATTATTCCGGGGAAAAACCAGGACAAACCTCAGGTAGTAAAATCGGCAGGCCAGCCTCCCAAACAAATTTCGTTGATGGAAGAACTCGACTTCTCGGTTCCCGTTTCTACCTCCGCACACGGATTCGACGAAAATGAAGATTTCTACGACGAATTTGGCGCCGACGATTACAACGACGAAGACCTCGAAGACCTCAGCGAAGGCAATCCGTTTGAATATTGAAAACACTGCTTGTCCTCTTAGGTCCTACCGGAGTGGGTAAAACGGAATTGAGCCTCCGCCTGGCAGAGCAATTCGGTGCTCCCATTCTATCCGCCGATTCGCGTCAACTCTACAAAGACTTGCCCATCGGGACGGCTGCACCTGCCGCCGCCGATTTACAGCGGGTACGGCATTATTTTGTCGGAACGCTCGAATTAAACGATTATTACAGTGCCAGCCGGTTTGAAGAAGACGCCATCGCCCTGTTAACCCAACTGCATGAAACGCACGATACGGTAATTATGAGCGGTGGTTCGATGATGTACATCGACGCCGTTTGCAAAGGCATCGACGATATTCCGACCATCGACGAAACCTTACGCCAAGACATCCGCTCTCTTTATGAAAAAGAAGGTCTGGATCCTATCCGTAGCCAATTAAAAATTTTAGATCCAATCTTTTACAAACAAGTCGATTTAAAGAATCCTCAACGAGTGATTCATGCATTGGAAATCTGTTTAATGACCGGGAAGCCCTACTCTACCTTTCGCACCCATCAGGCAAAAGAACGCCCTTTCCGCATTCTCAAAATCGGTTTGACCCGTGAACGGGAAGATCTTTACGATCGCATCAACCGCCGGGTCGATCGGATGATGGAAGGCGGGTTATTGGACGAAGCCCGCCGGTTGTATCCTTACCGTCATCTCAATGCATTGAATACAGTAGGTTACAAAGAACTTTTCCAATACTTCGACGGCGAATGGAACTTGGAGTTTGCGGTAGAAAAAATCAAACAGAATAGTCGCATTTACGCCCGCAAACAGATAACTTGGTTTAAGCGGGATAAAGAAATTGTTTGGTTGCATCCGGATAAGATGGGAAATACCGAACAATATAAAACCTGGTCTGAAAAAATACAACTAACCGCTTTACTCAAATAAATCAGTGCGCCGTGTATCCGCCATCGACAACAAACTGCGTTCCCGAAACAAATGAAGCACGGTCGGATAACAAAAACGCTACTGCATCGGCAACTTCCTCAGAAGTACCGAAACGTCCCTGCGCATGTTGCAAAGCCAAATATTCTTTTGTTTCCTTCGACATTTTGTCGAGCAATGGAGTGTCAATATAGCCCGGATGGATGGAATTGATCCGGATTCCTTTGCTGGCATATCCGAGTGCAGCAGCTTTCGTCAAACCGGTAACACCGTGTTTTGCGGCAACATATCCAACAGCTGTTGCTTCGCCGACCAGTCCGAGAATCGACGCCGTATTGACAATGGCGCCGCCGCCTGCACGAAGAATAGCCGGAATCTGCGCATGCATTCCATAGAATACAGCATTCAGATTCACTTCAATTACTTTCCGATAGCCTTCAATGTCGATATCGGCCAGCAAGCCCGAAGGTCCGCCAATACCGGCATTGTTGAACGCCAAATGCAAGGCGCCAAATTCTCTTTCGGCAAAAGCGACCATTGCCTCGTTTGCCATCGGGTCGGTTACATCGGCTGCAAATGCTTTGGCTATGCCGCCTGCTTTCGTAATCTCATCTGCAACCGCCTGCACTCTTTCGCTGTTAATGTCCACAACCACTACCGATGCTTTCTGACGAGCAAGTTTTGTTGCCGTAGCTTGTCCTATACCTGACGCTGCTCCTGTTACAATGGCAACTTGGCCTTCAAATCGACGACCATAATTTACATATTCTTTTCCCATGATTTTAAAAATTTATACTGTGAAACAAAATTTTCTACAAATATAAAGCTAAAACAGCGACTTTTGTTATCGAATTTCTCTATATCATGATAAAAAAATAAAATGTAACTTGACAGGCCTGTCATTACAACAAAAACGAATATCGGGTTGATATTCGTTTTTGTTTGTTTTGTAGAAAGAACTCCGCCAGTATTATATACTACCCCGTTGATGCTGTTGCCGTTCTTTTTCGGCCTGTGCTTTGAGTTTTTCCGCCCGTATACGCGCTTTCTCGACTCTTTCTTTCGCCAGTTCAACTCGTTTCTGCGACAGTTCGGCTCTCTTTTTTGCTAATTCGGCCCGGGTTTTAACCTTTGCCGCTTGCATTTTCTCTCTTGTAATTTGGCGTTGTACATTGTCTGACAACCGTTGCGCATTTCGGTCGGTCCTTTCCCGTACCATCCTCTCGCCGAAGTTTTGTTCACTTTGCCGGTACAAAAATACTTTTTCGGCCGGAATTACCTGAAGGAATTTGCTTAAATATTCCTGTTCTAACTGCGCTTCCTGCACTTTCACACGGCTACCCAATTCCAAAACATTCTTGTAATCGGCTTCTGCAACCGGTTGCTTTTCCCGGTGCGCTCTGTTTATTTTCCGTGTTTCGTCCCGCAAGGTTTTATTCAACTCGAATTTCTTCACTTGCAGTTCGTTACATAATGGCCAGAAAACTTTCTTTTCGTCGTTTGTCAGTTTCATGGCTTTCGAGATAAATTCTTCCCGTTCCGTCTTGAACTTTTCAAACCTTGCTCTTCTCTCTTCCTCCGATGGTCGCTGCTGGGCGAAAACACCGGTTACATTGCCCATAAGGCAAATCAACAATCCTATTAATACACTTTTTTTCATGGATTTAAAAATTAATGTTTATTCCATATTTATATAAATCGCTTCTTTATACATGTTGTTTGTTTGTTGTTCTTCGTAATATTGATAAAAATCTTCAATATCGGCCGAAGAAGTCAGGTTCAATCCTTGTTGTCCGGGTTGCCGGGGCGAACGCAGTAAATTGACCATCAGTGCGATGCCGCAGAACATGGCAGCCATATATATCCAAGGTTGCACGCGTTGCCAAATACTTATCGGTTGAGGCGATTCGTCGATCCGTTCCGGCAGTTGCGATAAAATGCTGTCGCTCAAATGTTCAAAATAATCTTCCGGCACTTTGAACGGATTTTTATTTCCGGTTTTTTCCAAGGGATTTACTTTTTTGCTCATGTTGTATGTCCTTTCTTTCGCCAAACAATAGTAAGACTTATCTAAATGAAAGAAGTTTAATTATTATTTAAAAAATCTTCGACTTTTTTTGAAGCATGATGATACGAAGCTTTCAATGCACCTACCGAAGTATCCAGGAGTTTCGACATCTCTTCATAAGGCATCTCATCGAAATAGCGCATATTGAAAACTAAGCGCTGTTTTTCGGGCAGGGTCAGAATCGCTTTTTGAAGTTTCAATTGAGCGGCGTCGCCATCGAAATAGTCATCGTTTTCCAGTTTGTCGGCCAGATGAATATCGCCGTCATCGATCGAAATATGGATATGGGCGCGTTGTTTGTTGAGGAAAGTAATACTTTCATTGATAGCGATTTTGTAGAGCCAAGTCGATAATTTGGCGTCGCCGCGGAAAAGATCAATACTCATCCATGCTTTGACAAACGTATTTTGCAGTAAATCGTTGGTATCGTCGTGCGATAAAACCATTTTACGGATTTGCCAATACAGTTTTTCGCCGTAATAAACGACAATCTTCTCAAATGCTTTCCGCTGAACCATCGGATCGCCACTATGCAAACCATTCAGAACTTCTTCTTCGTTATATATTGCCATGCAAATTCAAATAAACGACAAATATACAGCATATATTTTTATTTTCTGAAAATATTTACTGTTTTTATAGGGCAAAAATCAGGGCAAACGCATGAAAAAAATGATTAAAAGCGAGAAAATAATGGATTAAATAGTTGTTATTTAGCGGAATATTTTGTATACTTGTCTGACTATAAATAAATGACAAAAGGAGGCAGTCCATGAATTTTCGGACGACCTCCTATTTGTTAAAAGATTACTCGTCGTAATATGGCTCTTTGTAATACTGTTAATATTTCTCTTTGACTCCTCCCGTCCTTTTCCACAAACAGGCGCACAGCGTAAACGATAACGCTGCCGCTCCAATCCAAAAATACCGGATAGAAGAGAAATCGTATGCTACAATGCCGTCTACGATTGTTTTACTGTCGCCTATCAGGTTGCCGCTGAGAATATCCTGAATGCCGGCGCCGATATAACTCGCTATGCCGACTACTCCCAATGCTGCACCCGACGCCTTTTTCGGAGCGATGTCCACCGCCATCATTCCGCCCAGATAACAGATGAGCGCCCCGATAGACAGTCCAAAGAGTATCATGCTGAAAATATCCAGTGCAAAATATCCTTTTGGAACAAAGACAAAGAGCATAACGGCGATGGTATTGCAGATTCCGAACAGCAGTGCCGGTACATTCCGACTTCCTTTGAAAAATCTGTCGGACAGGAAGCCGGACAACACCGTACCGATAATCCCGCAAACCGACGAAACGCCGATAATGCTGCTGGCCTCTATTGTAGTATAGGCTTTTTCGTTTTCCAGAAAGAAAATGCCCCAACTGTTTATCGCATAGCGGCTGATATACATGCAAGCGCTTGACAATGCCAGTATCCAGATATAGGGATTTTTCAGGACTTCCAATTGAGTAGCTCCGGTTGATTTTCCCAATTCTTTGGCCGGCATGACCGGAACAAGTCCTTTGCTTGTGGGACTGTCGTGCAGAAACAGCAGGATAATGGCTGCGCCAACCAGTCCGGCCAATCCTGCTGCCTCGAATCCCCAGCGCCATCCGGCAATGCTAACTACAAAGGCGGTGGCAATAAAGGTCAAGGCTTCGCCGATGTTGTGGCTGGCGCTCCAAAAGCCGTAGTACGAACCTCTGTCTTTGTCGGTAAACCAGCGCGACAGGCCGACCACGCAGCAGGGCGAACCCAGACTTTGTACCCAGCCATTGATTCCCCACAAAACTACAAATACCCAA
>JAISYG010000144.1 GCA_031270075.1 Dysgonamonadaceae bacterium
CGGTTGGATTTTTCAACTTCCGAATTTCCGCCGGAAGAAATTACACCGACATTAGCAATAAAAAATCCTTCGCCCGAAGCCCTCCGGTTGTATGAATTTCTAAAAGAAAATTATGGCCGGAAAATCATTTCCGGTACGGTGGCTAATGTCAGTTGGAATACCAACGAAGCCGAATGGGTGTATCATCATACAGGTAAATATCCGGCGCTGAATGCTTTCGATTATATTTTCCTGTTCGCTTCGCCCGCCAACTGGATCGATTACAGCCATACGCAAGTCGTTGAAGATTGGTGGAACCGGCGGGGAATTGTTAGTGGCATGTGGCATTGGAATGTACCTAAACGTCCGGGTAGCACGGACTACAGTTTCTATACCGAAGAAACGAATTTTGATATTGCAAAAGCCGTTACAAGCGGCACATCCGAAAATCAGATTATTTTAGCCGATTTGGAAAAAATATCCGATTATCTTTTGTTGTTGAAACAAAAAAACATACCGGTACTTTGGAGGCCGCTTCACGAAGCGAAAGGCAATTCAGGCAAATATCCGGGCGGGACGGCTTGGTTTTGGTGGGGCGCCAAAGGAGCGACCCCTTTCAAAACATTGTGGCGTTTGATGTTCGACTGCTTCAAGGAAAAAGGATTAAATAATCTAATATGGGTTTGGACCAGCGAAACGGACGATGACGATTGGTATCCGGGCGACGACTACGTGGACATTGTAGGACGTGATATGTACAATCTTACGGATGCCGGCGGAATGTTAGAAGAATATAATACGTTGAAAAAACAGTATCCAGGCAAAATCATTACCTTGAGCGAATGTGGCAATGTGGCGTCTGTATCCGCCCAATGGAATGCAGGAGCGAAATGGTCGTGGTTTATGAGTTGGTACGATTACGAACGAACGAATAATCCCAACAGTCAGGCATTTAACGAACTATCGCACGAACATTTGAATATAGCCTCATGGAAAAGCGCTTTTGCCGATGACAAGGTTATTTCACGGGATCAAATGCCGGATTTAAAATAAATGATGTATGAATATGAAATCTAAAAATCAATGGGTTGCTATCGGCAATATTGCACTGTTAAGTATGTTCTTGTGTTGCTTGGCATGTAACAAGCCGTCAGGAACAACAACCAACCAACATCCGGAGCACACTGCTTTTGTCGGTCAACACGGACAATTATCCGTCAAAGGGACGGCTTTAGTCGATCAAAATGGGGATACTTTGGTTTTGCGGGGTGTCAGTTTCGGCTGGCATTGCTGGTGGGCGAAATACTATAACGCCGATGCGGTAGCTACCTTGAAATCCGATTGGAATGCCGAAGTGGTGCGCGCTGCGATAGGCGTAGAGCCGGAAGGCGCCTATCTGACAGATCCCGTTTTGGCCATGACCTGTTTGAAAAACGTAGTAGATGCCGCCATTGCCAACGACTTGTATGTCATAGTCGATTGGCATGCGCATGCTATCCATCTCGACGCGGCGAAACGGTTTTTTACCGATGTGGCGACCCAATACAAGGAGGTACCGAATGTCATTTATGAGATTTTCAACGAACCGTGGGACAATATGCCTTGGGAAGAAGTGAAAGCGTATTCGATAGAAGTGATTCAAACCATTCGCGCCATCGATCCCGACAATATGATTTTGGTAGGCAGTCCGCACTGGGATCAGGATGTGCATGTAGTAGCCGACGATCCGATTACAGGTTTCGATCATTTGATGTACACCTTGCATTTCTATGCAGGTACACATCATCAGGAATTGCGCAATCGAGGAGATTATGCTTTATCGAAAGGTTTGCCGATTTTTGTTTCGGAATGCGCCGGTATGGAAGCCAGCGGCGATGGCCCGATAAACTATACGGAATGGCTGGCTTGGCGGCAATGGATGGCCGATCGTCAATTGAGCTGGACAGCTTGGTCTGTTTCGAGCAAAACCGAAACTTGTTCCATGATTGTGGCGGACGATACACCCGGTAGTGTAGCATCGCCCCTGTCCGGTTGGAAAGAAACCGATTTGACGGAATGGGGAAATGTCGTTCGTAATACACTGAAATCCTTCCGTCCCTTGGTCGACGCCAACGCTACACCCGAAACGGTGGCGCTGTATAATAAAATGGATTCCCTGCTTCAAACAGGAATTATGTTGGGTCATCAGGACGATTTGGCCTACGGGCACGGTTGGTATAACGAACCGGGACGTTCGGACGTGCACAGCGTAACCGGACAATATCCGGCCGTCGCCGGTTGGGAAATCGGTCGTATCGAGCTGGATGCAGACTATAATCTTGATTCGATTTATTTCTTTAACATGAAACGGTACATCCGCGAAGCGCATAACAGGGGAGCCATCAATACCATCAGTTGGCACGGCAATAATATCGTTACCGGAGGCACCGCTTGGGATTGCGCCCAAGACACTGTGGTTAAATCCATACTTCCGGGAGGGATAAATCACGAAAAATTCCTTACCTGGCTGGATAAAGTAGCCGCTTTCCTCCTCGATTTGAAGGACAATGAAGGCCGGTTGATACCGGTTCTTTTCCGCACTTATCACGAACATACCGGAAGTTGGTTCTGGTGGGGTAGCCGGCAATGTACAGCCGAAGAATACAACCGGCTGTGGACAATGACGGTGGAATACCTGCGCGATAGCTGTCATGTGCACAATGTGCTTTATACCATTTCTCCGTCGTCCGTTCAAACGAAAGAACAATATTTGGAACGTTATCCCGGCGACAAATATGTCGATATCATCGGATTCGATTGTTACGCCAACGGCGAAAACGAAGAACAACATCCGGAAAAAACGGCGGCGCAAATCGAACGCTATAAAATCAACCTGAAAACCAATCTCGATATCCTTACGGCTTATGCCGCCCAATCCGGGAAAATTCCCGCTCTGACCGAAACAGGCATGGAGCGTTTTCCGTATCCGGCTTATTTTTCCGATGCCGTATACAATACTGTCAAAGATTACAAAATTTCGTACGTGTTGTTCTGGCGCAATGCTTACGACCGTCCGGCGCATTATTATGTGCCTTATCCCAACAGCCACGGAGTGGACGATTTTCGTGCATTTGTGAATAAACCGGAAATACTGATGGCCGACGATATTAAATAGTTTTCCGCCATTGCATCCGGCATCAATTATCAACTCATTATATCATTATGGAATACAGAGCAAAAGTAAAACAATTATTCGATCGGCATGAAGTGTTGTTGTCGACGGAAAATGCGCCGCTGAAATACTCCAACGGTATTTATCAACGTTACCGGCACCCGGTTTTAACGGCAGATCATACGCCGCTGATTTGGCGGTATGATTTTAACAAGCAGGACAATCCGCTGTTATTGGAACGCATAGGGATGAACGGCACATTCAATTCGGGAGCCATCAAATGGGACGGCAAATACCTGTTGCTGGTGCGGGTGGAAGGCGACGACCGCAAATCATTTTTCGCGATAGCCGAAAGTCCGACGGGCATCGATCATTTCCGTTTCCGGAATTATCCCGTTTTGCTGCCTGATGTTGCAGATGATCCGGAAACCAATGTGTACGATATGCGCCTGACACGGCACGAGGATGGCTGGATTTACGGCCTGTTTTGTGCCGAACGCAAAGATCCGGACGCCGCGCCCGGCGACCTTTCTGCGGCTACAGCCTCCTGCGGTATTGTCCGCACCCGGGATTTGATACAATGGGATCGACTTCCGGATCTGATTTCCCAATCGCAACAACGCAACGTGGTGCTTCATCCCGAGTTTGTAAACGGGAAATATGCGCTCTATACCCGTCCACAGGACGGATTCATCAATGCCGGCTCCGGCTCCGGCATCGGCTGGGCTTTAATCGACGATATAACTCGTGCGGAAGTGAAGGAAGAAAAAATTATTAATCACCGCCAATACCATACCATTAAAGAAGTAAAGAACGGCGAAGGCCCGCATCCGATAAAAACGGACAAGGGTTGGTTGCATTTGGCGCATGGTGTACGCGCTTGCGCCGCAGGATTGCGCTACGTGTTGTATTTGTATATGACCGATTTGAAAGACCCGTCGAAACTGATAGCCGAGCCGGCCGGGCATTTCATGGCGCCTAAACGCAACGAGCGGGTCGGCGATGTATCCAATGTGCTGTTTTCCAACGGTTGGATTGCCGATGACGATGGGACGGTTTATATCTACTACGCTTCTTCCGATACGCGGATGCACGTAGCTACCTCTACCATCGAAAAATTAGTGGATTACTGCCTGCATACTCCAGCCGACGGCGGACGGTCGCGCTCATCGGTAGAGGCTATTTGTAAATTAGTTGATAAAAATTTAAAACAAAAAACAATAGTATGATTTCTATTAAAGATAAAGTAGGTTACGGCTTCGGCGATATGGCGTCTTCCATGTTCTGGAAAATCTTTGGAATGTATTCGCTGTTCTTTTATACGGATGTGTTCGGAATTACTGCCGCCGCCGCAGGAACCATGTTTTTAGTAGCCCGCATCTGGGATTCGTTTTTCGACCTTTTCGTGGGAATTGCCGCCGACCGGACGAAAACCCGCTGGGGACGCTACCGCCCCTATCTGCTCTGGTTTGCCATTCCCTTTGCTGTGATGGGAGTAATCACTTTCTTTGTACCGGACTTCGGTTCGACCGGTAAATTAGTGTATGCCTATATTACATATTCGTTGATGATGATTGTGTATTCCATGATCAATGTGCCTTACGCCTCGCTGTTGGGCGTGATGTCGCCCAATCCGAAAGAGCGGAATATCCTGTCGTCCTACAGGATGTCGTTTGCCTTTATCGGCAGTTTTATCACGTTCATGCTCTTGCAGCCCCTGATTGACGGTTATTCCGGAATGCTGGATGGAAACCGGACGCAGGATGTGTTGGTTCAAACATCTACGGTAAGCACTTCGCCGATGGGGTGGACACTGGGGGTCGCTACCATCGGCGTGATCTGCGCCATCCTGTTCTTCCTGTGTTTCCGGTGGACGCGCGAACGGGTCGAGCCGGTGAATGAAGACGAAAACGAACATGTTTCGGTCAAACAAGATTTAATCCACCTCTTTCACAACGCCCCCTGGTGGATTTTAGTGGCAACCGGGTTAGCAGCCTTGCTGTTCAACGCAGTGCGCGACAGCGTAGCCATTTATTATTTCCGCGATTATGTACAGATTTCGTACAGGATGCCTGTAACCGGTTGGGATATAGCCACTCTCTATTTTCTGATAGCGCAAGCGGCCAACTTGTTGGGAGTGATTGTAGCGCCTTCCATTTCAGCCAAATACGGAAAAAAGAAAACCTATATGATTGCAATGGCCCTGACCGCCGTGTTGAGTACGGTTTTCTATTTCGTGCCTAATCAATTAGGATGGATTTTCACGATGCAGGCATTGATATCGCTTTGCGCCGGTTATGTACTCCCCTTGTTGTGGAGTATGTTTGCCGATATTGTCGACCATCAGGAATGGACAACCGGCCGGCGGGCAGCCGGATTGGTTTTCTCTTCCTCGTCCATGTCGCAAAAACTCGGTTGGGCGCTGGGAGCTTCTTTGGGAGGTTGGATACTCGCATGGTTTCAATACGATCCGGAATTGGCGCAACAAACCATGCATACCGTTTTCGGCGAACGCCTGATGATCAGCCTTATCCCTGCGCTGTGTTGCGTTCTGGCCTTTATCGGGATGATGTTCTACCCGCTTTCCGATAAGCGTGTAAAAGAAATCGCCGAAGCATTGGAAGCGAAGCGGAAACAGAAATAAATATTCCACCACCGCGAAGATTTTTTGGGGTCAAATGAATTTTTCGCTACGATTCTGTTATGTCAAACAGGTAAAAGCCTCATTGTCAAGTTGGCAAAATTTTCAAGTGTGGTGCGGACGGATTGCCGTGAGGTAAATGTTTTCTTGCAGAAAATCCCGCAGTTTTACGGGATTTTTTTTACCTTTGCCCCCGAAAAGAAATGCAAGAGAAACGATTAAGAAATATCGGCGGCGAAGTGGAAACGGTAAACCGTTTCTCGCAGAAAGCAAGTAACAGATACCGAAAGGATAAATCGGGTTTTTGTGAAAAAAGGTTTCATGAGTCTTTGTTTTTCAAGGATAAAAGCCGTTTTTTTCTCTAATCAAATGCAGTATACGGATATATAGATCTAAAGTCAATCCAAAATAAAAAGACTTGCCCATCTTTCAGCTAAATTTTCATTATTTCGGCTTGACTTTTATACTACACATAGATATACTACAGAAAATAAAAAAAAGTAGTATAATAAATAAAAAACAAAGGAAAATGAAAACGAAAAAGAAAAATTATTTGATCGCTTTTATAGCGATGTTGCTTCTCGTACATACGAGCAGCTGGGGACAAACGTATGACGGCGAAAGAACGGCAACCACACAGGGTAATATTGATGTGGAGAATTGGATTACCCCAGTGGGAGGAATAACAAAATACCTATTTAAGATCCCCGTAGAACGGGCGGATCCTCAGCTCGTTAAGACGGGGGTGGGTACGTGGAGTAGTCCTGGCCGAGCATTTCCAGTAGGATACCCTACGGGATATAACAATGCTCAATGGGCACCAAGCCTTTTGCCAGGGATATACTTTATTGATGGTGGAGCTAAAGGATATGTGCTCTATGACATCCAATCCAACACACCACCGACCCTTGGACAGAGAAGGACCAACAAGCAACAGAGTCAAGTTCGCATTTGTCCAGCTTTGGTGGGATTATCTCCGCAGAAAAATTTGTTAGTTTGAAAATTAGCAGTGTCTTTGCAACTGGAAATTTTACGAACGAATTAATTAAAATCGTAGATGAAACAGTTCAAAGTATGGGTTATGATCAAGATAACTATCAAATTTCGGAAACCGGACGGTATGCAATTATGGTGGGCTATAGTGGTACTGCTGATGCTTACTCTAGCTTTGAGTTTGTTGATATTGTTATCACTGGCACTACCCCAACAGTAAATAACGTCCTCGTTTCTCCCACATCGGCCTCGGTCAATAAAGGAACAGGACAACAGTTTGCTGCAACGGTACAAGGGACCAACAGCCCCGGACAAGAAGTATCGTGGACAGTAGAAGGCAAAACTTCTGCTGCGACCACGATCTCTTCTTCAGGCTACCTTTCGGTAGCGAATGACGAAAATGCGACGCAGGTAAGCGTTAGAGCAACCTCTGTAGTCGATCCTTCCAAGAGCGGAACGGCTACGGTGAACGTGATAACGCCAACGCCAACGCAGTACACAATCACTCTCGTTGCCAATCCCTCCAATGGAGGAACGGTCAGCGGAGGAGGTACTTTCGACGCAGGGACTACACGAGTGGTAGTCGCTACTCCAGCAGATGGTTGGAGGCTGGTGAATTGGACGGAGAATGGAAATGTTGTCTCTACAGATGCTAATTACTCATTCACACTGAATGGGAACAGAACTTTGCAAGCAACATTTGAAGTGATCCCTCCCCAAACGTGGAAGGTCAGCTTCACGGTAAATGTACCGGATGCTCAGATCTTGCTGGGAGATAGAACTCAAGCAGCAGGAAATTACACCTTTGAAGGGGTGGCAGCTGGAACGTATGCTTACACCGTATCCAAAGATGGTTATCAAACCGTTGACGGAACTGTGGAGGTAGTAGATCGGGATATCGTTATCCAGATCACCCTGATAGAAAAGCAGGTGGACGCTTTACCCAAAAGCCCCGTCTTCAAAGATCTATTAGGGGAATACTCTGCAGGAAGTGCTCCTGTGGAGCTGAAAATTGTGGGAGAAGGCATAGATGGGTTAACCTTTACCTATACGGTGAATGGCACCCCAGCAACTGTCTTTACTCCAACAACGGGTGAACATCTTATCGAGGCAATCTCAGATAAGGTAATAATACGAACAAAAGTAAAAGTAAACTAAGCTAAGGAGGAAAGAAAAATGAAGAAACAGAAAAAAATTTTGGTAAGTCTATTCAGTAT
>JAISYG010000050.1 GCA_031270075.1 Dysgonamonadaceae bacterium
TCGGTAACTTTCGCGCGTTTGCGGCAATGAATATCCAGCAATCCGTTTTTCCCGAAAGGATATTGCCTGATTCCATACTCGTCGGTCAGGCGGATATCTATCAGCAGCGTCTTGCCGGGCACGTTGGCCCGGACGCCGAAAATATACTCGAAGAGGTTGTTGACGGTAATCAGGCCGTTCCAGTCGAGAAAATTCTTCATGGCCGTTCCGCCTATCCGATCGGCGGTGTAATTTTCCCAGAAAGTTCCGGTTTGCGCATACACTTGGGCTACGTTCAGCACGTGGTTCAGGGCTATTTCGTGCGCCAGCGAATCCCGGCCGTAGGTGGTCAGCCCCTCCAGTACCATGTAATTGGTGGGCGCCCATACGGGGCCGTTCCAGTATCCGTTGTCGGGGTCGTATTCGGGGTGGTCGGCCGAGAGGGTCGGGACGCGATGCACCCGCTTAAATTCTCCGGGATTATCGAGGTGAGCAATCAGCCGTCCGGCGTTTTCGGGCGGAACCACTTCGGCCGGCAAACTCCAGAAGGCGGCGATGCTTTTCACATAATTCAGTGTTCCGTCCCGGTAACGGTCGTAATAGAAAGCTGTCCGATCGTCCCACATATAGCGTTGAACGTAAGCGCTCAGTTGGCCTGTTTCGGCTTCGATGTCGCGCACGTCTTCTTTCCGGTCTAATACGCCGGCCATTTGAAGCATGATTTTACCTACAAATACTTGTTGCAGGGTAATGTCTATCCACGACAGGAATCCGGTACTGAACCGGGGATCAAACTCTTCGCCCTTCGGCAGTCGCGGCTGATTGTCCATGCCGCTTCCCCAGCCGCTCGAAAAGTAGGAGCCGTCCTGCCAGGTGCGGTTCGTTCTGTACCAGCGGTAATAGGCGAGCAGCACGGGAAATACTTCCCGCAGGCGGACGGTATCGTTCAAATTCAGAAAATAATCCCATTCCGACCAGGGCATCAGGTTCGGGCCTGTACTCGAAGGGTCGAATTTGTCTTTGAAGCGTTCGCTGCCGTCGGTCATAGACAGTTGGCGGCAAATATAGCCGTCTTCGTGCTGGTTGCAGTAAAAATTATCCAGCGATGCCTGAAAGTTGAAAGCGCGATGCGCATAACGGCCAAACAGAGTGCTGAAACAGGCGTCCCACATAAAAATACACCCGTTGAAAGGCGGTTCAAGATAGGGCGAGATAAAGCGGTTTTGCAGCGTAACCCGATGCAGATACGCAAATTGAAGTTCCCACATGCGCCAATAGCTTTCAATCACTCCGGGTTGAGCGTCCCAGACGGGTATGGGCAGGAGCGATTTGATTTCGTCGAAAGCAGGCGGGCGCGTTGTGTCCGGCTGTCTGCCGATGAACGTGTTTTCCTTCACGTATTTGTTGGGAATGTTTGTATTGGCCTGTCCGTACAGGGTATCGTATCCGGATCCTGCGAAAAGTGCGATTAGCAATAATGTCGTGATTTTTTTATTCATGATTCTGTTTGTTTATTTAGTTGTTGTACGCTTATCTATAATACATTCGATACGGTAATTCCCTGCAGGAAACCGTAAACTGTTTTTATATTCTTTCCCGTTGACAAGTATTTTTTTGTAATTCATTGGAGGCAATACGACGGTTGCCGTTGTGTTTCCGGGAACGGAAATATTCAAAAGAAACGCTTTGCCGGAACTTTCAAATTCCGACCGGATCATTCCTGCTACGGAAGGAACGGCAATAGACGCCTTGTGAAACACTGGGTTGGGCGCTATCCGGAAGGTCTTGTATCCTGCTTCGATTGGGTAAATGCCGCAAACGTATTGCCCGATAACGGTCAGGGCGCCGCCGCTCCAAGCATGGTTGGTCGTTCCGCCGCCGAAGTCTTTGTTGCCGATGTCCCAGCCTTCAAAGAGCGTGGTATGTTCCGGGTGGTTGATCATGGGCGAAAAACGCTCTTTTACCCGCTGCAAAGCATATTCCCCTTTATCCATTGCGAACAAGGCTTCCATCACGTATTTTTCCATATAAGGGCTTGCGTTCCACTGTTGTTTGAAAACCTCGAAGATGCGGTCGTATTTTTCCCTGCCGGCAATACCGGAGAGGACGGCCAAGGCATGTACCCTGTCGTCGGTTTTTCCCGGATAAGCGGGGTGCCGGTATTCCGAACCGTTCCAACAGGTGTTGAAAGCCGTCTTTATTTGTTCCATTGTATGATGATAGGTTTTTATATCCTGTTGGTAGCCCAAAACCTTCGCCATTTCCGTTGCGCCTTTCAGCGCCAGGTAGTGCCAGCCTGCGAGCAGGAGCCGCCGGTCAATGTCGTATCCCCAATCGCCCCAGTCCCAGCCGCCTTCGCGGTATTCGGTAAGTCCGGTAGAATCCTGTTTCCAGATACCCAAGTATTTTTTCACGCCGGGATACACATAGGCCAACGTTGCAGTGTCGCCGGTATGCATGTAATAATTCCAAAAACCGTAATATCCCACGCTTGCCAGCATCTGGGCGGGGAGTTCGTCGCTGTAATTGCCGGCGGGGACGGGCGAAAACAGGGTACTGTCCGCCCGTTGCCAGTCGATGAGTTCGCGAATGGCTTTTTTCATCAGAAGATGTGTGGAAGGCGAAAAGGTATAGAAACTTTCGCCCATCAGGACCACGACATCGCCCCACCATTGCGCCCGTTCGCGGTCGGGGCAGTCGAACCAAGTGTCGCGCATATTGACGTAAAGAGTGCGCAGTCCTTTTTCCCAAAAGCGCATGAAGAAATCGTCGTCGCAGTAAAACTGTCCGTCCGGTTCCGCATCGTAGCCGGTTTCGCGGTATTTTACGGAGCGGATATCTACATCGTGCGACGCCCGCAGAATGATTTTTTGCCCGTTCAGCCAGCCCTGCGATTCATATTCCTGACGGCCTTTCCGGGTGATGTATTCGGCTCTCAGGTTCGTGTCGCCGCCGGCAAAGGTATGGTCGGTTTCGATGGCGATAAGGTGGCCGCCAATGGAATCGAATACTTCTATAATCGGGGTCATTTGCATGTTATACGGCAGATGCGCTGTCAGTTTATAGCTTGAGTCCGATTCGGAGATTCGCTCCGTTACAGCTGTTTTTACACCGAAATCTTTCCATTGGGGAATGGGTCTTTCAACCGGATTACCCCAGGGTTGATCGCCTGCCGGGGCTATTTCCTTCGAGGGATTGAAGCCGTATTCGGTTGCACAGTCTTTAAGCTGCCAGTTGTTCATATCCCGGTTGGCGTCGAAGCGGATATTGGATTCCGGCAGACGCCAATTCGGGAACGGTTCTCCGGTATCCAAATAGGCGGGGTGTATCCGGCTCAGCCACGTGCTGTCGCTCAGGAGCTGCGACCGGTCGGTTTCCAGGTGAAACAGGAGTCCCGCTTTACCGCTGTCGTTGTGCGAAAATCCGTCTTTGCCGAAATACCAGAGCAACAGGGCTATCTGATTGACACCGGCGTTGAGGTAAGGGCTGAGGTCGATTCGGTCGTAATACGTGTCATTGGGATTGGGGCCTCTTTTCAGTCCGCCCTCGAAGACGGCTAATTCGCCGTTAATCCACAGCCAGTATTTGCTATCCACCGCTATTTGGGCGGTAGCCAGAACGGGTTTTTCCGTCAAATAAAAATCTTTCCGGAAAGCAATCCAGGTGTTCGGGCGGTTTACATTCCCGTCGTTTGCCGTTATCCATTGGGGGAGGGTTGCGGCAGAACTCAGGACGCCTGTTAATAAGAGGCAGAGCAGTATCCCGGTCGTAAGCTGAACTTTGCCGTTAAAAAAATCGTTCATACTGTTCCGGCATTTTATCCAGCTGTTTTATTTCGATATCCTTGTAAAAAACCTCAGCGGCTTCGCTTTGCAACTGAATTTTTCCTTGGATAAGGGGAAGGCTTTCGTAACCATTCCAATAACGCGAATTTTTCAAAGCCATTACAACATGACCATTCACAATATGCAGGCTTTTTCCCTCATGGCAAATCAGTTCCATTGTTGTCCATTCTCCCTTCGGACTGTTATAATCGGCTGCCCTGCATAGTCCCTGTTCTCTTCCCGCGCCCAAATCGACCCAATCGGCTTCCGGATTATAAAAATAATTGGTTTCTCCTTCGGGAATGCTTGCCCGCACCTGTATCCGGGCCGCTGCAACCGACCAGTAATCGCCCGAATTTCCCTCTTTCGTACCGCCTTCCATCACTTGAAACTCCTGACTGGTCATCCACGACAACCAGCCGTCGACGCCACATTCGCCTGTCGAGTGGTAGAGAATGCCGGAATCTTTTGCTTTTTCCAGACGCGGCGTCCATTTCAATGTGCCGAATTTTACTTTCAGCCGTAAATGATAATTCTGAAAATCTTTTTTCGTAAAGATACAGCCGTAAATTTCTCCGCTGATACGTAATATCCATTCGTCATTTTCTTGATAGACAGAAAAAACATTCCGTTCATTCTTGTCATATCCTATTGGAGGCGCCGGATTCTGAAATTCGTCCAAAGGAGCCGTAAAACGAAAACTGTCCGTAAGGGCATAGCTTAGATAGGTTTGCCATTCGGTAAGTTCGTTATCCAACAGAGGCTTCCATTCGTTTTCCTTTTTCAAGCCGCACGACGTCAGCAGGCCTGAAATCGCTATTATAATGTAAATTCGATAATTTTTCATTTTGCTATTCATTGTTTTATATTAGTTGTTGTATATTAGTTGTTGTACAAAAGTTAGCGGACGGTCGGATTCCGACTTTCCTCCTGCGATTCCTGTCCGTAAGCTAATAAAGTGTCGTCCCTGCGGGACTTTATCTGCTGTTATATCTTGTTTTCTCAATCGAACCATATTTTTTTATTATCTTTGTTGCAAATTTATCGTTATATCAATTATAATTATTATCATTATGGAACGTATTGTATTGGAAGTAGATGATCGTACGGCAAATGCATGGCGTAATTCTTCTCCTGTCTTCAAATCGCGAATGGAACAAGAGATTCGGTTTCAAATCAGTCGCCGGTTGAAAGAAATGCGGCGAGCCGAGTTTAAACAGGTTCTCAACGAAGTGCGCAACGAAGCCGAGGCGAATGGCCTTACCGAAGAAATCCTTGAACAAATCTTGCATGAAGAAGAATAGATTTATCTTTGATACGAATGCATTGCTCAGCGCTTTTTTATTAAAAAGCAAGTCCAATACCTTAGCGTTTGACAAAGCTCTGGAAACAGGAGAAATTATCAGTTCGGAAGCCATTAATAAAGAGTTTACCAATGTTTTCCTGCGTAAAAAGTTCGACCGGTATGCTCCTCTGTCCAAGCGGTTGGCATTAGTTGAATTGCTTGAAACGCAACTCGGAGAGATACGTATTCTTCCTGCTGCCGGTTTTATTGCTTTGTTCTGACTCATATTGACTATCTCTTTCGTATTATAGAATAACTAAAGTCCCTCTAACAATCCGGACAGCGCCGAAACCATCACCGAATTGTATTCGGAATGAATATATCTGAATACCTTGATATTCGATTGCGGAATGTCCAAAACACCTCTAAACACAATACTATCGGCGACAATCTCTGTTGTTTCGATCGTAACCGGCCGGAACTCATAGACCGGAATTTCCTGTTCGGCCACGCCCAGCGCCTGGGCTTTTTCGGGCGAATACACCCGGTATTTCCCGTTGTGCAGATAGATTTTCCGTCCAGCGGCATGGAAGAAAGACGCCGTACTCCACATGTTTCTTGCTTTGGGAGAAATTGTGTCGATCGGTTGCGACAGGAAATCGACCGGGTCGCCCGGCCTTTTGTTCAATGCGTAGGCAAAATAGTTTTTGAGTTTGCCGGACGCCGTTTCCAGCAGTTCCGCCTCATTCGGTACGATGTAATAGGAGTTGAACGAAGCTTGGTCGCCGTTTGTAACTTCATCCTTTGTGGCTTGCCGCAAATTCACCTGCGAAAAGCAGGGCGCCCAATAAATGGGTAGTCCGCTGTTCATCAGGCAGGCGTAAGCTTGCGGGTCGAGCATGACGTTCCATTCAAACTGCCAACCGTCGGGGCCATTGCCGGCACTGACATACACTGCTTTTACTTTTTCGCGAAGCAAATCCGGTTCGCGATTGAAAGCGACGGCAAAGTCGCGACAACTGCCTACCAGAAAAAGGACGATTTTTTCCTGCGATTCGCGCAACGTTTGGAGTATCAAATCCACTCCCTTCTGCGATTCTGCCGGCTGATTTTCGGCTTTATCCTGCTGCGAAATCAACTTGTTCCTTAATCCTATCGCATACGGAGGCAGGGGCTGCCGGGTAATATCCGACATTTGCCGCAAGGCTCCTGTTCCGGCTTCTTGGGCCGCGTCGCGCCACTCGGTTGCATTGTCGAACACAATGGCACGCACGTCCAGTTCGGGCAGGCTTGCAAGCAACGCCAAATCGTAATGGTCGTCGGGGTCTTGCGGCGGCTGATAGAGGTCGGTTGAATAGATTACGGGAATTTTTTCGACTTCTTTGGTTCGCGTACAACTCACTGCGAGCAAGCTTGCGAACAGAAAATAGATCATCAGATGCTGTTTCATTTTTCTATCAATTTTAATGTTATTTCGAAAATGTTTTTTTGTCCGGCATTTCGAATGAAGGAGGAACCGCGTCGGGCGTTGAAGCCCAAGCCTTGTTCGGATACTTTCCCATCATCAATTCCAGGGTTCCTCCTTTGATTAAATCATCGTGCGTAAACCACGATTGATTCCATTCGTTGCCGTTCAGTCGCGCCGATTGAATGTATTTGTTTTCGGGAGCATAGTTGCGGCATACGACCCGGAATGTTTTTCCGTCGGCCAACCGTATTTCGGTCTCTTCAAACGTGGGACTGCCGATCACATATACCGGCAAACCGGGTGTAACGGGATAAAATCCCAACTGCGAAAAGACCACAAACGCCGTCATACCGCCGCCGTCCTCATCACCGGGGACGCCCATCAAATCGTTCCTGAACCATTGCGTCAACAAACTGCGGACACGCTTCTGCGTACGCCACGGCTCGCCCGCATAATTGTACAGATAGGGAATATGCAAAGCCGTTTCGTTTCCCATCGAAAACTGTCCCACATTCCCCGTATGGTCGGGAAGCAGGGCATAAAACTCGTATTTGGGTTTTCCCAGCGGTGCGTCATACATACGTTCAAGTTCTGCAACAAAGGTACGGTTTCCTCCTAATAAAGCAATCAGGTCGGCTATGTTGTGCTGAATATCCCAACGGAAAATCCAGCCGTTGTTTTCATCGTAAGCGTTGCGGGCGCCCAGTCCGCCGTAATAACGGTAATCCACGTTTTCGATAAACCGGCCTTCCTTGTCTTTCGGGTGGAAAAAACCGGTTTCGGGATTGAACAGTTTACGGTAATTCAAACTCCGGTCGATGAAATAGTTGTAATCATCCGTTTTTCCCAGTCGTTTAGCGATATTCGCCAGGCACCACTCATCGTAAACCGTACCCAGTGTTACAGCTACCGGCTGGCGTTTTTCCCAGGAATCGACTTCTGGCGCTGTTTCCTGTTCACCCGGCGGCAGGGCCGGAAAGTAACCGTTTTCCTTGTAAAACCGGTCCAGTACGCCGGCTTTTTTATTTGACCAGGGAGCTAATGTTTTTTCCGTAATCGCGTTTTTGCAGGCTAAATAGGCTTTTTCCAAATCAAAATCCGTCAATCCTTTTTCATAGCAATCAAGAACGGTAGCCACGCCATGATTGGCATTCATCCGGTGTGAATCGCCCCATATTTCGGGAAAAGTCGGCATCCAAAAGTTTTCCGTTTGTTCCGCCATGCGAATAAACGAACGAAGCATGTGGGTCTGCATTTCCGGCTCAATGATAACGCGCAAAGGGTGCGTTGCCCGGTAGGTGTCCCAAAGCCAGTCGTCGTTGTAGAACGGGATTCCTTCATCGTCGTGTACCTTTTCGTCGAAGCCGCTGTAATACTTCCCGTCTTCCGAGAGGCAAATCATGCGCTCGTAAGTGCGGTAGAGTGAAGTATAAAATACGGTTTTGTCGTCTTCCGAGTTTCCCTTTACCTTGATTTTGCTTAGTGTTTCGTTCCAAATGTCCCGTCCTTTCCGGGCTACGGCATCCAAATCAAAACCGGATATTTCGCGGTACAGATTTTTTCGCGCCTGCGCTTCGCTGATAAACGAAACCCCGTAACGAATCCTGATTTTTTTCGTATGTGGAGCATACCGGAAAACCATGCCTGCTTTTTCACCGGATATTTCCGTTCGCGAGGTGTCGATGGTTTGATTGGCGAACACGCCTTTCGATACGGGAACCTGTTCCGTTTCCAGATACACGTAAGCTTTTGTTGCCGTGTTATCAATGTTCTGGTAGCCGGAAACCGTGTTTCCTTCAATCAACAACTTTCCGTTTTTTGCTTTGAATATCAAGCAAGGCGCATCCTCTCCGGTATATTCCACTTCATACACAGCCGATTGATGCGAAGGTGCGAAGCGTATTCCGGTAGTTATTCCGTCTAAGTAAACGCTGTAGAAATACGGCTTTACCACTTCGTTGTCATACTCGTAATCGTCCATCGCATTGATTCCGGAATCGTTGCTTCGGGCGGGGTGTATGGTCAGTCCGTTATGTCCCCGGTGTCCCGAAAGCAGCAGAGGAAGTCCCTTCAACTTGTTTCCGGCAAAATCGTCGCGCAAGGGGTGTACCCGCAACATACTGTTGGGCAAATGGGAGGTTGCATACGTCGGTACAAGCAAATGGCTGATGTTGCCGATATAAGGATTCACGTAATCAACAGGCTCTTTCTCCGGTTGAGTCGTACACGCTACCGAAAATAAGAGAACTGCCGCTGCTACCCAAGTCTTACTGTTCATGCAATTTTATTTATCAATCATCTCAAAAACCAATCTTCCCCCGTCTTCTATTTGTTTGTGGGTTATGATGGCGTTCGTTATCTCCTTCCCGTTTAACCGGATTGATTGGACGTATTTGTTCGCTTCCGACAGTTGATGGGCAACTACGGTAAATGTCTTGCCGTTTGCGAGTTTTAAAGTAATTTCCGGCAGTTGAGGCGCACCCAAAACATACTTGCCGCCGGCCGGATCGACGGGATAAAAGCCCATCGCACTGAACAGATACCAGGCCGACATTTGTCCGCAGTCGTCGTTGCCGCACAAACCGTCGGGCTTGGGTTTGTAGAACCGGTCGAAAACCTCGCGCACCCATTCGGCGGTGCGTTCGCGTTTGCCGGCTAACGAGTAGAGGTAAATGACATGATGGCTCGGCTCGTTGCCCTGTGCATACTGGCCGATCAGTCCCGTTACATCGCCGGTAAAGCCTTCCTGTTCCACTTTGGCGTCCAGCGTAAACAGCGAATCGAGTTTTGTAACGAATGCATCGTTTCCGCCCATCCGATGGATTAAGTTGTCAATATCTTGCAGCACATGCCATGTATATTGCCAAGCGTTGCCTTCGGTATAATCGCCGCCGGCCGTTCCGGCATGAGATAAGTGATATTTGTCGAAAGGTGTCCGCCATTTCCCGTTGGAGTCTTTTGCCCGTATCAGTTTCGATTCCGGATCGAAAAGGTTTTGCCAGTAAGCGGAGCGTTTCATAAAAAAGCGGTAATCGTCTTCTTTGCCGAGGTCTTTGGCCAACAATGCGGCGCAATAATCATCGTAACCGCACTCCAGTGTGCGGGAAGCGGATTCTTCCTTTACCAAATCAAAAGGAAAGTATCCATATTGGTCGTACATTTTCCAATCGTATTTATGGTGTTTGTCTGTGGTCAACGATTGCTTCACGGCCCTGTAAGCTCTTTCCCTGTCAATGCCCGGAATTTGTTTCAAGCAGGCTTCCACTACCGGCGGAACGCCGTGGTTGCCTATCATTACATAGCTTTCCTTCCCCCACAGCGTCCAGATGGGCAAGTAACCGTAGGTTTCGGCGTGCAGCAACATGCTGTTTATCATATCGGGAACGATGTCGGGAGCTAACAAGGTGTAGAGCGGATGCGCCGCCCGGAACGTATCCCAAAGCGAAAGGGTGGAATAATATTTGCCTGTGGGCGAAAGCGCAACGGAGTCGGTAGCACCCCGGTATCGCCCATCCACATCGGCGATATTGTTCGGCTGGATAAACAGGTGATACATGGAAGTATAAAAATTCTTTTTCTGATTCTCGCTTCCTTCGACTACAGCGCGAGATAGTAGTTCTTCCCATGCGTTTCCGGCGTCTTTTTTTGCTTTGTCGAAATCCCAGTGCGCCAGTTCCGCTTCCATGTTGTTCTTTGCTCCTTCCACGCTGACCATCGACATCGCTACTTTGACATTCAACTCTTTGCTGTTATCGAAACGATACACGATTTTCGGCGCTTTGTTCCGCGTGTCGCCCGGCAGCGTATCAGCCAACAGGAAGGGACGGTCGAATTGAATAACAAAAAACATATCGCGCTCTACCCAATGCTTAACACGCATGTAGCCACTGATTGTTTGCCGGTCGTTCGCCTGTATATCGGCGTGCAGTACGCGCGTGTGGTAGAGGTCTTCGGAACTCGCGTTTCCATTCTGAAAGTCGATGTAAAGCGCCGGCTCCTCTTTCGTGAAACGATAGCGGTGCAGGGCCACATGAGGTGTAGCCGTCAGTTCCACCCGCACCGCATTATCATCCAGAAGCACGGTGTAATAACCCGGCGAGGCTTTTTCGGTTTCCTTGGAAAAAGCGCTTTTGAAATCGTCGCGCGGAGTTCCCGAAAACGGCATTAGCAGCAGATCGCCCATATCGGGGATACCGGTTCCGTTCAGGCGGTTCTGGGTGAACCCTCCAATCAGCGGATCTTCGTATTTGTATCCCGCACAGTATTTCCACTCAAAATTGCCGGTCTGCGGGCCGGGTTGCATCATACCCAAGGGGTAGGCCGCTCCGGGAAAGGTGTGCCCCGTATAAGTGGTTCCCACAAAGGGATCGACATACGATAAAACACTCGTTTTCGTGTTATTGCACGAAATTAGCGTAAGCGTTAAAAGCGCTACAAGAATCAACTGTTTTTTCATTTTATTGCACTATCATTTTATACGTTCTGTTATCCAATTTGACAATATAAAATCCCGCCGGCAAATTATTGATAACTGTTTTCCCACCGGAAATGATTTGTTTGTGATACAGCGCACCCGAAATGGAATAAACCGATAATTCGCCCGCTTTATCCGATTGTACAAACAAACGCTTTCCTGCCGACCAGACCCTGTTTTGCAAGTCTTTATCAACAGCAACTATACCGGTAACAACCTCGTATTCATAAGCGCCCATATCCACCGTCGAACCGGCGATGCGCGTATTTCCGCTCAAATCGAGGGGATAATCCACTGTGCTGTTGTCGCCTGCGTTTATGGCCGGACTGCCGGATTGCAAGCGGTAATCGCCACCCGAAGTATTGACAAACAGCGGGTCGGCATTCCAATTGCCATCTGTTGCCGGAGCACCTCTGTAAATCGAATGGGCGCGGGTTCCGTTGTTATTTTGAATGTCGTTAGTTGAGCCGCCTGCCGTATTGCCCCACACGATACTGTTTTTCAAGGTAGCGGTGTTTTGAACCGAAAGTCCACCACCGCCGCTTGTTTCATTACTTGTATTATGGGCAATAGTAACATTATGGATAAATGCCTCACCTGCCGCACGCACGCCGCCGCCCTTGCCTGTCGATTGATTACCGGCCACCAGGCAGTTGGTTATTTTTGCAGATGTATTTAATTTTGCGCCGCCGCCCTGACCGGTTGAGATGTTCCCTTTGATGATACATCTGTCAACAACTACATTTGCGCCTTCGGCAAGCAAACCGCCGCCTTCGCCGGAAGTGTTACCTACAATCAGGCAATTGCTTACTTTTACCGTTCCATTCTGTGCGTAAACGCCGCCACCGATATTGCTTGTCGCCGTATTACCCGTAACAGTACAATAATTGACCGTTCCGTTTTTCATACGAATACCTGCGCCAACGCCTGAAATCAAGCCGCCTTGGATGCGGAATCCCTGCAAATACAGTCCGTAAGTCGTACTCCATGAATCAACCACCCGCGTACCGTTGCCCTGCAAAAGGGTAAGATTTGCAGCCGTATCGGGTACTGCGGCTGGTATGCGGCTGGTTTCATTGCCTGCAAACGAGCCGAAAATCGACAAGGTTTTTTCGCCGATTGTAAACGACGAAGCCGAAGCGGGCGTGTAAGTTCCCGCAGCTACAAAAATCGTATCGCCGGTTGCGGCAGAGTTAATCGTAGTTTGCAGATTGCCTGCCGCATTCATCCACGAGGAACCGTCGCCGTTACCGGCTCCGCCTTCTTTCACATAATGAATACTGCCGCTTGCAACAGGCGGGTCAACGGTCGTTGATTGGCCTGTTCCCGAAACGGCTACGGTTTTTGCGCTTTGCGTTGCGTCGGAATGGATGGTGATTGTTCCGCTAACCGCTCCCGCAGCCGTCGGGGTAAAGGTAATATTGACCGTCTGACTGCCGCCTGCCGCGATAGTTCCGCTGCTCCAATTGCTTGTGAACTGCGTTTTGTTGCTCGAAACGCTCGTAACATTCAAAGGCAAAGTGGCGCTGGTGTTGTTGATTGTGAACGAAAGCATTTTTGCAGCATCCAGGTTTACTTCGCCAAAACTCAAACTGCTTACACTTGTAGAAATAGTCGGACTTGTAGGGTCGGGATCAGGATCGGGATCGGGGTCAGGATCGCTGCCGCCGCCGTCAATCGGATCGCCCACTTTGTGATAAAACCCAATTGACCAGTTATACAGCGGATAAGGCTGTCCGTAAATTTTTGCACCGCTTGCGTTTTGAGGCGTATATGTTTCGTTGGTGGTAGCGGAATCATCGTAGTAGGTGTATTTGGAAACGGCGTTGTAGCTGTCGCGCAGGTTGCCGCGCCCACCCATCGAGCCGTCGCAATAGGTAACTTCCACTTCCGCACCGTCTAAACTGCTGCTGCAAGTAATCACCACGCTGTTATTCTGAATAATAATATGGGTAATCGGAACTTGATTGCCGTTTTTATACACTTTGAAACCGTAATAATAATTTTTCGGCGTTGAAGCGTGCGAGTGGTCTTCGGTTGTCCATGTATCGAAGACCAAAGGCGGGGATGGCACATGATAATCAATGGTTACAATGTTGCCAGATGCTTGAATAGCCGTTGGTTGAAGGGTTTTATATACCCTGCCTTCCACCAGCACTTCGGCAAGGATGTTTCCGAAAATTTCGCCTGCCCAGCGATAGCCGTTAGTCGAAAGGTGTCCGTCGTTGATATGCGATACGGCATAATGCGGATTGAGCATTATCACGTCGTCGTTTTCTTGCGCAAACTCGTATTGAGCCTCGGAAATAGCCATTTCCTTGCCCCAGGTAATATAATTTCCGCCGGTTTGATAAATGAAGAAAATCGGTTTGTTCGCCTGTCCGTATGTTGCCATAATGTCGGCTTGCATGTTGTTTTTCAGCTGCAATAACAGCGCTTTGTATTCGGCTTTATCTCTGGTTTGGTCGGTATTCGGCGTCAAACCCTGCTTGGTTCCCGAATAATTGGTTTCGCCCTGCATATAAACAATCGCAGGACACGAAACCGATGCACTGCCGACAGCCGTTTTTGTTTTATTCAGAATGTCGGTAACCGTATAATAAACCGGCTTGGGATCGGCTGTGTTGGTACATTCCTTCGACAGTTTTTCTATCGAAACGCCACCGATGCCGGCGCCCATTCCGATAAACTTTTTCGACGTATTGCCCGTCTTAGCGCGGTATTTCTCCGACAAAACATTGACCAGACTGACAATGGGCTGTTCGGAAGTGCCGTTTTTGGAAACGGCGACAAGCGGTTTCAGTTCTGCTTTACTACTTGCATCTTTTCCGTTGTAATACTCCAGCGGGGTGTTTCCCACCATGTAATTATTGGCAACAGCCGTTGCGGTAAGCGGTTGTTGAGCCGCATAGCCGATAGAGAGCGATTGCCCGTAGGTAATGACCTGGATATAATCCGTGTTCTCTATTTGGGCGGAAGCAATTTCATAAGAAAAAATAGAAAATAAAAGCCAATATATTTTAAAATATCTCATGATAAATCATTTCAAATGAATACTCAATGTTTTACCTCAAAGGGCTGAAAGGGATTTCGCCCCGTTGGGGCTTGCCTGAAACATCGCACTCATGACACAGGGCGTTGCCCTGTGCTATTGATACACCCCTTTCAGGGGTCTTTAAGGCCTCATATCCGATATTCATTTCTTGAATAGCCTATCGAATCACTGTTTTATATATCCGGCTATCAAGTTTAACAACATAAATTCCTGCCGGCAAATAGAGATTGACCGTTTTTCCTTTTGCAACGAATTGCCGGCTGTAAAGCGCACCCGAAACAGAATAAACCGACAGTTCGCCTGCCGTTTGAGCTTGCACAAACAGCGTTTTGCCTGCCGACCCTATTTTATCCTGCCCAACATCTACCCAATCCATTCCGGTACTTGGACTGTATTCATAAGCCCCCCTGTCGATGGATGCTCCGGTGGTACGCGCTTTCCCGTCTAAATCAGTGAGCGGAACGGCCTGGCCTGCGGGCAAACCGCTAACCGCCGCACCGGTGTCGATGGCCGGACTGAGGGGCGACAGTCTGAAATCGCCACCGGCATCCACAAACAGCGGGTTACTGCTGCTGTTGTGATTACCATCGGTCATCACCGCTTCGGGGAAGAGGGAGTAGCTTGCGGTACTCCCACCTACGTTGCTTGGAGTGCCCTCCGTGGTAGTGTTGTTCCACGCGATGCCGTTTTGAAACACTCCGTTCGCATTGGCCGACACGCCGCCGTGTGCGCTTGCCGAGTTGTTTACAACAGTAAGGTTGAAGGCGTAGGCTTTCAATCCCGTGGTAGCGCTGGCGCCTGTAAGCCGGATGCCGCCGCCGAGTCCGCCGGCACGGTTGAAGGCAATCAGGCAGTTGGCCATAGTCGATTTATTCAGCGCTACACCGCCGCCAGCGCCGTTGGTAGCTTCGTTGTCTTCGATGATGCAGCCGTATATCTCCGCCCGGTTCTCGCTGTCGGCACGAATGCCTCCCCCGTCGTAATAAGCGGTGTTGGATTGGATGAGGCTGTTCGACAAGCGGGTTTTCTTGCCCAGATAGATGCCGCCCGCCTGCCCTTCCGATACGTTGTGGCTAATGATGCAGTCCGTTATCGTTGAAGGGTCGGTAGAGCCTGCCGCATGGATGCCTCCTCCGCCTCCGGTGCCGACTGCACGATTGTATTCAAAGCGGGTGTTGTCGATCTTCGCCACATTGTGAGAGAACAGTGCGCCGCCTTTGCCCTGCGCCGTATTGTGCGTTAGCAGGCAATGGCTCATTGTTACCGACACGTAGGCGTAGAGGCCGCCGCCATCGAGGGATGCCGTGTTGTCTGCGATAATGGAATTCTTCAGCGTACATTTCTCGAACCACAGGCCGCCGCCGTGGTTGTGGGTAGAGGTGTTGTTGGCGATGGAGCAATAGCCGACCGTTCCTGTTTTGATGTACAGGCCGGCGCCCATACCATTGGTGCTTCCCCCTTCGATGCGGCAACCCTGAATGATCAGGTTGTCGTCGACCTTGCCGTCGCCGGCAGTTGCCTTGTAGTAAGCGTGAACCACCCGGTTGCCGTTGCCTTGAAGGATGGTCTTGTAGCGGGTGGTGTCGGGCACCGATGGCGGAGTGGCGCTTGTTTCGTTGCCGGCAAAGGCGCCGTAGATGTACAGCACCTTACCGCCCAGGGTAAAGGCCGTACCGATAGCCGGACGGTAGGTTCCGGCAGCAACAAAGATCTTATCAAGGCTGGCCGCGGAGTTGATCACTGCCTGCAGGTTGCCGGAGGCTTTTACCCATGAAGAGCCATCGCCCGTGCCGCCTTCTTTTACATAGCGGATGGCTGCATCGGCCGGCGACATGCTTCCTATCCAAGCGCCGGCCAACAGGGCGATGTATTTCATTCGTATCTTGTGTTTACTTAACATTACTTGTCAGTTCACGGCTATCTTGACCGCTACGGTTTCTGCTTTTACGATGTACACGCCTTTGGCCCAGCCGGCAGTGGAGATGCGTGTCGCCGCTTCTTTCTTAACGATACATACGCCTGCCGGGTTGTAAACGGTAATGCTTGTGCCTGCCGGGTTGTCTACCACAATCTCACGAGTAGCGGACAGGTAGCGCAACAGGGTCTTGCCGGCGGCAATGGGAGTTAATCCCGTTTCCTGAGTATAATACTCGTAGGCGCCGATATCGATCGTTGCCGTGCCGCGGGGATTGCCGGCCAAGTCGACCGTTAAACCAACGGAGGGATCGCCGGCGCCTCTGGCAGGACTGCTTTCCTGAAGTGTGTAATCGTCGTGGGCGGCATCGGTGAAGAGGGGATCGGCGTTCAGGTTGTTGTTGTCGGCTGCATCCGTACAGATAGAATAAGAACTGATCGCTTTTACAGTAGAGAGATTATCATCGGTTATCGTTCCGCTTGTGTTTCTTCTGTTGTTCCAGGCAATGCAGTTCTTGATGAAACTGATTCCATTTTGCGAGGAAATACCTCCTCCGCCTCCTGATCCCGATTCGTTGTTAACGACAGTGCAATTGTACACAAAAGACACATTGCTACCACTGCTTATCCGTATTCCTCCCCCTCGGTTGGTTCCGCCTCCTTTATTGTTACTAACAAGACTGTTTGTTAGCAGCGCTTTGTTCAAAACCACCCCGCCGCCATCGCCGCCTGCGGTTTCATTGCCGTCGATAATGCAGCGGTCGATTTCTTCTCCCCCGCCACCGGTGGTATAAATACCGCCGGCGCCGGTAGAGGCTTTATTGGCCTGAATGATACAGTTGTTTACTTGGGTGTTTTTACTTAAATTGATACCGCCGCCGGCCACTGTGGCTTCGTTGCCGCTGATAATGCAGTTTTCTATCGCTGAATTGGCATCACTGCCGTTCAAACGGATACCGCCGCCGTTCGGGGCTTTGTTGCCACTGATGGTACAATAACGCACCGTTCCGCTTGCTATCAACAAGCCGCCGCCATTGCCGGACGACAGATTTCCTCCGGTTATGCGGAAACCCTGTATTAGTACATTGGGACTGGTAGCATTGATTACCCTGCCGGTACCGGCAGCTTCGCCGGTGTATTGAATAATGGTCTTGTTGTTCACCGTATCCGGCACGGCTGCCAGTTGGCTCACCGAGGTTTCCGTTCCGACACAGGCGCCGTAGAGCGATACATTGCTCCGGGTGATGGCAAGGTTAGTGGTGATGGAGTACGTTCCCGCCGCAACAAAGATAATGTCGCCGTCGGTAAGCGTAGCAGGCAGAATGTCGCCTGCGGCTTTTGCCCAGGACGATCCGTCGCCGGTTCCACCGGGCTTTACATAACGGATAGCGGCATTGGCAGTTCCTATGCTCCAAATACAGGCTACTATCCAGATAAATACATTTTTCGTTTTCATATTATTTCTTTTTAAATGATGAATGAATGGTTCATGTTACGCAAGTTTGGATTGCACCGGCTCCTACGCCCGTATGCGGCCGTCGTGTATGGACGTCCGGTTCGGCGCCGGATGCATGGGTTGTCTTGCGTAACATGACCTAATCTTTTATTATCTTACAAGCAGTTTGGCTGTTTTGTTTCCTGCTTTCACAATATACACTCCTTTGGCCCAGCCGGCAGTAGAGATGCGTGTTGCCGCTTCTTTCCTGACAATGCAAATGCCTGTAATGTCGTAAACAGCAATGCTTGTGTTGGTTACGTTATCTACCACAATTTCACGAGCATCGGGCAGGTAGCGGAACAGGGCCTTGCCTGCGGCTACTTCGGCCAGTCCGTTCACCGGTTCTACTCTTACCGGTGTGGTTGCACCGGCAAAGCTTACACCCGCTACGGCTTTCAGGCGTACCAAGTACTCGCCGGCTTCTACGGCGGTCGACCCATCGGAACAGGGCGCCCAGGTGCCGTCGGCCGCGCTTGCGTATTCCATTGCGGCGCTTGTGCCTTCTATTTGGGTGATGCCGCCTGTTACTGTCGGTGCGGCGGGACGTGCGGGAACGACGAGCGATTGCGCTTCACTGCTGTAGGTGCTTGCGCCGTCGCCTTTTTTTACGATGCTCAATGTTGTTCCCAGCCAGGATGCGTCGATGCTTAGGATGCCTTCTGCGTCGGCGGTATAGTCCGTTCCGTCGATAAGGTATTCGGCCGATGCGGTCAGACCGGTCAGCGTTTCCCGGATGTAATCGATCGCGGCGGCGGGGGTGGCTTCCTGCGTTAATCCCACTACCTGAACCGACACGGTTGCGCCGACAAAGTTTTCGTCTGCTGCTGCTTTTACACGGACAATGTATTCGCCTTCCGCCAGAGCGGTCGATCCGTCGGAACAGTCTGCCCAGTCGCCGCCACCGGCGCTTGCGTATTCCATGGCAGCGCTTGTGCCTTCTATTTGGAGGATTCCGCCCGTTACTGCCGGTGCGGCGGGACGTGCGGGAATTTCCAGCCACTGCGGTTCGCTGTTGGACGTGATTACGTAGTCGCCGTTTTTAACTATCATCACGGTAGTTCCCATCCATTCGGGTTCAATCTCTATCATTCCTTCTTCGCTGATGCTGTAAAAGGTGGTTAGGCTTACCTGGTGTTCGGACAACGGGACGAAATTTATGAGCGTTTCGTTGATGTAATCAATCGCAACATTGGGTGTGATTTCCGGCGTTAATCCGTCTACATGAATCGACGCCGATTCGCCTGAGAAACCTTCATACGCTATGGCTTTCACGCGGACAAAGTAATCGCCTTCCTCTACCGCTGTCGACCCATTGGAACAGCTTGCCCAACTGCCGCCTGCCGCATTCACGTATTCCATATCGGTGGTGGTACCGTTTATTTTGATGATACCGCCGGTTACTGCCGGCGCTGCCGGACGTGCGGGGATGTCGAGTAATTGTGCCTCGCTGTGGGAAGTGATTACCTCGTCGCCGGCTTTCACGATGCTCAACGTGGTTCCAAACCAGGCTTCGTCGATGCTTACAGGGCCATTGGCGATGTATTCCGTACCACCCAGGAAGTAGTCGGCCGATGCGGTTAGACGCATCAGCATTTCGTCGACGTAATTGATGGCAACGGTAGGAGTGGTTTCCTTGGGTAGCCACGAGGGATAGAGGTATTCATAGGCGCCGATATCAATGGTTTCCGTGCCGCGGGGAGTGCCTATGAGGTCGGTCGTTAAATTCACCGAGAAATCGCCGGCGCCTCGGGCCGGGCTTTTCCTTTTGATGGTGTATTGTCCGTTGGCTGCATCGGTAAAGAGGGGGTCGGCGGTTGTGTTGTCACTACCGCCTGCATCGTTGCAAATGGAATACGATAGTATGGATATGGAATTGATATTATCGCCGGTTACTGTTCCGTTCACGTTCCTTTTGTTGTTCCATACAATGCAGTTCTTCATGATGTTGCTTGTAGCTTGCGATGAAACAGCTCCGCCGCCGCTTGTTGTACCTATTTCGTTATCGGCGATCGTACAATTGTAAATAGACGATACATTGCTGCTACCGCCTATCCGCATTCCACCTCCTCTGCCGGATTTATTATTAATAATCAGACTGTTCGTCAACAGAGTTTTGTTTAGAGTAAGTCCGCCGCCATCTTTGCCTGCCGCGGTTTCGTTGCTGTCGATAACGCAACGGTCTATTATTTCATCGCCGCCGCCGGATGTATGAATACCGCCGCTGCCGCCGCCTGCCGTGTTGTTTTTAATAATGCAGCCGACTATTGTGGTATTCCTGCTTATATTGATACCGCCACCAGATCCGGTAGTCGCCTCGTTGTTACGGACAATGCAGTTTTCGATTGTCGAGAAAATAGTAGCATTGGCATTATTCACCCGGATACCGCCACCGTTAGGGGCTTTGTTGCCGTAGACGGTACAGTAACGGATGGTTCCGTTTTCGATCTGTATGCCGCCGCCATTGCCACTCGACTGGTTCCCGCCAGTGATATGGAAACCTTGTATCAGCACATTAATGCCGGTAGCGTTTATTACCCTGCCGTTGCCATCGGCGGCGCCGGTGTATTGGATAACGGTTGGGTTATTCACGGTGTCGGGCACGGCGGCCAGATGGCTCACCGAGGTTTCCGTTCCGGCACAGGCGCCGTAGATCGATACATCTTCCTTGTTTATTACGAGGCTGGTTGTTATCGTATAGGTTCCCGCTGCAACAAAGATGATATCGCCTACGGCAAGCGTAGCGGGCAGGATGCTTGCTGCGGCATCGGCCCAGGACGATCCGTCGCCGCTGCCCGCGCCTCCGGGTTTCACATAGCGGATGGTTTCGACCAGCACCGTAACCGTCGTTGTTGTGCCGGCAAAACTTTCATCCGCTACGGCTTTCAGGCGAATGTCGTAGCTGCCTGCCGCCACCGCGGTGGCTGTTGCGGAACAGTCGGCCCAGGTGTCGACACCCGTTTCGGAGTATTCCATGGCAAGGGTTGTTCCCTTTATTTTCACTACGCTGCCGGTTACTCCTGTCGGTGCTGCGGGACGTGCGGGGATGTCGAGCGATTGCGGATTGCTGTTGCAGGTTACCGAATTGTCGCCTTTCTTTACAATGCTCAGCGTCGTGCCCAGCCACGAGGCGTCGATGGCGATGGCGCCCTCCGTATCGGAGGTATAATCCGTGCTGTTAATGGTGTAGTCGGCCGATGCCGTTAAGCCGGTAAGCGTTTCGGCCTCGTAGTCGATAGCGGCGGCGGGGATATCTTCTTTCCGCAATCCCGTTACCTGAACGGTTGTGCTTTCGCCGGCAAAGCTTTCACCGACTACGGCTTTCAGGCGAACGTAGTAATAGTCGAGCGATGCAACGGTGGTTTCCGTTTCGCTACAGTCGGCCCAGGAGCCGCCAC
>JAISYG010000124.1 GCA_031270075.1 Dysgonamonadaceae bacterium
TCAAACAAGAAATGTTGGATAAAGATGTGGTTTTCGTTTATTTAACAAATAAATCATCGCCCAAAGCATTATGGGAAAAGAAAATACCCGGCATCGGCGGCGAACATTATTATCTGAACGGCGAAGAATGGGAAAGCATAAGCTATTCCGACAAATACGGCTTCGAGGGAATCCCTACCTATCTGATTTTCGATAAAAAAGGGGAATTGAAAATGAAAACGACCGCCTATCCCGGTAACGATGCGATGCGGAAGATGATTGAGGGTTTGTTGCTGTAGTTCTTCCGGCAAAATACTTATAACGGTTACCCGTTACGACAACGGGCAATACCCCGATCCGTTATTGCAAGATGTTACAAAAAAGTGGTTTATTTATTCATTTTTAATTATTTTTGTATCATGAAAAAAATTAGTTTAAAAGGGATTACGAAAATCCTGAGTGATGGTGAATTGAAGGACGTGAAAGGCAGAGCTCAAGATCCTGTAGGAGGATTTGCGAATATTATGATTATGCCGGACGACATGGTAGTAGTAGGTGAGGGTGGTGGTAATGGATTTTGGGAAGGAAATAAACCATGCCCTGAGCCTGAATATAGAGCATGCAACGGGCCGGCGGGTACTCGAGCAGGAGGAGGTATTTGCTGTTTAGTTCCATGTTATGGATGGTTACATGATTATGGATATGCAATACTTACCGGTTTGAGTAAGTGTCCGGGATAAACTTCTTAGGACAGGCTAATGTATAAATTAAACACTATATATTTTCACCACTAAAATAAAAAATCATGAAGCATTTATTTAAGCTTGCATTTATTTTAAGTTGTACTATCTGGGCATTAGCCTGTTCACATTCTACAGAGCAAACAGGAAAAGCAACGCTAACCGGAAAATTTTTAGGCACTTTTCCTACCGATGCAAACTATACAGTAAGAGTAGCCGTGCCTAATTTGATTGTTGGAAACCTGGCTCACCAAACGGATAAATATGAAACTCGATTGAAACATGATGGGAGTTTTTCTTTTTCTATACCCCTCTTTTGCGACGCCCTTGGTTTGATCGCAATTAATGATGATGAATATGGCGCTATCTTTCTTTCTCCAAATATGGAAACGAATGTAGAACTGTGTATGGATGATAGCAATAAGATACAAGTTAAGATGATAAAAGGAATTGAAATTACAATAGACGATTTGAATCAATCAAATCCTTTGTTTATGAATTTCTATCTCAAAGCATTTGATGGTAGTTTGCTGAACGGCTTGCGATATGATATGTCGCCCGAAGAATATCGCAATTATATTATAAACAGATTGAAAGAACAATTGTCAATTATTCAAAAAAATCAAGAACTATCGGATTATACAAAAGAAGCGTTATACAGAATAATGAAGATATTTTTCTGGGAAAAATTATTATATTACGAAAGTGAAATAATATATCTTTATGAAAAACAGCATTCGGAAAAAGAAGCAGTAACCTCCGATTTTACCCCCGTGAAACCTGATAAATCCTATTATTCTTTTCTTATTTTTTTCGACATGAATAATCCGCCATTGGTAAATTATCCTTTTTATCCGAGAATATATCAAGCCATACTGAACAATGATGTATCCAATATTCCTCCAATTGACAGCAAATCGTTACCGGAATGGTTAAAGGAAGTAAAAACAACCATGTCTGGTATGATAGGATCGGATACTGGTTTGTTTTATGATATGCTGGCGCTTCATGCCTATCTGCAACAATTGGAAGAAAGCTCAAAACCTTTGTCTTCAAGTCAGAGAGAGGAAATCAAATATTTCTTCAAAAACCCTACTTATACTGATTTTATATTTGCCAAGAATGATGAATTGATAAACCCGATACCGCCTTCAAGCGCCAATAATAAAAAAACAGTAGAATCCATTGTGTTTTTATATAAAGGAAAAGTGGTTGTCATTGATTTTTGGGCTACATGGTGCGGACCTTGTTTGCAAGCGATGGAAGAGTTTAAGTTTATTAAAGAAAAATTGAAAGATAAAAATGTCGTTTTTGTTTATATTACCGACCCATCATCGCCAAAAGATCTATGGGAAAAGAAAAAAGAAGAAATCGGCGGCGATCACTATTACCTGACATACAATGAGATGAAATATATAAAAGCTCGTTTCGGAATTAACAGTATTCCAGCCTATCTAATATATGATTCTGAAGGAAGATTAAAACAGCAATTTTCAGGCTATCCGGGGAATGCAAAAATGCAAAAAAAATTAGAGTCTTTACTGTTTAAATAATGTTTGACTTACCTTTCCCTCACTACCTCCAATTAGACGCGATGGACTGCGGCCCCACCAGCCTTCGTATGATAGCGAAGCACTACGGTCGCCACTATACCCTTCAAACCCTGAGGGAAAAATCGTTTATCACCCGCGAGGGTGTTTCGATGCTCGGTATCAGCGATGCTGCCGAAAGCATCGGATTCCACACAGCAGGCGTAAGAATCGATTTCGAGCAGTTGGTTGAAAACGTTCAATTGCCTTGCATCCTGCATTGGAATCAAAACCATTTTGTCGTTCTGTACAAAATTTCCAAACACGGACAACAATATCAATTCCACATTGCCGACCCTGCCGGTGAAAAATACACCATGAATGCCGGACAGTTCCGGAAATCCTGGACTTCAGCCAAAGCTGAGGGAAAAGACGTGGGGACAGTATTGTTTTTGGAGCCAACGCCCGAATTTTATGTACATGAAGACGATAAACAAAAACAGGAAAAGAATCTTGGTTATTTTTTGCGCTATCTGTTTCCTTATAAATCACAGATTTTCCAGTTAGCCGTTGGAATGTTGGTGGGCAGCGTGTTTGCATTGATTCTGCCTTTCTTGACTCAAGCAATGGTTGACCAGGGAATCGGAAACAACAATCTGAATTTTATTACATTGATTCTGATAGCACAACTCGTCTTGTCCGTTACCCAAATGGCTGTTTCGTTTATTCAAAACTGGATAACCCTGCATGTCAATACCCGCATCAGCATCTCCCTGATTTCCGACTTTTTGATTAAGTTGATGAAACTGCCGTTGCGTTTCTTCGATGCCAAAAACATCGGCGACATCATGCAACGCATCGGTGATCATTCGCGCATACAAGGCTTCATGACGGGAACAACCCTTTCGACCTTGTTTTCCTTTTTCAATTTCTTTGTTTTTGCCTTTGTGCTGGCTTATTATAATTTACCCATTCTGGGCGTATTCCTTTTGGGAAACGGACTGTATTTAGCATGGATAATCTTTTTCATGCGTTACCGCCGAAAGTTGGATTATAAACGTTTCACACAATCGTCGGCCAACCAAAGCAATCTGGTACAGTTAGTAACCGGAATGCAGGAAATCAAACTCAACAACTGCGAAAAGCAGCAGCGCTGGAAATGGGAACGGATTCAGGTAAAACTGTTTAAAATCAGCATTCAGGGTATGGCATTGGGACAGTATCAGCAAATGGGTTCCCTGTTTTTCAGTCAAACAACCGGCCTGCTCATTTCGTTCTTATCGGCCAGGGCAGTTGTCGATGGAAGTATTACGCTGGGTATGATGATGTCCATCAGTTACATTATCGGACAACTGTCCGGCCCCATCGGACAGGTAATCGGTTTTGCCCAATCGCTTCAAGATGCTAAAATCAGTCTGGAACGGCTGAACGAAGTACACAATAAAGATGATGAAGAACAGACGATTATTCATAAATTGAACGCATTGCCGGAAAATCATTCGCTCCGGATAGAAAATATCAGTTTCAGCTACGACGGGGCAGAACGTGATTACGTACTGGAAGATTTAAGTTTAAGAATTCCCAACAATCAAATTACAGCCATCGTTGGCGCCAGCGGTAGCGGGAAAACGACGATTATTAAACTCCTGTTAGGTTTTTACCTTCCGTTGAAAGGCAAAATAAAGGTAGATGAAACGCCGTTGGAAGAAATCAACCCCCACCTGTGGCGTCAAAAAACGGGCGCCGTCATGCAGGACGGCTTTATCTTTTCCGATACCATAGCCAACAACATCGCGGTAGGTGAGGAAGAAATCGATAAAAATCGCCTGCTTTACGCCGTGGAAACAGCCAATATCCGGGAATTTATCGAATCGCTTCCGCTGAAATACAATACGAAAATCGGGATGGAAGGCAGTGGCATCAGTCAGGGACAGCGGCAACGGCTACTAATTGCAAGAACCGTCTATAAAAATCCGGAATTTCTGTTTTTCGATGAAGCAACCAATGCACTGGACGCCAACAACGAACGCATCATCATGGATAAACTGAAAGAATTTTACAGAGGAAAAACGGTGATAATCGTTGCACACCGGTTGAGTACTGTTCAAAAGGCCGACAATATTATCGTACTGGACAAAGGGAAGATTGTAGAGGAAGGCACACATGCGGAATTGACGACCCAACGGGGCGCTTATTATGCTTTGGTGAAGAATCAGTTGGAGTTGGGGAGTTGAGAACTAAGAGTTAAAAAGGTACAGATGAGATGCTAAGATAAAAGATGAGAGAGGAAAACGAGATAGAATTGCGGAGTGAAGAATTTCAGGAAGTTCTGGGAAGTGTTCCTTCCTGGATTTTGCGGTGGGGTATCATGCTGCTGGCGATGGTGGTTGGAATTCTTTTGGTTGGTAGCGCTGTTATTAAGTATCCCGATGTGATATCCGCCCGTATTGTCCTGACAGGCATGAATCCGCCGGCCAACGTGGTAGCCCGTTCATCGGGGAAAATCAGCGAATTATATGTACAGGATAATCAGGAGGTAAAAGCGGGGGACTATTTGGCGGTGATTGATAATTCCGCCCGCACTCAAGACATTGCGGCGTTGCAAACTTATCTGTCCGCTTTGGATGTAACGCAGAATTTCTTACCGGAACTTCCCGACAAAGATTTACAGGTAGGCAACCTGCAAACATTGTATGCCAATTTCTACATCACTCTTTTTGAGTATCTCGAATACAAGCGGTTGCTGTATTATCCGCAAAAAACGGCCATAACAAGGGAGCGGATTGTGCAATATAAACAACAATACCGGAATTTGCTGCGTCAACAAAGAATTACCCAAGAACAATTTTCCCTTATTCAAAACCAATACCGGCGAGATTCGTTGTTGCATATCAGCGGCGTTATTTCCAGCGAAGAACTGGAAAAATCGAAAAATCAATATTTGCAGAGCATTTTGGCTTGTGAAAACATGCAGTCGTCCGTTAACAATATGCAAATACAGATTGCCCAATTGAAAGAATCATTGCTGGATACCGGACAGCAGGAGGTTGAAAAGTTCAACGGACTCTATACGCAACTTTTGTCGCTTGTTTCGCAAATCAAGACGGAGATAGAAGCTTGGGAACTCAGCTTTGTATTGAAAGCGCCTGTTGCCGGCAAAATCACTTTTACTAATTACTGGACGGTCAATCAAAATGTTTCGGCCGGCAGTGACATATTCAGCATTATTCCTGCGGGCGATTTTCTGGTGATCGGCAAAGCCCTGCTTCCGGTTGCCCGGTCGGGCAAAGTAAAAGCGGAGCAGAAAGTGAATATCCGTCTGGAAAATTTCCCTGAAAACGAATACGGCATTCTCCGCGGAACCGTGCGGAATATTTCCTTAGTGCCTGCTCCAAGCGACGAATCGGTTTATTACACGGTAGAAATAGTTCTTCCCCATCCGCTGATGACTACCTATCGGAAGGTATTACCCCGTTTGCCGAATATGCAGGGACAGGCCGATATCGTTACGGAGGATATTTCTTTGTTGGAGCGATTGATTCTGCCCATTAAGAAAATATGGAAAGAAAGTACCTACTGACCAACAAGCATCTGCAAAAAGGAATTACCCTAATGCACAGGATAGAATTTATCGGTTCATCACCCCGTCCCGGCTGCTGCTTCTAATCCACCTAAATCCACCTCACCGAAGTACCCACAAAAAAAAACACACCAAAATTTGTTGGAATACAAATAAAACACTACATTTGCACCGATAAAGCCGCTGGTTACCAGCGAAAACAATAAAACAGCTTGCAATAATGACCGGCACAGGAAGAAACATACAAGATTCTATCCGCTCTACGAATCGCCATCCGAACGATTCTCAAAAGGCATTGCCGTTTCCATCACCCATTTATTCAGCTACAATTCAGTAAGTTACAGCACTGCTTCGTGCATTCGCTGCACGATACACGGTGTAGGATACACAACACCCCAACGGTTGTTGTATCTCCTTATCGTGCACCGTTTACCGTCGACCATTTACCACGTACCATTTACCGCGCATTGCGCAAACTATAGTTTTCACCATTTAATTTTTATGTATTATGTCAACAAACATTTTGCACCACGCACGGCGGTATTTGATAAAATGCTGACCGTGCAATAAACCTGTTTATGATTGACCGACAATAACGAGCGTTATCGACACTCTATAACGGGCGTTATCGACACTCAATCACGGGCGTTATCGGCACTCAATCACGGGCGTTATCGGCACTCAATCACGCCCGTGATTGAAAAAGACTTCGAGGAACGTTAAGAACCTAAATAGGCACCATAAATCCCAACTATTTTACAAGCAAATAGTTGGGATAATTTTTGTAATTAACGGACGTGCCTACTTATGAATTGTTTACCGGACTTTTACATCGAACAATTTGGAACGGGCGGTAATAAACAGGGTGTTTCCGTCTTTTCCACCGAATTGAATGGCCGTAGGGCGTTCGGGTACGTCGATGACGCCTTTTGGTTTCCCGTTTGTATCGAAGATATAAATGTGTCCGTCGGCGACATACAAATTTCCGTCTTTATCGACGGCGGAACCGAACTCGCCCCATTCCACAAAGTACTTCAGATGGGACAATGTGCCGTCGGAAGCAACATCCATGCGCACCATCCGCTTATCGTATTCATCCGAAGCGTAGAACGGTTGGCCGGGGTAGGCTTCCAAAGCGGAAGAGGCTCTGGCCCAATCGTACTGGTCGGGAATAATGGTTTTTCCGTCGGGCGCCACAAAGCACGATTCGGGTTTATACATCACCACCGTGTTGAAATCGTGGAAATCGCGCCACCGGTTGGAAGGATACAATGCTTTGACAATAGGCGAAACCGACCCCATCGGCACTTTCGGCAAGGCCTTGATGGTTTCTTCCGGATGGTCCGGATGGATGGAATACACCCTCGTTTCAAAGGCATTGTTACCGTAACCGGCGAATGAAGTACCTCTCGTATCCGGATAATGGATTGGCGTTTCGGGTTTGCCGTCCACCCGGTAGCCCGGTTGCGGTTTGTAGCGGAAAATCACTAACAGATTATCCTGCGTATCGCATCCCAGGGACAGGGGTTCCCAGGGGAAAACGGAAACCAATGAAATCGTATGGGTTTCGACCGACCATTTGTAAATCCGGCGGAAACGTTGTTCGGAAAAATAAATATTTCCCTTGCTGTCGCGGGTAATTCCTTCGGCAAACTCAAATCCCGATGCCAGTAGCTGTACCTTCCCTACCGCATGGCTAAGCGGAACGTTGCGCGGTTCTTTTCCGGTAACGATTAATTGCTGCAATTCCCAGGGACGGACTTCTCTGTTTTTATTGATATCGTATACCGGATTATCGGTCGTATATTTGATCTGGGAATAATTATGCAGGTTCAGCCATTCGATGTTTTCGCAGTTGTCCCAAATCCGGATGGAATTGTGATACGGTTCGTTGATGCGAATGACCCGAAACATATACAGATTGGCAAACGTGATGTTTTGGCAGCCCTGCATTTCTACCGGCTGACATTCCGTGCCTTCCCGGCTTTCTTCTTCCAATTGCAAACAATAGATTTTCCAGTTGGCAACGTTTTTGAACTGGGCTTCGTTGCGGACATGATGTTCCAGCGACATAGCGTAGATGCGTCCGGGTGTGCTGGTATTGTTGATGTAAAGACCGTTCAGAGCGTAGGTACTGGCCGACCAGACGTCTTTAATGGTTCCCCCGCCGTTGTTGGTAACCCAAAGGCTCCAGTATTGATTATCCCAAGCCTGATCCATTCCCGGATGGGTAATCGGATGATAGGGCGAACTGATGCGGGGTGCTTGCTGTGAGTAATTTCTTTGCGAAGGCGCTTCGTTGGGACGGGGCTTAGCCATTCCACCGTGTCCACCGACAAATTTCACATCATTGAGGTAGGAATCGGCGTTGGCCATCCATCGGACGCCCACTGCACGATAATTGTATCCGCCGGTGTTGATTCCGATTCCGTTCAGGATATTCGTTCCGCCGGCCGACGATTCCAGTAAGGCTTTCGGAGCGCCGAAACCACTGAATGCGGGCGTACTTTCCGCCAACCGGAATTGTGTTCCGAAAGGATGCAGTCCGATAAGGCAGGTATTCGGTTTCATTTTTAATGTTTCCGTGAAACGGTACCAGCCTTGCGGAACATAAATATGGTCGTACTTATCAATGGCATCCTGAAACACTGGTGTATCGTCCGTTTCATCATCGCCTTTGGCTCCCAAATCGCGGATGTTCACCCATGTATGCATTGCCGGAAGGGAAGGAATATCCCTCGGCATGGCCTCCGGCATTTTTCGCATCGGTTCGGCATCGAGTTGGGTACGATATTCGGCACGGGCTGCGATATGATCCATTTGCAAGCCGTGCGCATAAGTCTTGATTTTGTAAATGGTATGGGGAACGGTGGTTTGCGTATTGCTGCGGCGGTATTTCACTAATACCGGAACATTGCGGCAATCCACATTCAGCAAAGTAATTTGGTTGTTGCTATTGTTTTCATTACTGATAATAATTGCCGGACCGCTCACATTTTCAAACCGGCTGTTTTCCACAAACAAACGGTCGGCGTAATTGGGGTCGATATCGAATACCGTCGGAACATTCTTTACCTGCAGATTGACCATTGCCAAACCCGATTCCTGACAGCGCAATGCTGCTATCCGTTGACCTTCAAAATAGGAATCAATCATCGCAACCTGCCATCCCGGCGATGCTTTGGTGGTATAAATGCCGTAATCGCCGCCGAAGAAAGCGACGTTTTCCAGTTCATTCCCTACATCGAATAAGCCGGCTTTCCCTTTGCCGATGTATACGGCTACATGACTTATAAAACTGTGCTGGGCAAAATGCGTCCGTAACCCGACCGCATGGGGATTGCCGTCTTCGATACGAAGATTGATGTTCGACAGGGCGCTGTAAAAGGTACTGGCGCCGGCGTCGTGAACCGGATCGCCCGGCCGGACCATTCCGCCGGTAAACCAGAACAGATAGTTTGCCTTCCCCTTATCGTTCGGAACCGCTTCCTGATATCCCGGGGAGTTTTTTGCCAGAATCATTTCCGGGCGGTTCTTACCGTAGCCAATCAAACGGATAGCCCCCGGAATATAGATGGTTTTACTTATCAAGTATTTTCCTTCGGGGATAAACAATATACCAAAGTTCTTTTCACTCTTTACCTGATTGATAGCAGCCTGTAAAGCATCTGAAACATCTGTTTTCCCATCGGCCCGGATGTTGTAATTTTCAGGAGTAAAATAGAATGCTTCGGGATCGACGGGACGCTGTGTGTAAATCGATTCAAGTTGTATGGCATACAACGATACAGACAGAAAGAACCCAATGAATGGGAGAAGAATGTTTTTCATGTTTTTATTTGCCTAATTTATCCGTAAATAATATGCCTTATCGTATACCGGGATGACCCTGCCGTCGCGTAAAATGGGCTTTTTGAAGAGGCGCTACTTATTAAACGCCGACCGCAATTTAATCGCAGTAAATACTTTCTTGGTGTGCAAGGGGAAATCGCCCTGGATAATCCATCCATAGTAGCCGGGGTCTTCACGGAACACCTCCTCGACCAACCGGCCTTTGTATTTTCCGAAATTAATGACCTCCTGCATTTTGTCGTTATACACGATCCGGCCGGCAAAATCGACGTTATTACCGAAGGCGGAATAGTCCGAGAGAAAAGCAATATCATTTTTTAGATCGGGGTAACGGTCTAACTGGGCTTGCAGGATTTCGTAGGTAGCCACGGTATCGGCTTCGGCCGTATGTGCATTTTCCAACTCTTTTTCGCAGTAGAATTTATAGGCAGCTCCCAGCGTTCGCTGTTCTTTTTTGTGGAAAATGGTTTGGACGTCGATAAATTTCCGCTTCATCAGGTCGATATCCACGCCGGACCGGAGAAATTCTTCGGCCAAAAGCGGAATATCGAAGCGGTTGGAGTTGTAACCCGCCAAATCGCAACCTTCGATTTGAGCGGCCAGCGATTTGGCAATGGATTTGAAAGTCGGTGCCTCTTTTACGTCCTCGTCCGTAATACCGTGCACCTCCGTTGCTTGCGGCGGAATAGGCATTTCCGGATTAATCCGGCGCGTGCGGGATTCCTCGTCGCCATTGGGATGGATTTTCAAATACGATATCTCGACAATGCGGTCGGATACAATATTGATACCGGTAGTTTCGAGGTCAAAAAAAACAAGCGGATTACGTAAATTCAGTTTCATTCGTTCAACATCATGGGCATTAACAGCATGAGCAGATCTTGGCCTTCTTCGTTTTCGGCAGGTAAAATCAAGCCGGCGCGCGAAGGGTCGGCCAACTGGAGCACTACTTCTTCCGACAGTATATTATTCAATATTTCAATCAAATACGTTCCCTTGAAACCGATATTCAGATTGGCTCCGTCATACAGACAGGAAATCGTTTCTTCGGCCGAAGTGGAAAAATTAATGTCTTGTGCCGAAATAAAAATGCTGTTGTGCGAAAAACTCAGGCGAATCAGGCTGGTGCCCGGGTCGGCAAACACCGTTACCCGTTTCAGTGCATTGACGAAAGTTAAACGGTCGATCGTTACTTGGTAGGGGTTGTTTTGTGGAATCACTCCGTTGTAGTTCGGGTATCGGCCTTCAATCAGTCGACACACCACTACAAAATGCGACATCGTAATGTAGGCGTTGTTGGTATCGAAACCGATTACCGCTTCTCCTTCTTCGCGCGGCAAAATCGATTTCAACAAATTCGCCGGTTTTTTCGGAAGAATAAACGAAGCCGCTTCATTTCCTGTTGCAGTGATATTCTTGAAACGTACTAATTTATGTCCATCGGAAGCAACAAAAGTAATATTTTCGGGGGTAATATCGAAAAAGATACCGTTCATCACGGGACGCAGTTCGTCTTCGCCGCTGGCAAAAATCGTATGGGTAATGCCGGTCAGCAAATCGGAAGCTTTGAGCGATAAATGGGCTGCATGTTCGGGCAATGGCTTGGATTGGGGATATTCATCGCCCCGTTGCGCCACAAAATTGTATTTCCCATTCTCGTAATAAATCAACATTTCGAGGTTTGTTTCGTTGATTTCAAATAAGACCGGTTGTTCCGGAAGTTCTTTTAACGCATCCAAGAGGTTTTTCGACGGAACGGCGAATGTGCCTTCTTTTTCCACCTCGCCCACCTCAATCGTCGTTATCATGCGCGTTTCACTGTCGGCGGCCGTTATGGTGAGTCGATGTCCGTGAAGTTCAAATAAAAAACAATCTAAAATGGGTATCGTATTCTTAGAAGCGATTACCCTGCCCACTGTTTGCAAGTGGCTTAATAACAAATTACTGGATACAACAAATTTCATACAGCACTTTTTGATTTATATGTTCACGTATAAATTAACTAATAAATTACAAACTTACGTATAAATTTTCGGAATACAAAATTTAATTCATAGTGGTTAAGTTATTTTTTCCTGTAAACTTCCTGTGATCTTGATTTTTATCTCGAGTGCTTGGAAAACCCGGGTTTTTCATGTAATTTTGTGTGCATGAAAACACTCTTCCTGCATGGTTGCTTATGGCTT
>JAISYG010000126.1 GCA_031270075.1 Dysgonamonadaceae bacterium
CCCCTTCAATCGTTTCCGCCAGGATGGAACCCATGATGAAAGCTCCCAGCGCTGCCGAAAAGCCGAGATGGGTAGCCAGCACAACCAGTCCGAAGCAGAAGCCGATGGATATAATCAACAGGGTTTCTTCGTTCATCCACTTCCGGGCATGACGAAAGAAGGAAGGCAGCACGTAAATCCCAACCAGGAAGCAAAGGATCAGGAAGAAGCCCAGTTTCAAAAGGCTGAAAATCATTTCCATGCCGGAGAAATGCTGGCTGACGGCTACGGTAGAAAGCATTACCATCATCAAGATGGCGACAATATCTTCCACTACCAGCGTGCCGAACACGATGGTGGTGAATTTCTGATTCCGAAGTCCCAAATCGTTGAACGCCTTGATGATGATGGTGGTTGACGACATCGAAAGCATACCGCCGAGAAAAACGCTTTCCATGGTGGTCCAGCCCAGCAGGTGTCCGATGAAAAAGCCGACGCACAGCATGGTTATCACTTCCGTGATAGCGGTGATGACAGCCGGGCCGCCCACATTCATCAGTTTTTTGAGGCTGAATTCAAGTCCGAGCGCAAAAAGCAGGAAAATAATGCCGATTTCCGACCATTCGGCAACGTTTTGCTCGGCGACAACCGTCGGTAACAAATGAAAATGAGGTCCGACCAAAAAGCCGGCAACGATATAACCCAATACCAGAGGCTGTTTGATTCTTCTGAAAATCAGCGTCATGATTCCTGCAGATATCAATATTAACGCTAAATCGGATACAAAATTAATTTCTTCGTGCATAGAGATGAAAACAGTTAAAATTCGGCCACCAACTTGACATTCAGTTGCCGCCCCGTCAAACGGTTGGGTACGGCATTCTGGGCACCGGTAACGTCGGTAAACCAGGAATATGAATTTACATTCTTGATGTCTAATAGGTTGAAGCAATCCACACCCACCCAGATGTTCCTGAAATGATTCCAGAAAACGGCTTTACGGTAACGGTCGACTTCGCTCCACAAACGGTAAGAAACGCCCATATCGACCCGTCGATAGGCCGGAGCGCGGAAACGCGGCTTGTATTCGTTGCCGGGAACCCCGGAAGGCAAACCCTGCGCCCAGATAATGCGGAGATTGGCCTGTAAGCGGTCGTACGGTTTGGGCATATAATCGGTAAAATACATCGTGAAATTGTATAACTGGTCGGTCGGCATCGAAACCCGTTCGCCGTCGATGTACTGTTTGGCTTGCATCAGGGACAAGCCTATCCACGAATCCGTTTCGGGAACGAATTGTCCGAACAGTTTGGCGTCAATCCCCGTAGCGTAACCGTAAGCCGTATTTTCGCCGGAATACCACACCCGCACATTGTCGACCGTATAGGGTACCAGATTGTCTAATTTCTTGTAGTACATTTCCGTTGTAAACTTAAACGGCCGGCCGTCGGGAATTTTGAAATGGTAATCGCCACCCAAAACCAGATGAATGGAACGTTGCGACCGGATATCCCGGTTCAACTCGATGGAATTGTTTTCGTTTTCACCGGCACGGATAATGCGAAATTCCTTGTAGAAAGGCGATTGATAGTATACGCCACCGGCCAGGCGGAAAGTGTAATGCTGGTTTTGCGCAGGAACAAATCCCAGCGACGCCCGCGGGCTAATGATCCATTCCCGGTTGTAGTTCCAGTAACTTCCCCGCACGCCGGCGGTCAAAGAAAACAGCCCCGCCTGGTTCCGGAATTTATAGGTATCCTGGAGATAACCGAAAAACCGTGTGGATTGAATATCGTTTTTGGAATGCAGATTGTAACGCACCCGCAACGTGTTTTCGTCGAAAGGCAGCGAATAACCCACCGAATCGCGCAATTCCCATTCGTTGATACGGTCTTTGATAATCTCTTTCTGAACGCCCAGCGACCAGCGCACCGAGTGCCGGTTCAATCCGGCATTACCCACGAGCGATACATTCAGTACCTGGGCGTTTAAACGGTTCCGGGCGTGTTGCAGAAAAGCTCCTGTGCCGATATTATCTTCGTTGTTCTCGTCCAGCACATTGCTGATATAGTATGCGCCGTCGATATCGTAATTTTCCTCTTCGTGCGACTGGAAGCCGGAGAGTTGCAGGGCGATATCGGCGCGATCGTCCCAGGCGTATTTCAGCGTAGCGGCGCCGAACAACGTACGAAAACGGTCGCGTTCCATTCCGCCGTAATACGTCTTGAATTTACGGGGATTGTCCATCGTTCCGTACGAAGTTTCACGAGTCTGGGGAATAAAATCATAAATATTTTCCGAGTAATTCCCCAGGAAGCCGGCGGTCAGTTTCGGACTGAAGGAATATGTCATATACGTTTGCAGGTCGATGGCCGATGGGTCGTAATCGCCCTTGGTATCGAGTGTACTCAGCAGCGTAGTGCCCCGTTTGTAACGGAATCCGGTGATTTGAGTGAATTTTCCGGTTGCGCTTTCCAGATACACGTTGCCGCCGAGCAGGCTGCCCGACACGCCGCCGGCCAGCTGTTCCGGCTTTTTATAAGTAATATCCAATACCGACGACATTTTATCGCCGTAACGCGCCTCGAATCCACCGGACGAGAACTGCACGGCTTCGGTCATATCGGGATTAATAAAGCTCAAGCCTTCTTGCTGACCGCTCCGTATCAGCAACGGGCGGTAGACTTCTATACCGTTGACGTATACAATATTTTCGTTGTAATTTCCCCCGCGAACGGAGTACTGGGCGCTTAGTTCGTTGTTGGTCGAAACGCCTGTGCCGGCCGTCATGACCAGCGATTCGATGCTTCCGCCGGTGGCGTCGACCGATAAACGTCCCTGTCCCATAGCGATTCGTTCCATCGTACCGGTTTGGATGCGGCTGGCGGTAACCACAGCCGTTTCCAGTTCGTACGATTGGGAGCGCATCCGGATATCGAGCGTCAGAGAGGTTTGCTGATTGGGTATAACGGTTTCGATTTTCATGTATCCCAAACAGGAAAAGACGAGCGTTACGGAATCGGCGCGGGCGACGGACAAAGTATAGCGCCCTTTTTCGTTGGTAAACGTACCGTTGATGCTGCCTTTTTCATGTACGGCTACCAATTCGAGGGGGAGTCCTGCGGGGTCGGAAACCGTTCCGGAAATGCTCATTCGCTGTGCGTGAGAGGCACAAGCACATAGTAATCCGACAATCAACAAGCGAAATTTCATGTAAAAACGTCTATACAACTATTAACGGGAAATTGGAAGTTTCCGTATAAACCGGCAAACAATTAATTTTTTACAGAAGATGATTTTCCGGTAATTGTTCAAAACAAATTCGGTTTATATAATAAATAGTTGTTACCTTTGCATCCTAAATTTACAACGATGAGCAAAGAATATAAAAGAACCCTTATTACTTCCGCCTTGCCCTACGCCAACGGGCCGATTCACATCGGACATTTGGCAGGCGTGTATATTCCCGCCGATATTTATGCCCGGTATCTGCGTCTGAAAGGAGAAGAAGTCCTTTTTATCGGCGGTTCGGACGAGCACGGCGTACCCATTGCTTTAAAAGCTAAAAACGAAGGAGTTACTCCTCAGGAAATCGTAGACCGTTATCATTACATTATCAAAAAATCGTTTGAAGATTTTGGGATTAGCTTCGATATTTATTCCCGTACCTCTTCGGAAATCCATTACAAAACCGCTTCCGGTTTTTTCCGTAAGCTATACGATAAGGATGAATTTATTGAGAAGGCTTCCGAACAATATTACGACGACGAAGCCCGGCAATTTTTGGCCGACCGCTATATTACCGGAACTTGTCCGCATTGCGGCAACGACCGCGCTTACGGCGATCAGTGTGAAGCCTGCGGCACTGCTTTAAGTCCCTTGGAACTGCTTCATCCCAAATCCGCCATTTCGGGAAGTATTCCGGTTTTGAAAGAAACCAAACACTGGTATTTGCCTTTGGATAAACACGAAGCATGGTTGAAACAATGGATTCTGGAAGACCATAAAGAATGGAAACCGAATGTTTACGGGCAATGCAAATCGTGGTTGGATATGGGATTGCAACCCCGTGCGGTCAGTCGCGATTTGGATTGGGGCGTTCCCGTGCCGGTAGAAGGCGCCGAAGGAAAAGTGCTATACGTTTGGTTCGACGCACCTATCGGTTATATATCCAATACCATCGAACACTCGCCCGGCGATTGGCAAAAATGGTGGAAAGATTCGGAAACCAAATTAGTCCACTTTATTGGGAAGGACAATATTGTATTCCATTGCATCGTTTTTCCGGCCATGTTGAAAGCCGACGGTAGCTATATTTTGCCCGATAATGTTCCGGCCAATGAATTTCTGAATTTGGAAGGCGATAAAATATCCACATCGCGGAACTGGGCAGTTTGGTTGCACGAATATATGGAAGATTTTCCCGACAAACAAGATGTATTGCGCTATGTTCTGACGGCAAACGCTCCCGAAACCAAAGATAACGATTTCACGTGGAAAGATTTTCAGGCGCGCAACAATAACGAATTGGTGGCCGTTTTGGGTAATTTCGTCAATCGCACCTTGGTATTAACACAAAAATATTTCGACGGAAAAGTTCCGACTCATAGCGAATGGACGGATTACGACCGGCAAACGCTGGATGAATTTCTTCGGATAAAAACGGAAATGGAAAACCACCTCGACCATTACCGCTTTCGCGAAGCGCTGAAAGAAGCCATGAACCTGGCGCGTATCGGAAATAAATACTTGGCCGATACCGAACCCTGGAAAACAGCTAAAACAGACATCGAACGCACGGCGACTATCCTGAATGTGAGCCTGCAAATCACCGCCGGCCTGGCCATCGCATTTGAACCGTTTTTGCCGTTTACTTCCAATAAAATCAAGCAATTAATCAACCGGCCGGAGTTGAAATGGGAGCAGTTGGGAAGTATCGATGTTCTGGAAGCCGGACATCCGCTGAACCGACCGGAATTGTTGTTTGAAAAAATTGAAGAGGACGCCATCGAAAAACAAGTGCAAAAACTATTGGATGCCCGTAAAGCCAATGAATCGAAATAATCTATTCGATAGTGGCTTCCCCCACCAAAGAAACTTTCATATACGTTTTGACTTCTTTCCGGTCTAATCCCAAACCGAAAAGGAACATCAGTTTGGTAACGGCCGCTTCGGTGGTAATGTCGTAACCGGAAATCACGCCGAGATCTTTCATCGCTTTGCCCGATTGGTAACGCCGCATATCGACCGATCCGGAAGCGCATTGCGTAACGTTGACTATGACAATGCCTTTGTTAACCGCCTCTTCAATGATATCCAAAAACCATTTTTGATTGGGAGCATTGCCGGCGCCGTAAGTTTCCAGCACAATCCCTTTGAGGTGGGGAATCGCAATCATGGCTTTTAATATATCCGCCGATATTCCGGGGAAAATTTTCACAATTGCCACATTGGAATCGAGCGAACTGTGGAATTTGGGTGAATTGTTCCGCAACGGACGGTGCATCAAATCGTTCCGGTAATGAATTTTGACACCGGCTTCCGCCAATACCGGAAAATTGAACGAATTAAACGCGTTGAAATAAGAGGCGCTGATTTTGGATGTCCGATTCCCCCGCATCAGGAGGTTTTGGAAGAAAATGCAAACTTCCTGCACAAAAGCCTTGCCATCCGGATCTTTATCGACGGCAATTTCCAGCGCGGTAACCAAATTCTCTTTGCCGTCGGTACGGATCTTCCCAATCGGCAGTTGCGAGCCGGTGAGGATAACCGGTTTATTCAGATTTTCCAGCATAAAACTCAAAGCAGAAGCCGAATAGGCCATCGTATCCGTTCCATGTAAAATAACAAAGCCATCGTATTGGTCGTAACGTTCTTCGATGATCCAGACGATTTTTTTCCATTGTTCCGGATTCATGTCCGCCGAATCGATCGGCTCTTGAAACTGTATGCTGTCGATATTAAATTTGAGGCGATTCAGTTCGGGAACCTGTTCTTTCAGATGGCTGAAGTCGTAAGGTTTTAATGTGCCGGTTTCCGGGTCTTCTATCATCCCGATAGTTCCTCCGGTATATATTAACAGAACAGAAGCATTGAGATCTAACATAATGCAATTTTTTTAATGATAAAATCAACACAAAGTTACTATTAATATTTTAAATAACACGAACAAAGGGGAGGTTGATCAGGGGGACAGGGCACACGATTTGCAAATCATACGATTTTCATGTAATTTTGTGAAATGAACTGAAGAGAGGATAGCAGCAAGTCGTCAACAAAAGTCGAAAGAATCGGATATGATTACTTTTCCAAATGCAAAAATCAACCTGGGACTGAACGTTGTTTCAAAACGCCCGGACGGTTACCACAATATCGAAACGGTTTTTTATCCGGTTCGGTTGTATGATGCTTTAGAGATTGTTCCGGCCGCCGGAGGCATTACTACGTTTTCTCAAACAGGGATTCCCATTGCCGGCGACCCACAACAGAATTTGGTTCTCAAGGCTTACCGCTTACTGAAAGAACACTACGATATTCCGGAATTGGATATTTATCTGCAAAAAAACATTCCTTTCGGGGCGGGCCTGGGCGGCGGATCGGCCGATGCGGCTTTCATGCTGCAATTGCTGAACGATTTTTCCGGCTTACATTTGCAGGATCAACAATTAGAGGATTATGCCGCACAATTAGGCGCCGATTGTCCGTTTTTCATTCAGAACCGGCCGGTATTCGCCGAAGGAACCGGAACGATTTTAACTCCTGTATCCATTTCTCTTAGAGGATATTATTTAGTTATTATTAAACCGGATATTCATGTTTCGACGCAAGAAGCGTACTCGTATGTAAAGCCTCGAACGCCCAGGGAATCTGTCCGCGACAGGATTTGTCGTCCGGTAGAAACGTGGAAAGATTATTTGATTAATGATTTTGAAGACGGCGTGTTCGCCCGTTTTCCGGCCATAGGCGCTATAAAGCAAAAACTGTATGAAAAGGGCGCCGTTTATGCCTGCATGTCGGGTTCAGGGTCTTCGGTCTTCGGTCTGTTTGAAACGCCGGAAAGCTTGCAAGCGGAATTTCCGGGTTCCACGGTGCTATCCTGCTCTTGATTAACGCTTCACTTTATAGGAACAACTGACATTCCCCGTCATTATTTTGTTCAATTTAGAACGGATCAATTGTTTGCGGATGCCGGCAATCCGGTCGGTAAAAAGAATACCGTCCAAATGATCATACTCATGCTGGATTACCCGCGCTTTGTATCCTTCATATACTTCATCGTGCGGTTGCAAGTTTTCGTCTAAATACCGAATCCGTATCTGGTTCGGACGCGGCACTTTTTCGTGAATGTTGGGAATGGAAAGGCAACCCTCTTCCATCAAAACTTCTTCACCGTCGCGTTCAATAATATGGGCGTTGATAAACACTTTTTTAAATCCGGTGCAGGAAGGGTCGTCTTTTTCGCAGGAAGTGAGGTCGATAACCAAAATGCGGTCTTCAAGACCGATTTGCGGTGCGGCAAGACCAACGCCATTGGCATTGTACATGGTTTCGTACATATTGTCCAATAAGAGGGACAAATGGGGATAATCCGGTGGAATATCCTTTGTTTCTTTCCGCAACACGGGATGTCCGTATAAATAAATCGGGAGTATCATTTTCTAATTGTTTCCAAATATGTTTGTAATAAAATGGTTGCGCTCAGTTTATCGACCCGGGTCTTGTCTTGTCGTTGACTTTTCTTCAGTCCGCCTTCGAGCATAGCCCGGTGCGCCAAGACCGATGTAAACCGTTCGTCCACCAGTTGAATCGGAATGGAAGGAATCGCTTGGTGCAATTGCTGTTGGAATTGTACAACCCGTAACATGTTTTCCGAAGGTTCGTAATTCATGCGGCGGGGTTCGCCCAGAATAAACAGTTCCACCTCTTCGCGGGCGGTATAATTCCGGAGATAGTCGATGGTTTCACGGCTTTCGACGGTGGCCAAACCTCCGGCAATCATTTGCAGCGGATCGGACACCGCCAGTCCCGTTCGTTTTTTTCCGTAATCAATTGCAAGTATTCTTCCCATTTCAATGGGCAAAGATACGGAATTTTCAGGTTATTTCGGATAAATTATCCTTTTTTCGTATCCACACCCAAAGTAAAGCCTTGCACAACTTGTTCGATTAGTTCGGGAACAATATCCTGATATTCGCCGACAATGCCAAAATCGGCATTCCGGAAAATCGGCGCTTTCGGATTATGGTCGATAGCGATCACGGTACCGGATTCTTTCATGCCGGCAAGATGCTGGATAGCGCCGGAAATACCAATCGCCACATACACTTTGGGACGAACGGTTTTACCCGTTTGTCCGATTTGGCGGGCATATTCGGCATAGCTCCCATCCACTACGGCGCGGCTACAAGCCCATTCGGCATTTACACCTGCCGTTTTGAGCGCTTCAACTAATTTTTTGACCAATCGAAGACCATCGGAAGTAGTCCCTCGTCCACCCGCAATGATGACATCGGCATTGAAGAGATTTTGCAGCCCGCTTGCTCCGCGAATCGTTTCTATGATTTGCACGCGGAAATCATCGTCCGAAAGTTCCGGTTTGAAAGTGGAAATCAAGCCTTCGCGCCCTTCCCTTTTTGGCGGTACCTCAAACGTTCCTGGCCGCGCCGTCGATATTTGCGGATAAACAAATCCAAGAATAGTCGCTAACTTGCTTTCACCATAAGTCGGACGGCGGGAATGTAATATCGGATAAATAATCGTTTTTTCTTTTCGATTAATATATTCGCCGATTTCCAATCCCGTACAGTCGGCCGTAACTCCGCTACCTGTTTTGACGGCAATGCGGGGCGCCAATTCCCTGCCCGCAGTTGTTGCGGCAAAAAGGGCAATTTCCGGTTTTTGTATTTGAATGGCTTGAGCGATGATATCCGAAAAAGGCAAAACCAAATATTCTTCCAATCGATCGTTTTCAATCAAGATCACTTCGTCGGCGCCGTGTTCAAAAAGTGTTTGGGCCAATGGCGCTACGTTTTTCCCAATCAACAGGGTTTTAATTCGGGTATCGCTGCCTAATTGTTCCGCTAAATGGCGCGCCGGCGTGAACAGTTCCAATGATGGACGGGCGATTTGTCCGTCGACAATTTCCACCCAAGTCAAGATGTGCTTGTTGTTGCCGCGGGTATCCATCGTCTGAAAAACAGGCCGTTCTGTTTCCTTCTTTTCTTTTCGTTCTTTGTGTTGCAGCACATTACCGCCTTTTTTTATGTTGGCGATCAAGTTATTCACCAAAGCGGTTTCGTTGACTCCCTCACTCATCACAATCGGGGGACGTTCGCTCTCGATATTGGCTACAGCCGCCACGATAGTAGGTGAACCGTTCAGACCTATTTTTTCCGTACCAAGGCGGATATCTTCCACGCTCAACACGGTAATTACCGATTTCCGTGCATGAATAGCTCCAATAAGCGAAGGTTTGCGGGGCGGAATACCGGTAGGCGTAAGAGAAATTACACAGGGCATAGGTAATTCCAATAGTTGGTAACCCCCTTCGATGATACGTTTAACTACGATATTCCCTTTCCCATCGGGTTTGGCCGATTCGCAGAAAGTAGCTTGAGGAATGCCCAGATTTTCGGCTACTTGCGAAGGAACATGCGCCGTATCGCCATCACTGGTTTGGCGGCCTGCAAAAATCACAAACGGCTCTTGAACATCTTTAGTAAAACCCAAATGCCTGAGCAGGGTGGCAAGAGCCAATCCTGTTGCAAAGGTATCCGAGCCTCCCAATTTACGATCGGATAGAAGATAAGCTTCGTCGTATCCCATCGAAATAGCGGTTTTTAACGCATTCTCGAACGACCCCGGTCCCATTGAACAGACAATCATCCGGGCGTCCGGGTAATCTTTCTTGAGTTGAAGTCCTGCCTCCAAACCGTATTGACAATCCATATTGATAATTGATTTTGCTTTTGTACGGTCCATTAAACCATCGTCCCCCATCCTCATTTCATTGGGGAGCGGTACTTGTTTTATTAAGCTGATAATTGTTAATGTCATTGTTGTGAAAATTACATGTTTTGATAATCGGGGCCATTGCCTCCATTGGGCACCATCCAGGTAATTCCGTCGCCCGGTTCTTTGATATCACAGGTTTTGCAATGCATACAGTTTTCGCTGTGAATTCGCAATTCCTTCCGGCCGTCGCGTCCGGTATGAATTTCATACACTTCGGCCGGACAAAAATAGCGACAAGGGGCATCATATTGATTGATATTCACTTCTTCGTACGACACAGGATTGTTTACACGTAAATGGCAAACTTGTTGTTCGTCATGATGAGCGCCTGAATAAAAAACATCCGTCGCCTTGTCGAATGTGAGCCTTTTATCAAAGTCCGTTTTTTGGGAAAATCGTTTTTTGAACGATTTACCCGAAAATTCCGTTACGGTTTGAGTGGCATTTGCATCGGTATGCACTTTTACTTTGCCGACAAAACCGGCGCCTCCCGTCAACAGTTGTGTGCCATACATCCAACCGCCTGTCATCATTCCTTTGGCAAAAGCTTGGCGGAAGTTGCGAACCGGATACATTTCCTGATAAATAGAGGAATTCCGGATTTTCGTTTCGTACCTTTGAAGCGTTTTTTCCGAAAAATCTTCTTCCGAAAAAGCTTCTATGGCTGTTTCCGCTGCCAACAGGCCCGAACGAATAGCTAAATGGATACCTTTCAAGGCAGGCATTACAAGGAAACCGGCGCTGTCGCCCACAATTAAAGCATTATCCGTATAACATTGCGGCAAGGAATAATATCCGCCTTCGGGCAATGTTTTGGCGCCAAATTCCAACAATTTACCTCCTTTCAGCAGGTTCGCTATTTTCGGATGCGTTTTCCAGATTTGAAACGCCGCATGAACATCGAAAATCGGGTCGGCATAATCCAAGCCGGCTACAAGACCCACGGCTACGCGATTATTGTTCAAACCATAAATAAATCCGCCGCCAAATTCGTGTAAATTCAAGGGATAGCCCATCGTATGATACACTTCGCCGGGAGCGATAGCGCCTTCGGGAACACTCCAGAGTTCCTTGCATCCAAGGGAATAGACTTGCGGATTTTTACCTTTTTGGAGGTCGAACTTACGGATGACGGTTTTTGTTAAGCTGCCGCGCGTGCCTTCGGCAAAAATAGTCAGTTGGGCTTCAATGCACGTTCCCGGTTGGAAATTTTCCAACGGCTTGCCGTGATGATCTACGCCTGTGTCAATGGTTTTTGCTCCGCGGATTTTTCCTTGATCATTGTATAAGACTTCGCTTACGGCAAAACCCGGATAAATTTCCACCCCTTTTTCTTCGGCCTTAATTGCCAAAAAGCGGCAAAGTTGTCCCAACGATACAATGTAATTGCCTTTATTAGACATTCCGGGTGGGTGCATGGGCGATTTCACTCCACCGGAGGAATTGAATAGCCACAGAGTATCTTTTGACACCGAAGCGTCGAGCGGAAATGCGGCCAAAGCGATTTCAGGAAGTAGTTCCTCTAAGATAGCCGGACGAATGACGGCTCCCGACAAGATATGACTACCTATCGACGCTCCTTTTTCTATCACTAAAATACGACGTTCCAAGTCGTTTTTTTTCAAGAGGTCTGCCAAATGAATAGCCGTTGCCAGTCCCGAAGGGCCTGCTCCAACAATGAGAACATCTGTCAAAACGGTATTTGTATTATTCATAAGTTGTAGATTGTTTTTTTTGAATAACTAATATATAAATCTCCACAAAGGTGCTGCGAAAGCAAATACTCCAATACAAGCAATAGATAGGCAATTCTCTTTTTCATTTGGAATTCCAGAACAAAGATACGAAATTTTCAGGCTATTTCAAATTATCATTTTTTCGGGCTAAATCTTTTTTTGAGGTGCTATTGATTTTTTTTGTAGCTTTGTCTGCTGTTAAAACGGACACATTATGGGACGCAAGAGATTGGAACGGCCGAGTACGGACAGTTTGTTTTCGA